>JANQLH010000105.1 GCA_028280735.1 SAR324 cluster bacterium | reverse complement strand
TATTCTGGTGGAAGATGTGACGGAAAGAGTCCGCATGGAAGAGATCATGCTGCAATCCGAGAAGATGTTCACCGTAGGTGGGCTGGCTGCCGGAATGGCTCACGAAATCAACAATCCTTTGGCGGGAATCATTCAAAATCTGCAGGTAATCCGGAACAGATTATCGGTCGACTTACCTAAAAATGCGGCGATCGCTGAACAAGCCGGAACCACCATAGAAAAAATTGGGGAATATTTTAAACGGCGCAAACTCGACAACACCATCGAAAAAATACTAGAAGCGGGACACCGGGCCGCAAAGATCATAGAAAATATGCTGAACTTCAGTTACAAGGCCGGCACTCTGTATTCAAAACATGACTTGGCGGATTTACTGGATAGAACTATTGAACTGGCATATAACGAGTATGATTTAAAAAAACAATTCGATTTTAAAAGAATAAAGATTGTCCGGGAATACAATACTGAAGCCTCAAAAGTCCCGTGTGAGGCGAATACCATTCAGCAGGTATTCTTCAACATCCTGAAAAACGGCGCTCAAGCCATGGCAGAAAATCCGGGCAATAATTCGGAACCCAGTTTTCATTTGAGAGTTATTCCGGATCAGGAATTTGTTCGTGTGGAGATCGAGGACAACGGACCGGGTATCGATGAGCAGACCCAAAAACGAATTTTTGAGCCGTTTTTCACCACCAAGGAATTGGGTGTGGGAACAGGTTTAGGTCTGGCAGTGTCTTATTTTATCATTACGGAGAATCACGGGGGAACTATTTCCGTGGCATCCAATCCAGGTAAAGGGGCCGCCTTTGTGATCCGTCTGCCTGTTTGAAACAGCCGAATAATCGTTCACAATCAACGCGGTTTGTATACCTTCCAGGTGGAAGATACGATCGTCTCAAGATCGCTGAATTGAGGCTTCCACTTTAACAACATCTCGGCATTCTTTGCTGTGGAATACAGTTCTGCGGGATCACCAAGTCTTCTATCCGTAAATTCGTGTTTGATGGGCTTGCCCGAAGCTTTCTCAGCCATCTTGATCACATCAAGAACAGAATGTCCTCTGCCAGTCCCCAGGTTTACTGCCAAAGATTCTCCTTTCTTATGTACCAGGTTGAAAGCCTTGAGGTGAGCGTCTGCGAGATCCGAAACATGAATGTAGTCCCTGATTCCGGTACCATCCGGAGTTGGATAATCGTTACCATAAACATCCACCTTTTCTCTCTTACCGATGGCTGCTTCCATGACAATTGGAATCAGGTTGGCCGGTTTTTGCTCCAAGCCCTTAATCCTTCCTTCAGTGTCATAGCCGGCAGCATTGAAATATCGCAGGCTGGCATAGTGAATTCCCTTCAACCTGTAAAACCAATCCAAAAACCTTTCTATTTCCAACTTGGTAAACCCGTAAAAGTTAACAGGCTCCAGGGGATGTTTTTCATCAAGGGGCAGGTATTTGGGTAGACCATACACAGCCGCGGAAGATGAAAATATCAGAATTCTGGTTTTTGAATTGGAGAGCGCTTCCAACAGGTTCATGGTGCCGTTTATGTTCTGGTAAGCATATTGTTCGGGTATAATCATCGATTCACCTGCTGCTTTTAACGCAGCCAGATGAATCACACCATCGTACGGTTTTTCGAAAACCTCATTGAGGGCGACCCGATCCAGAAGATCCGCATGGATAAATTTTGCTTCATCAAAAAGATTGACCTGTCTTCCGGAGCTCAGATTGTCCAGAACAGTTACATCAAACCCGGCGTTAAGAAAGGAAAGCACAACATGGCTCCCGATATAGCCGGCCCCGCCGATTACAAGAATTGATTTCATAATGATATTCAGTGATTGGTTCGTTTGGTGGATGCCCTATCGTTTAAGCTCTTCTGCAAATAAAAACCCTTAATCGTAAAAAGTATCAAAAGAGTCTGCATTCATCAACAGTGTCCGGATTAAAAAAAAAGATACGATCTGTTTTCCAAGCAGCTGAATGATCAAATCGAAATAGCTAAATGTACAGCAAACATTCGCGCGTTTTTTTGTCCTTTAAATCGAAGCTGTTGTTCAATCGCAAGAATCGGATGAATTTAAATAATGCTTGAGATAAATAGTATTAGGATATATTATCCTCAAGGTTAGTGGGGATATTTTTTCGGAGCGATTGCGTGTCGGGATGACAGGTGATCGGAAGCAATTTGATTGACTGAGGAAGGGGGCAATTAAGATGAAAAAGGAGATGGTAACGTTGGTTGAAATGGCAGGCTCGGCCCTGGAGAATGAGGACAAAAACTTACGGGCAGCAGTGAACAGCAATAAGAGAGCCTATGCTAATGAAGATGGCGGTTTACTCAGGATTAAAAACGAAGGCTTTTATCATTACATCATTTTGAGATCACTTTTCCGACATTATCCATATGCTGTCTTTACAAGACAAAACACGCAAGACCTGGTGCTGAATCACCCGGGAGCAACCCAGGATCCGTTTGCGGTGGTTGAAATGAAACACTGGATGGAAACCGGTGAAGCAAGAGCTATCAGTGAATTAAGGGATGATTTGGATACATTGAGAGATAAAGATGCTGAAAATAAATTAATGCTTCTCTTTGTAAACAATTTTAAACAAGATCTTAAGAATAACATCGACTTGCTATCTGATAAACTGGGCGCTGTGGCTGAAGTAAATGATGATTTCTGGACCAGTTACAGCTTTGCTACCGTAGATAGAGAAGGCCGGGAAATGGAATTTTGGATTGGGGGATACCAGGTGGTTTAAGGCGTCAGCAAGGTGTGCTTATTCTAACGAACACAGGGTACGACCAAGGTAAAAATGGCACCTTGCTTGGGGCCTTTGCTCTCTACCCGGATTTCTCCCTGCATTTCCTGCATATAGTTGGCGCTGTTGTGAAGTCCGAAACCATGACCGTCTTTTTTGGTGGTGAACCCGTGATGAAACAGCTGGACTTTGATCGCTTCCGCTATGCCTTCCCCGTTGTCTTCGACCGTAATATGCACCTGATCATCCACCTGATCGACTCCAATGACAAGTTTGCGGTTTTCTTCCGCTTGATTCAACATTGAATCCTTGGCGTTTTTCACCAAATTGATAAGAACATGGATGAACTTTGTTTTGTGAATTTTAATTTTATAGGCAGGATTAAATTGTTTCACAACATGAATATGGTGCTTGGAAAGCATATCCGCCTGCATTTTCAAAACCGTGTCGATAATCTCATCAGCCGGATGTTCGGAAACCAATAAACCTCCTCCCGCATAGGCTTGCTGGTCAAAAATGACATCGGTCATTAATTGAATCTTGTCATGAAGGCGGTAAACCTGTTCTTGAATCTGACGATTTTCCGATTCAAAGGTGGATTCCAGGCGAAGATAGTATTCAAGTAATTGTTTTCCCTTGGGATTATTCAATAAGAAATCATCCAAATTGTCAAAATTCTCTTTTAACAGTTGATTTGCCTGCTTGAACAGGAAATAGGAAGATTCCCTGTTGATACTGTTGATGATATCGGTTGACACCTTCACCGTGTTAAGAATATTCCCGACGTTGTGTAACGTGCCACTGGCAATTTCGGCCATTCCGGCTTTGTGGGCACTTTCAATCAGCATTTCCTGGGTATCTCTCAATGCCGCTTCAGCTCTTTTCCTCTCGATAGCCGTTGCCACCTGTTCCGAAACCGAAATCAGAATTCTCGAATCTTCTTCACTGTAAAGATTCGGATCTTCGTAACTTTGCAAAACCATGGCCCCGATCACTTCAGAACGTATCATGAGCGGGACTCCCATCCAGACTTCGGAAGGTTTGCCAATATGGCTGCCCCCCATGCTTCGAACGAGGGCAAACGATTCTTTTTTATTGAGCAGCAAAGGTTTGCGGGATCTTATGAGGAAGCCTGTGAGAGAGGTTGAGTTGCTGACATCCGTAATTTTTTCAATCTCCTCGGGATCGATCAAATCCTTTTTGTAAGGAAAGGTAAGTACGTCTTTATCAGCCTCATACAAAGCGATAAAAAAATTATCCGCGTTAAGCACCAGTCGCAGGGACTGATGTATGGAACGGTAAAGATCGTCCAGGTCGTCAGTGACGTTTACGGCATTGGATATATTGAACAAGGCTTTATTTATCATTTCAGCCCGTTTTTGTTCCTGATAATTGAGAATTATGCCTTCCAGTCTGTTCCTGCCTTCTTCGTCCTTAAAAAACTGCCCTTTTTCAATAACCCAGTTTAATTTTCCTTTTTTTGTTTTGATTCGATATTCAAGCTGGAACGATTTTCTGTCGGACAACGCCTTTTGAAACACCTTGTTGGCCTTTTTTAGATCGTCCTCATAAATAAACTCATCGAAGCTTTTCCTTTCAACGGATTCGTTGCAGTGTTTGTATCGATAGTACCCCTTATCACCGGTCAGCTGCTTGATGGACATCCCCAGCAGATTCTCTGCTATCGGGCTGACATAAACAATATTACCATCCGCATCCGTTAGATAGATGATTTCCCGGATTTTTTCCACCAGGTTGCGATATCTGCTTTCGCTTTCTTTGAGAGATTGTTCTTTCAGTTTCAATTCGATGGCAATTGCAACCTGGTCCGAAACCGTGCTGAGCAGCCTGATATCATCATGAGTATAGGCCGTTTTATCCTCGTAATTCTGCACGGCTATGACCCCCATTACTTTTCCTCGTACACGTAAAGGTACTCCCAACCATACCGCGCAAGGTTTACCAAAGGGAGGGTGGCCCAATTCCTCTAGCAGTTTATGAATATCGTGCAAGGTAATATACAGTGGCTCACCCGTAGAGATCACTTTTGTTGTTAGTGATCCCTTCATTTGTTCCAAAGGGTAGACCTTGGAACTGTCATTTGTAACCACGGAATCGATGAAAAAAGGAAAGCTAACAGTATTCTTGTCGGACTGGTATAACGCGATATAAAAATTGGTGACATCAATAATTCTGCCCAGCGCAAGGTGTATCTTTATGAAGAGGTCATCAAGCTCAACAGATTCGTTGATGGCCTGGGAAATATCATGCAAAACATCATTTATTTCCCTGGCTTTCTCCAGTGGTTGAGCGGCTTTTTGCGATGAAATTTCAAACATTACAATACGCTTGCGGAATAATTTAGATAAAGCCTGCTTAAGGATTGGTAGTGCAGCGATGAAGCTTTTTTTTTATTTTGAAATGATTCGTCTGTCAAATTCAATACAAAAAAAACATCGATTAGAGCATAGCTGAAGAATAATACTTCTTACTTTACTTGAATTATAGAGTTTTTCCGACCAAGTGGGTTAGGTGTCGGATGAGTAGGCAAACCATTGTTATCGTACAGTTAAATTATTGAAGCAGTGCTGGTAAACCAACAGCTGGTTTTTTTCCCCAAGTTAAATGAACAACTCATTTCTGAAGCTGCCCAAGCCAATTTTAACCTTGAGCAGCCGGTGATCTTAAGAACTGAAGGCTTGGAACAAAGCAACGAATATTTGATGAACGGAATTGCCGGACAGCTATTCAAGTATTATCGAACGTTATCGATCTTGCTGAAGCCTGATCAAAAAAGGCTAGAAAAAAATTGACAATTCCGGCCCTTTTATATAGCTTGCACTTGCTGGTAAATAAAATAGGCCGGCCCAAAGCCGTGTAAATCATGTCTCATACGATGCATAGCTGCAACGATAGAGGTATGCGCTTATGGGCTGGATTACTTTTACAAATTATCAACCAATCGACACCAGTCAAATTATTGCACAGGTATCTCTAATGGATCGGCGCACCTTCCTAAAAGCCGCTGGATTGGGCAGTGTCAGTTTTGCCTATGGCTGTAATCGAACTCAAGATAAAAACCTCTTCTCACTCGTCATAGCTCCCGAAGACATGGTGACAGGTAAGGCATCCTGGTACGCCTCCACTTGTGCGGAATGTCCGGCGGGTTGCGGTGTATTGGCTAAAAACCGTGAAGGGAGAGTTATCAAACTTGAAGGAAATCCCCTTCATCCAATTAACAGGGGAAAGCTTTGCATTCGTGGCCAGTCCGCTTTACAGGACATCTATGATCCGGACAGGCTTACCACTCCTAAACTAAAAAAAGATGGGGCTTTTGAGGATATCAGCTATGACGATGCCTTTGAACTCTTGAGTGCGAAAATTAGCGAGGCTGTTGAAAAAGGTACCAATCGCATCAAAATGGTAACCGGTTCGGTGGGTGATCCGCTTTCCCGGTTGTTCGAAACATGCCTGAAAGAATGGCGATCCGGTGCTCCAATCCATTACGAAGCTTTTTCATACGATTCATTACGAGCTGCACACCAGGCCCTTTTCGGCAAAGGTATCCTACCGTCATATAAGATTGACGATGCGGATTTTATCCTGGGTTTTGGAGCTGATTTTCTGGAAACATGGCTGTCGCCTGTGGAATATGCAGGAAAATTCAAGGCAATGCATGGGACCGATGACAACCAAAAAGGGATGTTTGTCCATATCGGTCCTTTCATGTCGCTGACTGCCGCAAATGCCGATTCTTTTATATCAGTTTCACCGGGTAATGAAGTAATGATAGCTTTGGGTATCATGCGGGAGCTGCTGCAGAAGGTCAGTACGGCTCATCTGCCCCGGGGAATGGTCGGCCGCTTGCAGTCGATTACGGGCACATATACTTTCTCCAGGATAGAAGAACAGACAGGAGTAGCGACTACAAAGCTGGAATCGATTACAAAAAGGCTACAACAGGCCAAAAAACCGCTGGTGCTGGGTGGCTCGTCACCAACAGAATCTTCATTTGCCCTGGAGCTTTCAACTGCCCTGATAAATCTGCTGCTGGACAAAGACCTCGCGCTTTATAACTTTGCGGAAAGACATGGGGTTGAAAAAGTTGCCAGGGGAAATGAGATGGACGCTTTTTTAAAGAATGTTCAAGGTCAAACATCTGTTTTGCTGCTTTTTAAGACAAATCCCCTGTATACCCTGCCCGGTAACGAGCATTTGAAAAACATCTTTGCCGACAAGAAGATTTTCAAGGTCAGTTTCTCCTCATCCCTTGATGAGAGTTCGCAGGAATCCGATCTTGTTTTTCCTGTTCGCCTCCCTTTAGAGACCTGGGATGCGTATTCGGGGAAAACCGGCTTGATATCAACTTCCCAACCGGCCATGGGCAAACTGACCCATTCACCACAAATCGGTGATATCTTTATTGAACTGGTAGAAGCCCTGCATTCATTTGAGAATTACCAGCACTACTTAATGGATACGCTTTTCCCCGCCAAAGAGAAAAACACCATAAAGCTGTGGTTGAAAATGATTCAGACCGGGGGAAACTTTGACGAACAATTAACTGCCGGTGCAGTACCATTCACGGTAAACCCCGGGGCTGCCGATGTCTTAAGCAATGCATTAACGTCGCTAACGAGCAACAATGAGTCCTTAAGCTTCCTGGCGGTTCCTTCCTTGAAATACTTTGATGGCAGGGGAGCCAACAAACCCTGGCTCAACGAAATTCCCGATCCTGTGACCAGTATTGCCTGGGAATCCATGGCGATGGTCCATCCGGAAACCTTGAAGAAGAACGGTTTACGGCAGGGGGATGTCATGGAGATTCAAGCGGGAAATTCGACTTTGCAGGCTCCGGCCTATTCATTCACGGGAGTTCACCAGAATTTGGTGGTGATGCCAATCGGTTTGGGTCATGAGGTTTATGGCAGGTTTGCCGAGGGCAATGGCAGCAATCCATTGAAATTAATCAATAATGGCCGTACCCCTAATTCCGACGGAATGTTTTATTCAGTTCCACTGACAGGGTTAAAAAAAGCCGGGCGTGTTAGAAAGCTTCCCAAGACGGATGGCAGCAGGTCGCAATATAAAAGGAAAATTGCTGTTTCCTTGTCGGCAGACCAAAAAGGAGATAAGCACCCAAAGAAAGAAGGTCTGACCATGAATGATTTCCCTCTGACCCTGCCAATCGAGGAGGGGTACGACAAAAAACGGGATGTTTACAAACCGCATCCCCACGAAGGATATCGTTGGGGAATGGTGATTGACCTGGATCGGTGTATAGGGTGCAGCGCTTGTGTGGCGGCTTGTTATGCCGAAAACAACGTGGCGGTGGTAGGAAAAGAACAATTGGCCAACGGCAGGGAAATGACCTGGTTGAGAATTGAGCGCTATGAAGATAAAAATGATAAAGAAAAATTGATCTTTCTTCCCATGCTCTGTCAGCATTGCGATAATGCACCCTGCGAAGCCGTTTGTCCTGTTTACGCTCCTTACCACGGAAAAGAAGGATTGAATAACCAGATTTATAATCGCTGTGTCGGAACACGGTTTTGTGCCCAGAATTGTCCTTACAAAGTGAGACGATTCAACTGGTTCGACTGGAAATTTGATGAGCCGCTGAATCTGCAGTTGAACCCCAATGTCACGGTAAGAAGCAAAGGGGTCATGGAAAAGTGTTCCTTCTGCGTACAAAGGATTAAAGAGGCGCACGGCCATGCCAAAAACGAAAATCGAAAAATTCGCGACGGGGAGGTAAAGCCGGCCTGTGTGCAGACCTGTCCCACAAATGCCATTACCTTTGGCAGTTTTGAGGACAAAACCAGCAAAGTCTATCAAATGGCCAAAGGTCCCAGGGCATACCAGGTTCTCGGTTATCTTAATACCAAATCAGCCGTGATCTATTTGAAAAAAATTATTAAAGGCATTTAAGATTTTTGATTGATGATTTTAGATCTTTATAAAGTGTAAACGTTTGAAATATTTTGAAAATATTTAATGAAAAACTTCCAATTAAATCATAATTCATAGATCGCAAATATTAAGATACCAATATCTCTCAACTAAGATTTTTGATTGATGATTTTAGATCTTTATAAGGTGTAAATGTTTGAAATGTTTTGAAAAAATCTAATGAAAAACTTCCAAATAAATCATAATTCATAAATCACAAATATAAGATACCAATATGTCGCAACTGAGTTTTGAACAGATCAACACGACGGTGTTGAATACATTGGAAAAGCCAAATCCGGCTTACTGGCGGATTATTGCGGTTCTCTTCCTGGGGATAATGATCGGGCTCGGATTTTGGGTGTACCAGATTATTTTTGGATTGGGCATGGCGGGGATGAATACGCCCGTGCATTGGGGGACCTACCTGATCAATTTTGTGTTTTGGGTAGGAATTGCTCATTCAGGAACGCTGATTTCTGCAATTCTGTTCCTGTTTCGAGCAGGATGGCGAAATCCCATAGCCAGGGCGGCAGAAACCATGACTGTCTTAGCCGTAATGATTGCAGGATTGTATCCGCTCATCCATATCGGTAGAATCTGGGTGATATTCTACATGTTACCGCTTCCCAATCAACGCTTGTTGTGGCCTAATTTTCAATCACCGCTGATGTTCGACATCGTGGCTATCAGCACCTATTTCACTGTCAGCAGTCTTTTCTGGTTCACCGGATTGATTCCGGATTTTGCCATCGTTCGCGATCGTTCGGAGGGGATAAAAAAGAAAATATTCACCGTGCTTTCACTGGGATGGACAGGCAAATCGGGACAATGGCTTAACTATTCACGAGGCTATCTGTTTTTTGCCGCGCTGGCCACTCCACTGGTAATTTCCGTTCACAGTGTGGTTTCCTGGGATTTTGCCCTGGGAGTGATTCCGGGCTGGCATACGACCATTTTTGCCCCCTATTTTGTGGCAGGGGCCATCCATTCCGGACTGGCCATGGTACTTACCTTAATGATACCCCTTCGGAAATTATTTAAATACGAAGACATCATTACCATTAATGTACTGGCCAGTGTCGCCAAAACCATTGTCTTTACGGGCCTGATTGTCGGCTTCGCTTATGCAACCGAGCTTTTCATTGCCTGGTACAGCGGTAATATTATTGAGCAGGAATCATTCCGGTGGCGGGCGTTTGGAGACTATGCCCCCCAATACTGGATCATGGTAATCTGCAATACGCTGATCCCATTACTGTTCCTTTTCAAACGATTCAGAACATCCATTGTTACCCTGTTTGTCATTTCTATTATCGTGAACCTCGGGATGTGGATGGAGCGATTTGTAATCATTATTGGCAGTGTGGCACATGATTTTCTGCCGAATGCCTGGGGATTATACAGTCCTCCCTGGTTTGAGTTCGTGCTGATGGGATTCGGCTTCTGCATATTCTTTTTTCTGTTTTTGCTTTTTGCCAAGCATCTTCCATCGGTTTCCATGACGGAAATGAAGGAGCATGTCCACCACAGGGGGGGTCATTCATGAGCGCTGGTTCATCATCAATAATGGGTTTGTTTCCCACGGAGGAGGCAACTCTCACTGCGATTAAAGCAATCAAAGACAAAGGTTGGCAGGTTGAGGAGGTGTTTAGCCCTATTCCCAGTGAAAAGATTTTTGAATCTTTGGGAAAGAAAAAGAGCAGGATTGGTTGGTTCACTCTGGCAGGAGGGATAACCGGGTTTCTTTCCGGTTTTGCCCTGACCACCTTCACAGCAACACAATGGAACATGATTGTAAGCGGGAAGCCTATTGTTTCCTGGTTTCCTTTTTTCATTGTGGCGTTTGAATTCACTATTTTGTTTGCGGTTTTTGGTAATGTGTTGGGATTGCTTACCCAGGTAGGTTTGCCCACAAAAATGGATGCCAGGTATAACCCGGCCTGCTCGGGTTCTGTCTATGGGATATCCGCTTCGGGTGATCCTGAAAAACTAAAGGCATTGATGCAGGACAAAGGGGCCGAATTTCAATAAGACCGGCCATGTCTGTTATTAAAAATCCGGAAAAATACTTTTAAATCAAGGGAAACATACTATGACTTCGGCATTAGCAGAAACCCCGGCAACCGGAAAAAAACCTTTGATGTTGATATTTACGGCCTTGGGTATCTTTGGAATTGCCTATTTCGTGTTTCTGGCATCCGGAAGTGATCCCGAAAAGGCCTGGTTGGTTTATTTGGTGAATTTCCTGCTCTTCACATTAATCTCCCTGGGAGCGGTCCTGTTCTCAACGCTGATGCACTTTACCAAGGCAAAATGGTGTCGCAGCATGTCGGGGGTGGCCGAATCGTTTTCGGCCTTTTTCCCAGTCTCGTTGATTCTCTTTATCGGCCTGTTGTTGGGCAAGGATTACTTATTCACCTGGGTAGGGGAAGATCTGCACGGAAAAGAGGTGTGGCTGAATGTTCCCTTTTTGTTTACCAGGGATTTGATAGGTTTTGTTATTCTTTATGCTTTGGGATTTGGATATCTTTATCATAGTTTGAGATTTCGCCTGGATAGATCCAACGGTCATTCATTTCTCAAGAGAGCCTTAAATAGGCTTTGGGGGGAAGATCCCGGTGATATGGATAAGATCAAGCAGCGGATGACCTACTTTGCCGGTTGGTACATGTTCGCATTCGCCTTGGTGTTGTCCCTGGTGGGATTTGACTTGGTCATGAGCATGGACGCCCATTGGTATTCCACACTTTTTGGGGCCTACACTTTTATCAAAGCCATCTTCTCCGGTTTTGGCGCTTTAATAATTGTCTCTGCTCTTCTTCACCTGTCTTCCAGCAGGCCATTCGAGCAGACCAGCAAACAGTTTCGGGACCTCGCCACTCTCTTTTTCGGATTTAGCATTGTCTGGGGAGATTTTTTCTATGCCCAGTTTCTGGTGATTTGGTATGGAAACATTCCGGAGGAGACAACCTACATCATCGAGAGAACCATGACACAACCCTGGAGTTATCTTGCCTGGGCAGTGTTCATAATCTGTTTTATCATGCCGTTTATCATTCTCTTGAATCGTAAGGTGAAAGAAACGCCACAATTGATGATTATCGTCTGCTCATTGGTAATACTCGGATTTTGGTTGGAACATTTCCTATTATTGGCGCCCAACTATCTGCACCATGTGGAAACAATGCCGATCGGCATCAATGAAGTCATAATCAGCCTGGGATTTTTGGGTCTTTTTGCAGTTTCAATAATTGCCTATTTCAAACAGTTTCCGGAGCTCCTGGATAGTGAAGCCGGGGAGGTGGTTTAATGGAAATATTGCTTGCCATGGCCACATTGCTGGCCTTAATTACCTTAGTAGTTCTGATCGGTACAAAGGGAAAACCAATAGTACTCATTACTCAATTCGGTACCTTCATCAGCGGCGTTGTGGAAAATCGGGTCCAGATTGTTGTGTTCGGTATTATTATTCTGCTTTCTGCGACAGTCATTTGGCTATTTTTCATCTACCCTCATGCGGGTGCCGGACCGGTGCAACCAATTGCCTTTAGTCATCGTCTTCATGCGGGAACAAAGAATATCGACTGTAAATTCTGTCATCCCTACGTAGACCAGTCGATTCATCCGGGCATACCACCTGTGGAAAAATGTCTTTTCTGCCATAACTACATAATTCCCAATCATCCGGAAATCAAAAAGGAACACTATTATTTCGATAACCAGATCCCGATTCCTTGGCAGAAAGTGTTTATCTTATCAGAGCATGTTCTGTTTAACCATGAACGCCACCTCAAGCGCGATATTGCATGTGAAACCTGTCACGGTGAGGTACAAGCAAAAGACAGACTGACCCATAGTGAATTTTTAATGGGATTTTGCGTGGAATGTCATCGCGAAGAAAACGCCAATACAGACTGCTGGCTTTCCTGCCACAATTAATAAAAGGAGTCCAAGCCTTGACCGAAAAAGCAACTGATATCGACCAAGCCACTCATTTGACAGCAAAAGCATTTTGTATGACATCCGCATTCTGGATGATCGTGGCGACACTCGTGGGTTTGATTGCAGCCGTAGAGCTGGTGGCCCCCGACTTACTCGGAAATATTTCCTGGCTCCTGTTTTCCAGGCTGAGACCCATGCATGTGAACCTTGTAATTTTTGGATTCGTCTCCCCGGGTTTGTTTGCCTGTGCTTTTTACATACTTCCAAGGTTGCTCCGAACTCCCATCTTCAGCGATAAACTGGGACTGATCACCGTGCTGGCCTGGAATGTGGTCTTGGTTGCAACGGTAATAACCCTTGCCCTCGGCCTTACCCAGGGAAGAGAGTATGCGGAGCTTATCTGGCCCATAGATATTGCCATTGTGGTAGCCCTGTTTCTTATATTCTTTAACTTCATGATGACGGTACGCAACCGTGTTGAACCCATCCTTTACGTTTCTATCTGGTATATCCTTGCTGCTGTGATTCTTACAGCTTGTACCTACTGTCTGGGTAATGTGATCTGGCGACCCAATTCCGGGGCCTTGGTTGGTATTCCCGATGCCATCTTGCTTTGGTTTTACGGGCATAACATATTCGGTTTGTTCCTGACACCATTGGCAATAGCTATCGCTTACTATGTGATACCCCAGGTCTGCAGGGCTCCCTTGTTCAATCATACCTTATCCCTATTGGGCTTCTGGTCGATCCTGGTAATTTATACCCATATTGGTACTCATCATCTGCTTCAAGTCCCGGTACCAACGTGGCTAAAGGTGGTAGCAATTGTTGACAGCGTGGCTATGGTGATACCTGTGATGGCATTTCTTATCAATATCTGGTACACGGTTCGCGGTCACTTGGCCAAGGTTCAGGCGAATATTGGCGGGAAGTTTATCCTGATAGGCACCATCATGTATTTTCTTGTCAGCATCCGGGGCTCCATGATGTCTCTCCCGGATGTTCAACGGGTCACTCATTTCAGTCATTGGGTGGTTGGACATGCCCATGTAGGAGTTTTGGGTTTTGCCGGTATGATCGCCCTGGGCGGCCTTTATTTCATTATCCCGAGAATCACCGGTAAGCCGTTGTTCAGCCCGTTCTTGGCGAATTTTCAATTCTGGATGGTGCTGATTGGTGTTGGTGGATTTGCAGTGGTCTTGACGATATCCGGTTTGATTCAGGGGAATGCCTGGCTGAACGGGGAAACGATCTACAGGATACTGCCGGAAATTCATATTTATAATATTGTTCGGGCTTCGCTGGGGGTGCTGATTTTTGTCTCTTCATTGTTAGGGTTTTATAATATTACCAGATCTTTCTTTTTCAATCGTGGAGGAATCACATGAAAATGACACCAATGGCGATAGTTGCCGGAAGCCTCCTGATACTGATCGCAGTAACGCTGGTGGTAGTGATATTGCCCTATGCGGATACCAATAAAACCATTCCTTCCGATCTGTACAGAACAAGAACAGCCATGGAGGAACAGGGGAGAAAACTCTATATTGCAAACGGCTGCGTTTATTGTCATACCCAATCGATCAGGGCAGTGGACTGGGGAATGGGTGCAGAGAGAATCGCCCAGGCAGGTGATTATCTTCAAGATTTACCTATTCTTCTCGGATCGCAACGGACCGGGCCCGATCTTTCACAACAAGGTGGAGAACATCCGGATGACTGGCATTTGGCTCATTTTATCAACCCGAGGTTTACAAGACCGCTTTCCGTGATGCCTCCTTTCCGGTTTCTGAGCGACCCGGAAATAGAGTCCTTAACTGCTTATGTGCAGAGTCTGGGTTTAAAGCATGCGGATCTCCGGATGGCCAGACAGAAAAAATGGAAAGAGGAAGCAATCAGGGCATATGAAGCCGGAATAGAAGAAAATGTGGCCTGGCTTCACAAACATGTACCCCAGGGCTGGCAAGATTTACCGACACCCTATGCTGCAGCGGAGGCTAGCCTGGCCAGGGGAGAAAAGGTTTACCAGGATTTCTGCCTGGGTTGTCACGGGCCTGTAGGGGATGGTATGGGACCCGCCCAACCGTACATTTATCCTCCTCCGTTAAATTTTACAATTCTAAACGGAAGGGGGATCAGCGGGGGTATCATCTATTACCAGATCATGAATGGTATAACAGGTACGGCAATGCCGTATTTTAAAAGAGAGCTGGAGTCCGAAAAGATCTGGGATGTAGGCAATTATATAGCGAAATATTTTATTAACGACATCGATGCCGACATGGAACCCAAGGGTATCGATGCATCTTATGAATAACGACTGTTAGTTAATAAGACTGCGGGCTATCAGCTGAAACAAAAACAGGTTGGGAACACCTGGCTGATCTCCGGTCTTAAGCATAAAACCCTAAACACCTGAGTAAAATATGTACTATCCATTTTTTCTGACCTACATGCTAACCGGGCTTATCATCGGGTTGTTGGTTTTTTTCTGGGCTCTGAAAAACGGTCAGTTTTCCGATCAGCAAAGAGCCAGGTTTTTGGCCCTGGAGGAGGATAATCAGGCCGTGGTTAATCATAATAGCAAGAAAAAATATGAAGTATATGTTATCCTGTTTTTGATTATAGCCGGCATAGTCAGTAGTGCTGCTATAATTGTTTATGCTTTGCTGTCACATTAAAAGCTCCGGAATGAATAGATATTACAACAGTAGGGGAACAAAATGAGGTTTTTCGAGATCGTAAATCTGCAGCATGCACTGGGATCTTTGTTAGTTCCACTGATTTTTATGGTTTTATTCGGTGTTGGTTTATCCCTGATGCCAACGGTTAATTCAAAAGAAAAAAAACCACCCAAAGAGTTGCACCAGTTCAACGATGATATCAGCGAAGGTGATAATCCCTTTCCCATGGTGATGACGCTGGTTATTGTGGGAACGGTAGTGTGGGCAATTTTTTACATCCTTTATTACGGCTTTTCGGAGGTGACAATTTAAAATGGCTGGACTTAATCTAAAAAATTCGACAGTGGTAACATGGATTTGGATCTTCCTGATTGTCGGGTTCATCCTGGTTGCCGGGGGTGTCACCTATTACGTGGTTTCTGACAAAGGCATGCCCTCATGGGACTATCGACCGGTACCAAGCTTGCCTTCAGAATCACCCCATGCGGAATATGAGAAGCTGCCATTCCCTCAACATATCAAAGGTAAAGGAGGGCAATAGATGAAGCAGGTTATATTTCTCGGTGTCTTCGCAATAGCCGCAGTATACGGACTTTACAACATAGTAAACCTTTATGATGACAATATGAGGTGGGGCCGGATGCAGGAAACCCCCGCTGTACGACCACATGAAGAGCCGCTGTTGCTAATGGAGGAAGGAACGGTCCCATTTGAAGGGGGAGAAGAACAAATCCGGGCGGCTCTTGCCGATAATACCATTCAGGCTCCGTCACACCATACAATAGAAGAAGGGAGGGTTGCCTACCAAGTCTTTTGTTCCCATTGCCACGGACCTAACCTGGACGGACAGGGAACTGTCGGTCAAAGTTTTACTCCACTGCCAACAGACCTGACCAGTCCCCAGACACAACAACTGACTGACAACCGGATATTTGAACATATCAGCTATGGCGATAAACGAGCCCCTGCTTTGGCTTCGACAATGTCAGTCGATGACCGGTGGGCCGTCATAGGTTTTCTGCGTCATAAGCAGGCGGGCAATTAGTTTCCGGCAACTCCCGCCTGTCATTACATCTGATACTCCCAAGGGCTCAATGAATTTGGGAACCTTTACATGAATCATCCACTTTCCTGCACGCTTTGCGGTCTTCCTGTTACGACAGACGGGTTTTCCATTGAGAAAGATAAACAATTCTGTTGCAACGGCTGTAAAATGGTTTACTCCATGATTATGGAGTCGGAAGAATATCGCAATGTCACTGATTTCAAACAGACCGAAATCTACAAAACCTGTGTAGCCGCAGGGGTTATTCCGACGTCTATTGAAGAGCTTGTTCCGGTTGATTCGCTCTTGTCGGAAACTGCTTCTGATTTTCAAGATCAAACCGATTCATCCTCCGAAACCTTAACCTGGGCTTTTTCTGTTTCAAATATGTGGTGCCCGGCTTGTGCCTGGATTGTAGAGGACGCTCTGAAAAAATTAAAAGGAGTGGATAAGGTAGTCTGCAACTTCTCCAGTGACCGGGCTAAAGTGGAATATAACCCGATTTTGACTTCTCCCGATAAAATCAAAAAGCTGGTGAAAAGCCTGGGTTACGGAGCTCTTGAATTGGATAAAGCACATAACTCTCAACCCCGGGAGTTTGTGCGATTGGCCATAACCTTTTTCTTGACCATGAATATAATGATGTTCAGCTGGTCAATCTATTCAGGATTTATCTGGCAGCTCCCCGAAGTCTCCGTTCGTTTACTTTCCTGGCCGCTATTGTTAATGTCCTCTGTTGCCCTGGTTTATGGCGGATATCCTATTCACAAAAAAGCTCTTGGAGCAGTCCGAACAGGAATTCCGGGGATGGAAGTGTTGATTTCGGTTGGGTCGATCACTGCTTATTTATACAGTTTTTACAATGTATTGCAAAACAGCCTTCATCTCTATTTCGATGCATCCTCCATGCTGGTCTTGCTGGTCTTGATAGGCAAAAGACTGGAGCATTCGGCAAAGTCAAAAATCGCCGTGGGCTTGAGCGATTTTTTCTCCCTGGTGCCCGAAAAAGTCAGGATTTGCACTGATCAATTCCCAAACGGCAGGTATGTTTCGATCAAACAATTGTCGAAAGGAGCTGTCTTTTTCGCTTCAGAGGGAGAGATCATTGCAGGAGACGGGACCGTGATTTCCGGCGAGGCAGTGATCGATGAATCGTCAATTACGGGGGAACCAAAACCTTTTAATGCAACGGCCAAGGATCTCGTTAAAAGCGGAACCAAAATCGTTTCAGGGTCAATCAAAGTGAAAGCGGATCATGTTGGTGATGAGTCTGTTTTTGGAAAAATGAAAACAATCATGGAGAATTCTCTGTCCAGTAAAACCAGACAGGCCGCCAGGTTCGAAGGATTGTTGAAGATGTTTGTCCCAGCTGTCTTGATCCTCTCGTTACTAACTTATCTCTACGGTGTTTTCAGGGGATTGAGCTCTTACGAATCGATAGATCGGGCATTATCTGTTATGGTAATATCCTGTCCCTGCGCATTGGGAGTCGCTATACCCCTGGCGTTGGTGGCCGGTGTATCCATCGCCGGCAAACAGGGCATTCTGGTCAAGAGTTTAGAAGCATTTGAAAAGGTGACCGGTTTAAATGACGTGGTTTTCGATAAAACAGGAACCCTTACCACCGGTCGCTTGGAATGTCTCGGGATTCAAGCAGTTGCTTCCCTTGACCAAACTGAAATATTGAGGATAGCAGCAACTCTGGAAGAAGAATCGGGACACTATATTGCGTTAGCCATCAAAAACCGATTTGAGCAGCAAGATCTAAAGTCGGTCCCTGTCACGAATATCCAACATTATGATAATGGAATCAGCGGATATTATAAAAACAAGGAGGTTCGCCTGGGAAATTGGGAGTTCATGGAACCTAACCGCCCGATAGAGGAAATAGAGGAGAGTGTCCCGGGTTCGGCACAAGTTGTTTCAAGGGTATACTTTTCCTTGGGATCGACAATCGAGGGTGTCATATACTTCGGAGATTCCATTCGCTGCGATGTTAAAAACCTTGTGGAAAATCTTGATAACAGGGGGATTAGAACCTTTCTGATTTCAGGTGACTCAACTATTCCTACGAAAGAAGTGGCACGATCAACAGGGATCACTGAGTTAAATGCCCATGGTGACCTTTTACCACATCAGAAAGCGGAATTCGTCAAGCAGCTTAAAGCTAACAACAATCGGGTCATCATGATTGGAGACGGCGTCAATGATTCACCGGCAATGGCAGAATCGGATCTGGCGGTGGCTGTAAACTCAGGGCTCAATCCGGGGGATGGTGTGGCGTCAATCACCTTAATGAAGGAAAATCCGTCACAGCTCATGGATTTCTTACTTCTTGCAAGCCGGGTTAATCAAACCGTTAAACAGAACCTGGTGTTTGCCTTGTTGTATAACATCATTGGAATTCCAGTGGCTGCCAGTGGCTTACTCAACCCAATAATTGCCGCCACGGCAATGTTATTTAGCAGTCTTTCCGTAATCTTCAACACCTTGTTTCTGGTAAAAAAAGAACGTGTATCGTAAAGAATTTTAATTGTTAATAGCGAATTCCCTTGAACATAAAATAGGCTCCTACGCCAATCATGATGATGCCGCTGGTTTTATAGATCAAATCCCGTTTTTTCAACCAGTTTAGACCGGCCAGCTTTCCCACAAGTACCAGAGCCGGGATAGTTCCCAAACCGAAGGACGCCATCAATATTGCGCCCTTTACAATACCTATCCAGATATTTTCGACTTCCATGCCCGCCCTGGCGGACGCAAGCATTGCCGTATAAACAGGACCACATGGCAAGAGACCCAACAATAATCCCATGGGATAGTAGGCTAACACGGATTTTGACTGGGTTAGCGCTCCAAACTTCCTGGTCAAAAACGATTGAAAACCCGGACTGCTGCTAAACCATGGCAATTTGGCTAACCAGCCGGTCATCATCAGTCCCATGATGATAATCAAAACACCGGCAAACACTAAAACTCCCTTTTGAATACCGGCAATTCGGGAGGTAACCATCGTAAAGGAGCCGGTTAATCCCATGATACCGCCTAAAATGGAATAGGTTGTCACCCGGCCGGTGTTATAGAAAAAGTGAGGCCAGTTGGATCGCTCCGATCTGATTTTTAATGTGTATGAGATTACCAAGGGACCACACATTCCAATGCAATGGCCAAATCCCACCGTAAATCCTGTCAGCAGGAATACAGCCACTAACCCGTTAATAGATGACATCAAATATAAAACTCGCTTTACCGGTTTGAGGAATAGTGACTATAGCGCGCCAGATAGTCTTCCCGCTGGGACAACGGACTATAACGCCAGATCCTTGGAATGTGTTAGGACTGATTTTTTTTAGTTTGACTTGGTTTTTACCCATGTTCATTCCCGGCATGCCAAGGTCTATAAAAGGAGTTTCCGTATTTGCATTACTATTGAGAGTAACCTGGAATGTCAGGTTTTCCATGGCTTTAACAGGTTTGGGTTGGACGTCAAGAGTGACCGTTGTGTTCGAAACAGTCTGGCTGCAGGCTTGGTTTTGAATATCGCAATTTATCTTTGCATTCTTATGGTATGATTTCGATACTCCTTGCAGCGTAAAAATCAGGAAAAGATAGAGTATTGTGAGTGTGCAGATTAACATAACTTTCTTCGACATCTGAATCATAAGCAACCCCCTATAATTAATTTGGTTTTTTAATCAGGCCACCCGCACGAAATATCTACATGTTTTGACAAGGTGAACCTCCTGAAAATCGCAAATGAGCGTAACTTGTTACTATTTAAAGCCAACATAACGCTATCATGGAAAGTTTTAACAAACAAGCTTCTTGTTTATATTGAATCGGGTGCTATCTATTGACATTACAGAACCTTGTTTACAAGCTGCAGAATACAAAGCTTTGTTCAGCGTTCAGCTAAAGACATAACGTTTGTTAGTAAAAACCGGCTGAGAGCTGATTGCTGAATGCTGAAAACACAAAACTTCGAAGTACCAAACTGCTTTTAAATCACTTATTGGTAAGGGTTAAATTGATTTTTGTTCAGGCACAGCTTGGCTGTACCGGCAAAAACATAAGCACTGTTGCGGCTGCTAGTGGTTTCTTTATATAGTAAACATTTGAGATTGTTTTAAAACAGATTAAACAATTATCGGAGCGCGTATGAATCTTGTTAAATCTCTGGCTTTAACGATCGGAGCTGTCTTTTTTCTTTTTGTACAATACAGTTTTGCCATATCTTATGATCATTCATTAAAAGTCGAAGATATGGAATTTCATTGGAAAGTAGAGGGCAGTCATCTGGCAGTGAAAGCTATTGCCAAAACCACTGGTTGGGTAAGTGTTGGATTCAATCCTGTCGAGGAAATGCAGGGTGCAAACTATATCATCGGTTTTGTGAAAAACGGCAAATTAGAGATTTCAGACGACTTTGGCCACCGAACCACAAGCCATACTCCTGATGAAAGACGGGGGGGCAAAAATTCGATTGTCTCTTCGTCCGGTTCTGAAGAAGGCAGTAACACCACCATTGAATTTAAGATTCCACTTGATTCGGGTGATAAAACCGATACGGTTATTGATCCCAATGGTAAGACGATTGTCTTGCTGGGCCACGGGGGAAGAGATTCATTTCGTACCGGACATGATTATTATGCCATCATCGAAGTTAATTTAAACTCAGGGGTGTTCAAAGTCACGCGCCAAAGCTATTAATAGTGAAAACACGTTTAACCCATATCAATGAAAGCTTTAAAAGCAGCTTGGCGCTTCGAAGTTCAGTGCTTTCAGCATTCAGCGATCAGCTCTCAGCCAGTTTTTGCTCGAACCGGCAATACCTTGAGTTGAATGCAGAACGCTGACGGCTGACAGCACTTTCACCTTAAAGCTGAATGCCGGTATCTGGCACAAGTCCGGATAGGATTTAGCGATTTTCCGTTCAGACCCTAAATAGCCTGCATAAAACACATAGTGTTGCAAGACCGAGCTTCCAGTGGAGCACTATGACCTTGGATTGCCCGGTTTTGTTTTGTGTTTGCGGATGGCAAAAAGCCTCACGCAGTTATAGGATATGAAGTTTCAAAATTGTATTCCGAACCCCTGAAAGTCGCCGTGGAGGAAACCATTAGATGCTTCCTTTACTGGAATAAGTCCCTGACAATCGTGATGTTATTAGCGGATATGATTCAATTACCCAGGGATTCCGTCAAAACTGCTGCAAGCTCAGCAATGACTGACAAGGTGCGATCCGGAACAATCCCGGGGTTAGGGATCTCTTTTTGATAGTAGTTGTGCCAGATAGCCGTCATACCTAACTGTTGAGGCACGATCACTTCCCATTCAAGGTTGTCACCGACAATCCAGGTCTGATCCGCAGTCGTCCCCAATGAATCTAAAATCATCCGGTAAGCTTCTATTTCAGGTTTGCCGATACCTGCTTCTCCTTCTATCTGGATGACGTCAAAATAGGGAGCAAGAGCGAATTGTTCAATTTTTCGACGTTGCATTTTGGCTTCACCGTTTGTCATCATTCCCAGCTTAATTTCTGCCTGACGAATCATTTTTAACAATTCCAGTGAACCGGGAAACAACTCCAACCTTGAATACCTGAGTTCCGAATACTCATCCGCCATGGCGACGGCTCCTGACTTATCATCCAATCCCAGTTGCTCAAAAGCCTTAATGGCAATATTCCTCCTGGTCTGGTCCATATTGTTGCGTCCTTCACGATGTCTGGTTGCATCACTCCAATACCAGACAGCTATTTCCCGGACCTTTTGATACAATTCCTCACTGTTTATGTCAGGATGTCTGGTCTCATATTTTTTGCAGACTTCCTCCCAGGTTTTTTGGACAGTGCCATCTGACATGATTAAAGTATCATCTAGATCAAATATGATTGCTTTGGGTTTGGTTAACAAAGTTACTCCTTATTCGGGAAGGTTAATAATAAAATCCTCATCTCCCAAGACAACACCCTCCTTGTTGCCACTATGAAACTTTTTTCAGTATTCCTCATCCACACTGCTCAGAACATATCGATGGTATGCTTTTCCGGCATTGCTTTTTTTATAGTCGAAGCGTTGTAATACCCAATCTGTAGACAGCCAATTACACTTATTCATTCCCGGGTAGCCGTTATGGACACTCCATTCATAATCATCCAGCTTGGTTGTTAGGCCCGAACGGACTGGGTTCAAGTGATCATAACGATTCAATTCCGCTAAATCGTCATCAGCATCGATTAAGACGGCTTGATACCTTCCTTGAAACAGATGACCGGTTCGTTTCTCTCGTTTGTTGATCCAACGGGTATAACGAAAAGAATGATTCTGGATGATTTTAGAATGAAGGGTCTCGGCCACTTTTGTCAGCATACATACATGGTTCGACATCCGGCAGCAACCATGAACTTGATGATTGAAATGCTCGATACCTTAGCTCAGTTGTTTGGATCACAAATTCAATGCGTCAGAACTAAACCAATCTGCCCTGAATCACCGTCAGTTTCACCGATAGCCGATAACTGAATACTGCTTTTATCATTTACCTATTTCTGAAATCGCTCGAGAAAGGCAATATGGAATCACAGCACATGACAACCCTAATGCTGCAGCTGCAGCTTCCTGCGGTGCTCCACTAGCTCCAGAGACTCCAACAACAACTATCAATCCACCGAACAATGAGCCACAAATTGTTAATAACCAAAAAAACTTTTTCATAATATTCTCCCAGTTAATTTAAAATGAATAGGTACAGCCTTATATTCGGAAATCCTTGGGGTTGGTCCGCCCTGGATCTAAATTTAAGATTGCGACTGAGTCCTTATTCGCTATTTGCCAAAAACTAATCGCTAACTGCCAATGTCCCGATAACTGAAAGCCGTCCTTAACCTCCCCGCTTCAAAAATCCAAAGACCCAAGCCTGACCCCTTCACCCCTTCATTATAAAGTACCTAGAGAGACCGTTTATACCCAGTATAAGCTCTATAAAATACCAACCACGGCAGGTTGGAAGAAAGTGCATGCTTTTAAGTGATAAACATCGGAAAGCCGTGTACGGGAAAACCGTATGCACGGTTTGATGAGGGGGGATTGGGCTTCCTGTCTCCTACTCTACCATTCATTCATTACAAAAATCCAAAGATTCAATCCTGACCCCTCCATAAAAACTACCCCAAGACTATCCCAAAATATCAAAAAAACTCCAAGGTTTTATGGTTTCAATACCTCCTTAATAGCTTGAGAGATCAAAACAGCAATAAAATTACTTTCCTCGTGATTATAGTTGTATACTCCGCTGTGAGAGTCTTCTTCATGTCTAGGTACATGGCGTACATCCAACATTCTTTTTTTTGGTACTCTTTTTTTCACATAGCTTCTCAAATCGCCAACGTTGAAAACCGCATGTCTGCCTCCTTTTGATACCTTCAATCCTCTTTTTCTCAAAGCTTCAGTTATAGCCGCCGCATCACAGCCGCCCTTAAACTCTTTTAAGAACTCAAGCCAGTCAACAGATAGGTAATCTTCTCCTTTCTCTTCTCTTAATTGGAATGCTGGTGGCTGAGGCGTTTCCCCATCTACCTTTGAAGGGCGACAATATCTGGAGATATGATTGGTGTCAGGAATAGAAGGATTTGACATCAAGCAGCTTTATCTTTGATTAGTACCCAATCACCCACGTTGCTACTTTCAATCAAATCTTTTACGGAGTAAATGGTTCCAATTCCTGAAGCTCTGTTAGTTTTAGACGGAATGTATCTATCAGGAGCAAATGCTACAAAAACGACTTCTCCTTGACCTTCAAACTCAATAGAAAAGTGATGATTTACAGTTTGTTCCCATTGGACCCATATATTCCCGTTCGATGTTATACTAATAGAAGGGAATGATAGATTCGTGTTTATCTTTAGGAAACGATAATAATCTGATAGCGAATCTGGTAAGATCAAATCATTTTCGGGGTATTCTTCCAGGACATCTTCATTTAGTTGATAAAGTCGATCAGCTATTTGCTCTGAATATGGAATGGTTTTAGTCTTCCTGATTTCTTCAATTAATGTTAAAACCGACTCTTTTTTTACATCCTTAACTGTTTGTGTAGTCTCTTCAGCACTCTCGACAATACCGCTTTTATCAAGCTCAACCCAATCATCTGAAAAGGTTTCGACCAGTGACTTCAGCGGGATAGTTATATCTAAATCGATCACTGCTTCTGTAGTCCCTGCACTCTCTGTAATTGCCCAGTTGCTAGAACCTGAACTAATTTTGGTAACCGAGACATAACTCGCTTGAGCAAGATTCATTCTTTGCTCATTGATGTTTGTCTTAAGGGCAAAATCAATATCGGCATCCGGATAAGATCCAATAATGGTAGGGTGGATCTCATTTATTTCAAAAGGCATTTTATTCTCCCAAGATAACCTGACTAATTTCATCGAAATGCTCGATGTCATTTTGTCTGGCATCTATGTGTTTGATTAACTCTCTTAATATCTCATGTTTTGGAACATCGTTACAAGATCGGTGAAAGTTCCCAAAAATTACAATTCCAGATTTATCAGAATCCTTATCTTTAAACGATCCTTTATTTACTTTCAAATTGAGACTCCCTTTATCGATCGCATAAACAAAACTCAGCCCTGCTTCTTTTAGAGCGAAAGTATCATTGTTCCATTCACCTTCTTTAATGAATTTCTGCTTTATAAAACTGTTTGGGTCCTCGAACTCGAAAAATGAAGTCAGGTTTATACCTATCTCTCTAAAGGGTGTGTGTTTTAATACTTCGATGTATCGTTTTGCAATATCTGAAATTTTGCTCGCGCTAGTATCTACGTTCTGTCTTCTTTCGGAAACCTGGAATTTGTTAGTTTCCACCAAAATATTTACCCCACTTTTATATGAAACTGTAGCAAGTGGTGGCGTTGAAATAGGAGCCGCTGATAGTTCCCAACCCCAATTTTCAGGCACAATATCATTGATTCTTAGAAAATCGGGATTAAGTATCGTTGGATTAAAAATTTCAGCTGTAATAACGATTGAGAAATCGAACAAGTTACTCTTCAAGTTATTCTCCCTTTAGATACCATTTTTGTATTTTTTCCAATTTTATATGATAATGAGTCAGCTTTGGCAAAATATTGTTAATTTTTTGATATGATGGTGCTTTTATATACCTATTCCTTTCAGTAGTCTATTGAAAATGCACGAACATAGCCAAGTAACTTCGATTTGAGAAATTCACAGCCGATTCAAAACTACTCTTCTCTTTGTCTATGATGAGCAAATTCAAGATTAGATTTCCCACTGGAGCTTTCATGGTTACCTAATTAATATCAGCGCAAATGACATTATGCAGATTTAATTCGAGGGGATTGGCCATGAAATAACTCGCCATGATTTAAATGCTTTATCGTTTCGTTTGGATGGATTGCTTGCAAAAGCCCTTGAATTCTGTATCATACGAGAAACTAAAAAGGCAAGAAAACTGTTTTTGATCGGACATGAAAAAAGGGGGGATTTATGGCTAAACAAGAGGAAAGATCCTATTTTTATTTTAACGGACCAAAAAGAGTTCATAAGGCCATGGAGACACTTGAAGGCTATTTAAAGGGGATTGCGGCGGATGGCACAATCAAACTTGCTGAGACCGATGTACTAAAAGCTTGGTTGAGCGAAAACAAAGAGCTAGTCAAACGACCTCCTTTTGTCGAACTTGCAAATGTGCTTGAACATACATTTTATGATGGAGTTATTGAACACGAAGAACATGAAGCACTTCTGAGTTTCTGCAAGAAGTTTGAATACAACGGAGACTACTACGATGAAATCACATCTGGTATGCAAATTCTTCAAGGCATGCTTGGAGGGATAATAGCTGATGAAATTATCAAAAAAGAGGAACTTGATAAACTTCAAGAATGGATGCAGCACCATGAGCACTTGAAAGGGTATTGGCCTTTTGATGAGATTGACAGCTTGGTTGTCGATGTATTGGAAGATGGAATAGTTGATGAGAAGGAACATGAGTTATTGATGAAGTATTTTTCTGAATTCTCAGCTTTTTTAACCAAGAATTCGGAGACTAAGACAACATTTAGCAAATCCAAAACTGTTGCGGGTGTTTGCTCAACCAATCCTGAAATCGATTTTGAAGACAAAAACTTTTGTCTCACTGGTACTTCACAACGCGAACCAAGGAAAGAAATAAAACAAAAGATAGAATCTATTGGAGGAGCCTTCCACTCTAGCCTCAGAAAAGATACCGACTATCTTATTATTTGCTCTGAAGGTAGCGATTGTTGGACCTTTGCCTGTTATGGTAGGAAGGTTGAGAAAGCTGTTAACTGGCGGAAAGAAGGTTCAAAAATCCAGATAATTCATGAGTTTGACTTCTGGGATGCTTATGAGGATTCGCTATAGAGGTTATTGTAAGGCTAGATCCGGGATGGTTGTCCCGAATTAAATTTCAAAATTTAACCACATTCTACATTTCCAGTGCGCTATTTTACTTTAACCTATTTTTTGCAGCTTTTTTGAGACGAGTCACCGCAGTTTATCTTTTTGATTTTCCTTGAGTGCTTTTTAACTGCTTTTGCCGCGAGTTGTGTAGCGATATCAATTTCGTTATCAGTGTCAAAATTTCTGTTAGTTTTCGGGAAATATGTTTTTTTATATTCTTCATAACTTTTTAACACACCGTTATTCATATTATCTCCTTTGCCTTTCTTTTAGACTTATTAACAGTATCTACCGGATCCGGAAAATACTTAGTCATGAATTGTTGATTTAATTCCGGTTTGAAATAATGCTTCCGATTTATCCAAACGAATCCATCACCTTTTGAAATTACAGCTACATCAATCGGACCTCCCACGGTTTCCATTTCCATTGTCATTCTTTGACGAAACTGAGTTAAGTTTACAAGTGCTTCTGCCATGGTAGCTAATTCATCCTTTGGGAGAATAGCAACTGTATCAATAACTGGATCTATGTGCTCTTTCCTCCTATATTTTTCAATATCTTCAACCAAAGAATCTATCAAACCTTTTGAAAATTGAGAAAATTGATCACTAAATCGGTTTTTTTCCTCCTTTGTACAGTTTTGGAGTTTGCCAGATATCTTCTGAGGAAGTTCTTCCATAATTTTTTTAATATATGAAATAATAAACCTGTCTTGATCAGGATGGCAACCTTCCATAAATTCTCCCACCATGTCTGTTTGCGCGAAAGGATATATTCCTGCCGAATTACTCCGAGAAATATTTGCCTGTGAATTTAACTTGTATTTTATCAATTCGTTATAGTTCGCTTCAAATAAAAAAGCAGACATGCTAGGAAATACTTCGGTTTCTCCAAATCCTGCAAATACGACTCCTGAGTGATTTTCGTCAAAAAGGTCTCGACAATGATAATTAATGCAAATCCATAGCAATTTTTGTTTTTGAAATTCACCTAATGGCAGAGATTGAAATACCTGTTTTATTTGAGAGTTAAGATCTTTTCGATGATTTTTTAAAATCTGTTTTGGAACAGATTTCTGAATATGATTTAGTAATTTTGCTGAACGAATATAAGTCATATTTGTCGAAATTACTCGTTCGACTATCTGTTTTATTTTGCCTTCAGTTACAGTTTCATCATTCCTATACATTTTTTCGACGCTACCATCTATGTCATCAAGAATAGAATAGAGTATAGTTGCCGACACATAATGAAGTTCCTGATTCCGAATGCTTTCCGGAAACAAGTCGTTCGACTTGTAAAGAAAATCTATAAAATCATATGCATATTCCCCAACTGTTCCAAAAGTTTTTGAACCTAATCGCTGACGGTAGATTTTTATGATTGTTTCCCATGGGGTTAACAGGAATTCTGAACTCCCAAATATCATAACTCCGACAGGAGCGTATTTGCTTAAAGTAAATAATTTATTGGCAGTATTATAAATTTTGCTTTTGTTATCCGCACGTTGAGTAATTGTTACTGCACTATCAGATGCGAGCGCTATAGCAGATTTATTCATTATTGCAATTTGTGCCGTCACTTAACCCTCTTTTAATTTGGATTCAACTTTCCTGTCTCTTCCTACACTCTCTAAGCCCCGCCATTTCTGACTGCAGGTATTTTACGTCCTTTTTCCAGCTTTCCGCCTATTTTCAACTTCAGGGTCCGCTTCTTCATCTTTTTTGAAAAAAACATAGCATTGTTCTCGTTGGAATGCCGGAATAGAACATTTAATAGACGACGTTGGTGAGTGATCCATCTTGTTCTCAAGTTTAATGAATCGAAATCGGACTGGAAAAAAGGTGAATAATGATTTCGGTGAAAATACCTGACGGGGGGGCAGTCGTCAACAATTACAGATGAGAAGTGGAAAACGCTGAAGCCGGAACGTTTAAGTCTTGTCGGACTCTTCAGCTTTTTTTCTTTTTTTGAGGTTGTTTCTTTGATGTCGCCTCGTATCTGCTTTCTGTAGCTTTACCAGTGCCTTCTATTTCTTCTTTTGTTATTCAGCTGGAGCTTAACACATTGAAGCAATAGTGGTTTTGAATCCTTCTGGTGAGGGTTTGCTGTCGGCATTTAATGGCCAGGCTTCACATATAAAGTTGGCGTTGACTCTGTTTCCGGGGTCTTTTGTAGTCGGTTTCACAACATCAACATCTATTCCAGTTATTTTGACACTGTATATGAGAACCGGTCGCAACACGAGGTCTGTGACAGATTAGTCTCCTGATTTTCTGATTTGGGAATTTTCTTTCTTTGAAGCCTATGATATTGAATAATCTTGATTTTATGACAGTCTTTTGTTCCCTTTTTGATCACTATTGAAATCTGCATATGAAAACCTCTTTGGAACATTTGCCGGAACTTAAACGAGAAGAACTTCAGGAAATTGTAAAAATTATCCTGGATAACAGCGGAAAAAAGACAGAAATGATTCTTCTCTTTGGCAGCCACGCAAGAGGTGATTGGGTTGAAGACCGATACACCGGGGATGATGGGATTGTCTATGAGTATCGAAGTGATTTTGACGTCTTAATAGTGACATCCTCGATGAATATTGCCAAAAAATGGAGCTACTGGCTAAAAAT
>JANQLH010000100.1 GCA_028280735.1 SAR324 cluster bacterium | reverse complement strand
GGTGAGGACCGCCCTGCCGTGATTTAGGGGTTAATTGAACCTGGCAAGACCAGGTGGGAGTAGTGGGTAATAACTTTAGGCTTCCCAATGAGTTGGGCGTGCACACAGCTAACAGTGACCAGTCCCTTAATGTTAGAAACGGCTCAATTTTACCTAAATTCCACGAACAGGGCAGATTACTTATCAATCTTAAGTTGCACTTATTCTAACCGGTAGCTAAACCCTTGTCTACTTAAAATTGCCCGTCATTTCCCAGTACTCTGTCCAATTCTTCTAACATTGGAGCGACTTTTTCTTCAATCTCATGAACTTGACGATTCCGGTTTTTTCTTTCGCAAATGGCATCATCAGCTAGAAGCAATGCTACTTTAACAGCATAATCCGACATTATATGTCCCGGCTCTTCACCGGAAACAGTAGCAATGGTAGATGTCAGTTTGTCTTCGATTGCCCTGACATGTTCCTCCCCATCGGGGCATTTGAACATATATTTCTTTTTGTTTATGTTGATCGTAAAAGAGTTGGCCGGTTCTGTTGCTTTCATTTCCACAGGCTTATTGGTTAGATTTCGATAGACAAGTCGTCCGGGATTTTCCTGGTTTATTGGCTACCATAGAAAATCGATTTGGCATAGGGAAACAATGCGAATTTTAAGCTAGATCGGGTAATGATTGATTTTGGTCTTTCATCACCATGTATTCCTCCGGTATCCTTTTTCAGATTTGGTATGATGACAAACGGAGAGGCTGCTCCTTGAAACTTTTAATTACAATGAATTCCAATCGAAGGATGATTTATGATTGAGTTATATCTGGATATTGACGGAGTGATCCTGGATTTTGAAAGCTCCTTTGTGGATTTCGTCAGGGATTTCTACTTACCGGACCTGCCAACCAATTATATTCTCAAAAGTTGGGAGATGGGAGAGGAATTTAAATCCCTTGATATTGAAGAAGTATGGAGTAGATTTGTAAATAGCGATCGATTCAGCAGCATGCCGTTAATTGCAGAAAAAGAAAGCTTTAATAACCTTTCGTCAGCTTTTCCACTCCATCTTGTCACAAACATTCCTAATGCGCAGTACAGCTCCCGGGTGGCGAACCTAACCCTTCATGGATTGGAATATTCCGGATTGCATCTGGCTGGGCATTTTAATTTTGGTGATGAGAATTATCCCACCAAATCCCAAAAGATTAAAGAACTGACAAAACCGGGATCGAAAATAATTTTTCTTGATGATCATCCTAAAAATTGTCTTGATATAAAATCAAATTTTCCCGAGTCACAAGTTTACCTGATGGATCGACCCCACAATAAAGAGTTGCAGGATCAATCCTGGACAAGGGTTATGAACTGGTTGGAGTTCTATGATCTGATGAAGCAGAGGATCTTCAATTAGAAAAAAGGTAAAGCTGATCAAGTCTTTTCATAAACCAGCAAATGATAGGATTTGAAGCGAGAAAAGCTTTCAGCATTTGTTTTACGCTGTAAATATTTATAATCAATTTTTTTCAGCTTCTTTTTAAATTTCCATCGCAAAAATTTTGCAAACTTTGGATAATTGTTATCCAATACATAAAAGATCAGATTATAGATAGGGACCATGGTGTTGGTTAAGAAATCATCAACAATATCAATACTTGGTGCTGTTTCTTTGGTTATATCCAAATCTACAATATTGTTTAAAGGCAGCTTGGATGCGTATTCATAATACTCTTCCAAATCATGCCCTCCACCGATTGGGCTTGTGCCCTCTACTTTTTTCCGAAAGAAGTCACATACCAGGATGGATCCTTTTTTGTTGAGTAATTTGATACTCAGGGGCATGGAGATTCTATATGGAATGTATTGGAAACTCTCGCTGAAAAGAATGAGGTCATACTTCTTTTCAGTGTAAATATCTTCGTAACCGCATTCGAATATTTCGCTGCGATCTCCTACCAACCGGCGAACATGCTTGGTTAGATTTGGACTGGGTGAGACACAATCCACCTGGTAACCTTTATCTAACATCTTTTGGGCAAACTTGCCCGATCCGCATCCGACATCAAGAATGGTTTTTACGCCCTCGGGAATATGAGAAAGGATCAGTTGTGCATAGTTTTCCTGGGCTTCATGCACGTTTGAAGAATCAACTTCAAGACCGTCAATCCAATATCCATAGTGTAAGTACTCGGTTTTATAGAACTGTCTGGCCAGAATAATTCCGATGTCCAGACCTATTTCTTTGAAATCAACCTTTTTCTTTTTAGACATCCTCGCTCCACATTAAAAACGAATCCCGCGTGGTTGGGAGATTTAAACAACAATTTTGATAGCTAATTGTATTAGCAGTGAAAACATAACTTATTAGACGTTTGGCTGGAAACGAATTTGATCATATTGATATCATGCCTTCTCTGACAACCTTGTAAGTTTCCTTAGTCATGTCAACCAAGGTAGAAGGTTTGATGCCGGGGGTTTTACCACCATCTACAAATATCTCGACGGAATCTCCAAAGGTTTTTTGGGCGGTTTCGATTTCATTTGTTTCCTTTTGAGAGCTGATATTTGCACTTGTGCCGACTAAAGGCATTCCGACCAGCCGGATCAGCTCTTTGGCGATTTCCGAGGAAGTCATTCTAAATCCCAGGAATTCACTGTTCATGTTGAGTTCCTTTGCCAAGCCGCCTTTATGGGGCAATATTGCGGTTAAAGGGCCCGGCCAGTGACGCCTGAGAATTTCAAGATGTGCCGGATGAATGGGTCCAGTGTACTGATACAACATCTCCCAGTCGTCCACTAATACCAGCAAAGGCATTGTACGACTTCGGTTTTTCAATTGATAAACCTTGTTCACCGCAACAGAATTGTTTGCTGCGCACCCCAACGCATAAAAAGTTTCTGTGGGATAGACGATTGTTCCATCGTTTTCTACCAGAACCTCTTTTATTAGCTCCGGAGTCTTTCCCGAAAACGGGTATTGAAATGTATTCATGAAAATGCCTGAATCCTGAATTAAAGAAATCTAAAAGCGGATTGACAGACATGAAGTATCAATTGCTATCGCCATATCTTGTCCAATCACCTAATCTTGTTTTCATACAAGAATCAAAGATTTCACGCTATAATCATGATCAGACTTCGTGTGACATAGATTGAACTTGAGGCAGAATAGTCTTTTGATCAAACAGCTTTAACCCAATAAAAGCAGATCCGGTTTACGATTTTAGTTGAACGATTATACGAGTGACCGATAAGGTTGTATCGTTAAGGATTTACGGTTAACTGCCACCACATGGTTGTTAAAACATCGTCTTGTGAAATTGTTGCAGGGTGAAAGATGAAGAGGAAACGAATCATCAAAAAAGCGAACATTTTAAATATAGTAAAAAAAAGCTTTTTTATTTTAGGTGTATGCTGGTTGTCGGCTTTTAATGCCGGCGATGTGCAAAGGCTGAAAGAAACAAATGTTTGCAAAAAATGCAACTTGGAAGGGGCAGATCTTTTTGGGCTTGATCTGCAAAAAGCTGATCTTTCGGGATCATCTCTCAATCAAGCCAATCTTAGAGAAGCCAATTTAACTGGTGCCAACCTTGCTAAAATAGAACTCACCCGGACATACTTTGAAGATGCTACCTGGGTAAACGGGGAGAAATGTATAAGAGGTTCATACGGGAAATGCATTACTCAAATTCAAGTGAATGCCCTTTCCACAAGAAACTGTCCACAATGCAGCCTTCCTTTTGCGAATCTTCAGGAAGCATTTTTTGTCGGAGCACAATTGAAAGCATCAGACTTTCAGGGAAGTGATTTGACCAGTGCTCGATTCATGGATTCCGATTTATCCGACGCTGATTTTACAAATGCTGTTCTTGATAAGGCAAATCTCTCTGGTGCGAATATCAGCGGCGTCAATTTGACGCAGGCGGAATTGACAGATGCAACCTGGGTAACAGGAGAGCGATGTCAAGAAGGATCTGTCGGTATCTGTCTAACTGATACACTTGAAAGATTTAAAAAAGATAAAATTTGCAATCGATGTTATTTGAGTCATATAGCCTTGGACAAGTTTGATTTTTCCAAAGCTGTCATTAGGGGAGGAAACCTTCGTGATAGCAGTTTTGCCAATTCTAATTTTGCCGAAGCTGTTTTGGAGGGGTCAAATTTCACAAAAACCAATCTGAGGCAATCGAATTTCGCCCGGGCGATTTTAACGGAAGCCTCGTTTGCTGAATCTTCTATGGAC
>JANQLH010000093.1 GCA_028280735.1 SAR324 cluster bacterium | reverse complement strand
ACACTGGATAAAAAGGGTCAAGGAAGTACTCAATCTGGAACCGTTGCGACTCCCTGATTCTCGATTTGCAGATGGCGATATCATCGATCTTGGCGGGCCGTCTTTGAAAGCAATTCATGCTCCGGGACATCTTGATGATCACTATTGCTTCTTTTTCCAAAATTCAGTCTTGCTGACGACCGATATCGATTTTGATTCGTTTGGTCCTTGGTACGGCAACCCGGAATCAGATATCGAACTGTTCAAACAGAGTATTGGAAAAGTGCGGGAGTACCCGTATGATCTGGTCTGCAGTTCCCACAAACCTCCCATCCCTGCCAAGGATGCAGACCAGGCTTTTGATAGCTATCTGGCAATTTTCGAACAAAGAAAGGAGGAAATTTTTGATTTAATTAATGATTCCATTTCATTTGCGGACCTGCTGGCAGCATCTCCTTTTTATCGACATAAAATGCCCGATAAAAATCTGCAGTTTGTTTTTGAGGGCAGGATGATTCAAAAAAATCTTGATCTGCTGGTTGCAGAGGGCAGGATCAAGTGCGAAGGAGATGTCTATTCTAAAACTGACGGAAGTTAATCGATTGTTTTCAACGGAACACCGATTAACAATCTGCGAATGGTCGGCAAACTGATATGTTATCCGCCTAATATATACTTTTCCAAAACTTCGAATACTTTTTTGCGATTGATCGGTTTTGATACATAATCGTCCATACCTGCCTCCAGGCATGATTCTCGGTCACCTTTCATGGCATGAGCCGTCATGGCAATGATCGGAACATGGGCTATAGAATCCTCGTTGCCATACCTGGTCAGATTACCGTGATTATTCATATCTTCTCCTTCAATTCTTCGGATTTCTCGAGTCGCCTCATATCCGTTCATTTCCGGCATCTGAATATCCATAAAAATCAAGTCAAATTTTCCTTCGGCGGTACTGAATTTTTCGACTGCTTCCAATCCGTTGTTTGCGATTTCAACCAGGTATCCGGCTTTTTCCAGCATAAGGTTTGTCAGCTTCTGATTAACCTTGTTGTCTTCAACCAACAGTATTCTGGCGGATCTTTTGATAGATTCGATCACGGTGTATTGAGTTTGGATTTTCTTGGCCAAAGGAGATACCAGATGTCCGCCTTTTTCGGATTCCCCCAACATGCTTTCCAGCATTCGATATAGCTTTTGTTTAAAAACAGGTTTGGTGAGAAAACCATTAAAACCGAATGTTAAACATCGTTGGGCATCCCGATCGATGGCAGAAGAGATAGCCATCAAGGGTATATTGGCAGCCTCTCCCCGCGAACTTCGAACATCAGACGCCACATCATAACCACTCATACCCGGCATTTGTATGTCACTGATACATAGATCGAAGGGGTTACCTGATTTATGAGCCTTCTCCAGAATATCCACCACCTCCTTTCCGGAACTAAGCATTGTTATATTCAGACCAACCGAAGTAAGCAAATGTTCCATGAGTTTTAAATTGGTTTCGTTGTCATCAATAACAAGCACTTTCTTCCCTTTAAGAGAAACAGGATTGAATCGGCTTTTTCGGTTGCCGTCAGGCTTTTCGAATACAGTTCTCAAATGAAATATACTGCCGGGAAACTGGGAATCTTTTTCGATTTTGACCGGACTCTCTGCCCATACATCTCCACCCATTTTTCTGACTATTTTTTTGCAAATCGACAAACCAAGTCCCGTTCCACCAAATTTACGGGTTACAGAGCCATCTACCTGTTGAAACGGTTCGAAAATGGATGTTAGTTTATCTTCAGGAACTCCAATTCCCGTATCCCTTACCGTGGTGTGAATCGAGACCGAATCCTCTGTTTCCTTTTCCAACTCCAATTTAACTTCGATCTCCCCGGCGTCTGTGAATTTTGTGGCATTTCCCAGCAGATTGGTGAGCAGTTGTCTAAATCTCAACGGGTCACCCTTAACCAGTGAAGGTACTTCGTCATTGATAGAACAGAGTAGTTCAACGGGTTTTTCTTCGATTTTTGGATTTACGATGTTGCAAACGTCAAACAGAACAAGTTCCGGATCAAATTCGATGTTTTCAAGATCCAGTTCGCCTGATTCGACTTTTGAGAAATCCAGAACGTCATTGATGATCGACAGTAGAGATTCACCACTGCTTTTTATCGTCTTGGTAAAATCCTCTTGCTCTTTGTCAAGATTGCTTTCCAACAGCATATTGGTAAAGCCGATGACGCCGTTCATCGGTGTACGAAGCTCATGGCTCATGGTGGCCAGAAAAGAACTTTTTGCAATGTTGGCCGCTTCGGCATCCAGGGCCAGTTTTCTTGTCTTTTCCATGGATTTGGTTAACTCCTGATTCACCTCTTTCAGCTTTTCTTCAGCTTTTTTACGATTGCCAATCTCTACTTTGGCCATTTTTACCGAAGCAAGAGCCCTGCGATGCAGTTTCTCCGCTATGGGAACCATCATCAGCAAATAATTATTAAACACAAGAATTACCAGGAATTTTACGAAAGCCAGGGCAAGATTGAAATCGTCTCCTTTTATGAACCAAAGGAGCAACATAAGGCCGGTATAATTTACAAGGGTGAAAACAGCGAACAACAGCACTCGTTTGAACTTGGTTAAAATCTGGTCTGCCACTCGAACGCTATAGACGAAAAAGAGCCAACTCTCGTTGCCGCCCGACAAATACACAAGAAAGGAATAGGTAAATACATCCGTCAGGAGGATAACAGTTCCCAAGTCGAAATCGCTTGTCCCGTGATAATGTTTGACAAGCATCCACCATGTGCCCAGGGAGTAAATCATTATGAATATAAAAAAGGTGATAACGGGTGTCCAGCTGAAGTAATCAAACAACAGGTAATTGTGGATGGCCAAAAGCGCTGTTAACATCAGATTCCCACCAAAACGGGCTCGGGGGACCTCTATGGCATTGAACCTATAAAGACGGTCCCGCTTTTCCCTGGCATGGTCGTTTTCGTTCGCAGAGGCCAAGCTGTCATTACGTTTTTGGGGATTGAATATCATCGATCGATTGTTGGTGTTTACGTCCTGATTATGAATGGAGCCTTTTAAATGTTACCCCGGGAATGCATGGGGCATAAAAAAGAAGAGTAACAACAAACCGCAGGTAGTCTAAAATTGCATCTATTATCCCACCTTTTCATACAACAGTCCAGCTCCATGTCTATTAAGCGCTTTATCTAAGTGAGATCTGTTTGTCATTATATTTTATTATTAGCTTTGGCTGCCTGTTTGATTGAGGATTACTTCACGGCAGATGAGTGGTGTTTGTAAAGGCATTCATTGGTGGGGAGTCCATTGGTGCAGCTATCCTTTTTACATTCAATCCGTTATAAATTGAATAGATAGCACCGGAAAACGATCAACCAGGATGGGCGACCTGCACTGATTGTTCCAAGCACCTTCAACCTTGGTAAACTCAGCGAATTTGATGCCAGGCAAACCCGGATCAAATAACTTGTTGTTGTGTTTGAAACCAATCAAATATCTATCCTTGAAGTGAAATGAAGAGGGAATATGTTACAGACCATAAGAAGCAAAATCGTATTTGGCATTCTGGCTTTAATTATTGTGATTCAATTGATTTCTGCCATTCTACAGGCGATGCAAATCCGATCCATTTTTAAAAACGAGTTTATACTTGGAGCCCAAAATCTTTCCCAATCTCCCTATCTTGATTTGAGGGACCGCGTAAAGACACGAATTGGTGATGAGACAGAAAACGTCGAAAAGAATATCAAAGAAACAATCGATCTGTTCGTACAAATTATTCATTACCAAAAGTTTGCCTCTATTCTGGCTTCCAAAGATGATCTGAATTCACTGATGTTTATAAACAAGGATAATAACTTGATTGTCATAATTGAGCGGATAGACAACGAAATTGTCCAAAAAAATGCTGCAAGGAATGAGAATCTGGTTTTTGATGCGAAGTTTCTACCCCTGGTGGAGGGTAAAAAGCTTGATTCTCTTGATCATGGCGATGAAGTATCGGTTTTTGTACCCTTTGAATATGAAGAGGAATATTATGGGGGTATGGTGTTAACCTACGATAATACTCGATTGTTAGAGGCTCAAAATCAGATCCTGATTACAACGCTTATTATTTCCCTTGTGTTTATCCTGGTTGCTGTTGCCGTGGTTACGGTATTTATCAAGCAGATCTTAACGCAACCGATTCAACATATGATCCGATTAATGAACAGAGTTGCGGCAGGGAAATTCGATGAAAAGTTTGCCATTAATAAAAAAGATGAAATAGCAGAAATGGGGGCAAGCGTGAATGAACTCATTGACAGTTTGCAGTCGGTCTTTCTAAGCATCAGCGATGTGATGGGAGGAGTTGAACAGGGTGATCTTTCCAAACAAATTGTGATTGAGCTAAAAGGTGAGTTGGACAACATCAAAAGCAGAATCAACCGCTCAGTTTCCATGCTCAGCTCCACCATTGAAACAGTTAAAGAAACCGTTGTCTCGGTTGAAGTCAGCGCCAGGGAGCTTTCAAACTCGGCGGAACTGTTGTCCAACAGTGCAGGGAATCAGGCAGCAACCTTGGAAGAGATCTCTTCTTCTATCGCAGAGATTGAGAATCATTCAAAACAGAATACCGAGTTCTCTCAAGAAGCCGAACAGATTTCCGGTGCCACCCTGGAAATGGTCAATCGTGGAAACAGTCAAATGGAAGAGATGCAACAATCCATGAGCCAGATTAATGCGACTAGTCTCGACGTTACCAAAATTATCAAGGTGATTGATGAAATAGCCTTCCAAACCAATCTGTTGGCACTGAATGCAGCAGTTGAAGCTGCCAGGGCCGGAAAATATGGGAAAGGATTTGCCGTGGTTGCAGAGGAAGTCAGAAATCTGGCGGCTCGCAGTGCTGAAGCCGCTAAAAACACCTCTTCCCTTATTGAATCGTCAATGAAAGAAGTGGAGCTTGGCGTCGAACGGGCAGGTCAAACCGCCGGTATACTCAAGGAAATTGTCGTCGAAGTTGAAAAATCAAATGACCTTGTTTCACGTATTGCCGGAGCTTCACAGGAGCAAAGCGCGGGAATTTCCGAAATCTTCAAGGGTATCTCACAGGTGAACGACTCGGTACAGCAGAATTCCGCGATCTCCGAGCAGACAGCCGCCTCTTCTGATGTGCTTTTAAATCAATCCAATAATTTGCAACAGGAAATCGAAAAGTTCGTCCTTTTTGGTTCAAGTATAGAAATTGCTGCCGCACCAGATTTTGAGGATTCAAGGGCACTACCGGAATATACGGGTAGTGAGGAATAAAGACTTAATTCCAATGGTGGACCTGTCGACGTCTGCCATTGGAATTACATTCCGGTTAGAATCTTAACAATTGATTTGCGGGCAAAAGGAAACAACCAGGTCAGAAATAGAAAAGGTTTCATTTTGTAAGTCCAGTGGACCTTATTTTTGAACGTGGATTTCCAAATCAGTTGAGCGACCTGATCCGGGGTGATTTTTATACCCAGTTTCTCAACGCTGGCGGCTTTTCTTTCTTTATCCAGTAATGGGGTATCTACGTATGGAACCATCACATCACAAACGTGGACTCCAAAGCGGTCAAATTCAATATTCAATGCTTCAGTCAATCCTTTAATACCAAATTTGGCTGCCGAATAAGCGGCGATTTCGGGTGTGCCATACAAAGTACAAGCTGAATTCATGGAAACAATTCGTGAATGTTCCGTTTTCCTTAACAAAGGCAATGCGGCTTCAATTCCCAACATTACTCCCAATAGATTCACTTCAACGGTTTTTACATGATGTTCTATGCCGATCTCATTATAAAAACCCATGTGTAAAATACCGGCACAATTAAACAGCAGGTCCATTTTACCCGCGGTATAAGATGAAAACACCTCAACAGCTTTTTTCAATTCTTCAAGTTTGGTCACGTTTGCTTTGCAAATACAGCAGTTTTCCTTGCCAATCTCCTGTTGCAGGCTTTGTAACGCAGCTTCATCGATATCCGTCAAACCGACAAACCAGTTCTTCTCTGCAAAAAGAACAGCCGTAGCTCTGCCGATACCCGAGGCTGCACCGGTAATCAAAATTGACTTTTTCACGGGTTACCCTCCCTGGCAAACGAGTCGAATGCCTGTTGACTGTTATATTGGAACTGAAAACCGGTCTGATCGACGAACTTACGTGCAGTCGCTATCCACGGGTATCTTATCATGGCCAGTCCTGCACTGGGGGTTTCAGTTAAAACTTTTAATCGGAACTTCCAGGCCACCTCATTCAGGATTTTCAACAATGAAAAAGGTAAAAGCACCGGAATATTGCCCATCGCCGTAACCATATCGGGAAAGGACACAGCCCCCTCCCCTGTAATGTTGTATACACCGGATATTTTCTTCTCCAGACACCACAAAATGGCTTTGATCAGATCGTCTTCATGCACAAACTGAATAGCAGCGTTTTCTTTGGGAAGTATGGCGATTTTCTTTTTGATGTACCTGGAAACAGGATTGTCAGCGGTAGGACCAATCACAAGACTGGCCCTGAGGATGGTTGTGGCAATATCCCTGTTGGTTGCAACAAAGTCTTCAAATAGACTTTCAATCTCCCGTTTATTCTTGCTATAGGTAAAATCTTCGTTGCCTCGAAGCGGCTGGGTTTCGTCCATAGGCACCGGGTTATCCGGATGAAAGCCATAGGCGGTAGTAGAGCTGGTATAGATCAGATGGGATACCTTAGAGCTTTCACAGAGGGCCAACACACTTTTTGTCCCATTGATGTTTATATCCTCCATCAATTTTTTATCATGAAGTGGAGGAAGGACATAGGCGGTATGAATCACGGTGTCTAGATCATGCTTGCTAGCCAGATCGTTTAAAGGTTCTCGTATATCTCGACAATAAAAATGCAGTTTGGAATGTGGTTTCAGTGCGGGCTTAAGATCCAAGCCAATAATCTGCTCCACCCGTGCATTTTGCTGCAGACTATCAACCAGCTTTGAACCTATATATCCAGAACTTCCTGTGATCAAGACAGTTTTCATGTGTCGGTCCCTTTTGTGAGTAAAAATACAACAAACATCTGTTCAAATCTTAAATCAATCCCCTGATACAATAAGAGTTTCCGGTATCAAGCTCCTCCGGAGCTTTGTTATGTGACAGCTCTTCAATATGATTCACAGAATTGGCTGCGAATTATTTATAACCAGATTTTCTAAATATGAGGTAGAAAGCTAAGCTTTCACAAAACAGAAAATCATAAATCATAAATCTAAAATCTAAAATATTATAACAGGTGTGCTGCCGTTAACATCAACGAGTCATTCGCCCCATCCTCTAACATTGATGCCCTGGCATCACGGAAGAATTTCTCGATGGGATATTCCCGACTGACACCGTTACCACCAAAGATCTGCACGGCTTCACTGCAAACCTCAAACGCAGTGTTGGTGCAGAAAACCTTGGCCGCTATGGAATACTGTGTCTGGGGAGGCGTATTGTTCATGTTGTAGATGAGAGCGGACCTTGAAAGCTGACGAGCGGCTTCGATTTTCATGAACATGTTGAACAGCTTGTGTTTAATAATCTGATGTTCAAAAAGTACTTTTCCTCCCTGAACCCGCTGCTTGGCATATTTTAAAGCCTCTTCATATGCCGCACGGGCAACTCCTGTAAACATGGCCCCCATGGATGCATTGGCGGCTGCCAGGGTAATATCCAGCATCATCTCATAGCTTTCCTGGTCTACTAACATATAATCCTTGGGAATTCTCACTTTGTCGAAATAGATCTCCCCCTGGTTTAAGGCCCGCTGTCCCATCTTATTTAACGGTTTGCCTTTCTTTACACCCGGTAAATCCAACGGCACAATAGCAATACCACCACCTGCCATGCCCATGGAAGGATCAATTGTCAGGTAGACCAAGCTGTGTGTAGCAATGGTTCCATTGGAAACCCAGGCGGATTTCTGTCCTTCTATGACCCACTCGTCTCCATCCAAGAAAGCTGTTGTTTGTCCTGATATTTCAGGATCTCTAAACTCAGGTGTTCCCGGGTTTAAGGTATCCGAACCATGCTCGGGTTCGGTTATACCCCAACAACCAATAATGGAAGCTTTTGTATCACTGCAAAGCGGTGTAATGATTTCCTCTACCAAACGGTCCGTTGGCAGCATAGAGGCAAAAAAGGCCGGAAAAGAGGCGGCACCGAGACCAATGGCAAAATCCACACTTCCCCAGGCCAACTCTTCTAAAACAATGTGTAGCTCCAATGGGTCAAGTCCTATCCCACCCCAGATATCAGGGATAAACATTGTCTGATACCCGAGTTCATATCCTTTTTTCATCGTATCCCAGAACAGCGGATGATTAATCATCGCTTCAGGATCTTCAATTTTATCCAACTCAAGACTGGCAGGCCTGAGTACTTCCTTGGCGAACTTGTGAGTCTCTTCTTTAATCGATATTTGTTCTGCGGTCAGATCAAGGTTTAAATCGGTGTAAGTAGCCATAAAAAACTCCGTTTCGGGTTTGAAGGCAAAAAGTAGTTTGGCTTAAGTTATAATACACATTGTCCTTTAATGATATATTCGCTCACTCCCCCAATCCCGGTCGAGGTAGTTACGGATGTCAATACCAGTCCGGAATCAATGGTAGTAGCCTATTTAAAATCGTTTTTCATTATTTGATAAGTCTTTCCACGTTACGCCCCACTAAGACTATCGGGAAATATTTGGATTGGTTTGCAACAAACACATATCCTGAAACTGTACCTGGCCTTAAACTTCTAATCCGTTGACTCTTGCAATATCCGGATAAGCTGCGTAGGCGGGCTTCAGCATTGGCAGTAATTTTAATACCTTGGGTATGGGGCCTTTGGTTTTAATTTTCCTTTTGGCCAACGCAATGGGAAGCGAGATCTTTTGTAACCAGAAAAGGTGGCAGGTGTCTCCGCTCAAGGTCATTTCGATGGTTGGTTTGATATCGGCAGGTCCACAAATGACCTTCCCGTGATCTGTCAACCAGATCATTCCGGAAGGATTATCAATAGTAAACTTAATATTGATTTTAGACTCAACAAATTTAGGGCCGGTTTCAGGATCTGCCAGCAGGGTCTCAAATAGTTTACCAAGTATTAAATATAGCTGCTCGGTGTTTTCAAATACTGTCATAATCTCTCCTTATTTATTGATTGGGCCAATAAGATAGGGATTCAAAAGTCCCCTGATCGCTTTTTGGAATGAATCAACAGCCCACCTCGATGAATGAGCCTCATGGTCGATAAACCATCGGGTCGCAATTCCGTCATAAATGGCACTGATTGTCCTGGCAGTCGCTTCGGAATCCAAATGGCAGAGCATGCCTTTTGCAATTGCCTCATCCAGAGCCGACTGTAACAAGTCAATCCAGTTTTCCACCCAATTGTGATACAAACGTTTATACTCTCCACCAGTCTCATGGACAGCAATGGACATGCAATCAAACAGAATCGGATAGCCTGTCGTGCCGTCAGGGTCCGACTCATCGTACAACCAGTCGAACGAAAGCACTTTTTCAATGGGATCAGCAATCCGGGCCATGTTCTCCCGACTACGTTCAAAAATGCGATTGAAAAACTCCTCAAAAGAAGCAATGAACAACTCGGTCTTAGATTTAAAATAATGCGCCAGGCCACCTTTAGAGAGACCCGAAGCTTTACAGATTTCATCCATGGTCACATTGGCGTAGCCATGAATGGAAATGGCCAAAATTGTAGCCTCCATGATCTGAGTTTTTCGCAAGGCTTCCAGCTCGGGAATCGGTGGCATATTGAATATATACTACAAGTTATTTGGCTGGTTTTATTAATCAAAAACAGCGACCGACCGTTCAGCTTACACTTCGACCAGTTAGTCGGTACTCTTGGGTAACAGATAAAAAATGCCCTTGTCAACTTTCTTGCTTAACCCTGCACCGCACTCATTTGCTCCTTTGATGTCAGATGGCCCATTTGTAGCTGAAATGAGAGAAAACAAATTTTTCATTGTTTAACACAGTGATTAACGAATTAGCAAAAATCAAGGCATGGTCAATAACAATCCACAGCTCAATAAGTTGAGGATTTCTTGACTTCAACTGCTGATATCAGCCTCTTTGAACTGCCAAAAAGCGATGTTTCAGGTGATGTGAAACGAACATTCCGATTTCCGTGGTTTCATTCCCAATGACAAAACCATGTAAAACCTAATCATTAGCATGATGATTTTAAGTCTAAATATTGAACCCCCTTTTGATTTTGAATTCAATTCCCGGGATTTAATGTAAAATTTAAAATGGTAGCTATCTTCCTCTTTTGAATTGCGATACAGTGAGGGTTTACGACTCATTTTCACACTCGACCTTTTCCCATTAAATTAATCTTGGGCGCATGAAACACTTCAAAGAAATAATCCGCGTTTCCCTGCCGTTGGTGGCATCAACCGCTTCGTATACCGTTCTGACGTTCACGGATCGTATGTTTCTATCCTGGTACAGTCCGGAAGCAATCGCAGCCTCTGTTCCCGCGATGGTTTTAAGTTTTGCTTTCATCTGCTTTTTTATGGGAACCGGCCAATATGTGAACGTTCTCATAGCACAGTTTTACGGGGCGTCGCAAAACGATAATGTAGCCAGATCTTTTTGGCAGGGGATTTATTTTTCAATATTTGCAGGATTGATCCTGCTGTTGTTTATTCCCCTTGGTAATTTAATTATCGATAATTCCGGACATAGTCCTGAAGTTATTGTTCAGGAAAAGCTGTATTTTGATGTACTGATGTACGGAGCCGGCCTGGTTGTTATGGTGAATGTACTGGCAGCTTATTATTCGGGTCGCGGCAGGACTAACGTTGTCATGTATACCTCTTTCCTGGGTGCTGCTGTAAACATCTTTCTGAACTACATACTGATTTTCGGAAAACTTGGTTTACCTGAGATGGGAATAAAAGGAGCCGGATTAGCAACCGTGTTGTCTAACGCTTTCATCGTGCTGTTTTATGTAGTCATTATCTTTGGAGGAAAAGACAGTCGTAAGATTCCAGTCAATCGATACATTCGTTTTAACTGGCAGATTTTTAAAAAGCTGATTAGATTTGGGGCTCCTAATGGTTTTCAGTTTTTTATCGATGTCAGTGCCTTTACAACCTTTATATTTTTAATTGGTTTACACGGGGATGATATTCTGGCAGCCAGCAATATCGTCTTGTCGGTAAATATGCTGGCATTCATGCCCATTGTAGGCTTCGGGCAGGCAACCTCAATTCTGGTCGGCCAATATATGGGAAGAAAAGACCAGGAATCGGTTGTCAGCATTACTTGGGACACAGTAAAAGTCGCCGCCTTATATGGTGTCGCGGTGAGTTGTACCTTTATTATTTTTCCGGAATTTTATCTTCAGTTTTTTAAAAGCGGTGATGCCGAGGCTTTTGCCAGAATTACCGAAGCGGCCATACCCTTTTTCATGGTGCTTCCTTCTTTTCTAATAGCTGACACCTTTGCTATAATCATTGGAAGCGCATTGGGAGGAGCAGGAGACACCAAATTCAAGATGTGGTTTTCGATTTTTGGAGCCTGTGGGCTATTTGTTCCCGTTCAATTTTTGATATTGAGAACCTTTAATCAATCAGCCATTTACGGTTGGATCTGGCTTAGTCTCTACTGGGCTATTGTCGGCTTCGTCTTCTGGCTCCGCTTTAAAAAAGGCATCTGGCGCAATATAGATATGGTCGGGCAATAGAAAGCATTGAAAACGAACTACACATTCAACGAAAATAGCATGGATAAAACGGATATAAGCCATTTTAAACAGAAATTGTTGACTTTGAGAGATGAATTGCAGGAGCGGGAAGAGTTGTCTAAAAGTCAGAAGGAAACGGTGGAGCTGGACCAAACAAGGATGGGTCGGCTTTCCCGCATGGATGCTATGCAGTCCCAGCAAATGGCTCTGGAGGATTCCCGAAGACGCGAACAACAATTAGTAAAAATCGAAGGCGCACTACGACGTATTGAAGCCGATGAATACGGAGAGTGCTATATTTGTGGAGAAGATATTGATCCCCGCCGCCTTAATATAGACCCCACCCACACCCGCTGTATCGAATGTGTTGATAAATAATTCGTTAGTTTAATGAATTGTTTTCCAAGTTAAGTGTCAAATTCAACTTGCTTTTTGCCTGCCTTTCGGTCTTTTTTAAGATTTGTAAATACCCTCAGAAATAGAGTATAATCCAGTAACGTTTTCTTTTTTTGGCTAGTTTCAATCTTATATTGCTTATGAAAAAAGCTAAGATTCGCAGCAAGATATTTATCTTGATTGCGCTAATAGTAGTGTTTGAAGTTGGAGTTAATATCTTTGATTTTATTAAATCGGAGGAGTTGACTCAAGTGATGATGAGTCATCTTAACCAATTGATTTATGATACTACCAGGCTACAGATTCAAGCCGAGGTGGATTCCATCGCCAAATCACTGAAGGATAAGATCAGTGATGAAGAGTTCAGACAACAATTTGTCGATTTCATAAAAAAGATGCAAATCGGCAAATTCCCACAGACTCAGCATCGGCGTGTTTTTATTGCCGATAGGGATGGTAAAATTGTTTTGATTCCTACTGATCCTGAGCTCACGGGGAAAAACATGTTGAATCGTCAGGATGTTCGAGGACGTTATTTTATGCAATTGATGATTGAAGCAGCGGCAAATGGGGGCGGTTTTGTCGAATATACAGGAGGCTTTTATATTTCCGAGTATAAAAAACGATTAGCGTATGCTCAAAGGATTGGCGATTCAAAATATATCATTTGTGTGGATATTGATTTGGAAACTGTAAATGAGAAACAAGAATCGATCAGCTCGGTAATCGAATCAAAAAGCATGGTCTACTATTTCGAATTGATCGGAATGTATGTGACAGCCGTATTAATACTGATTCCATTGTGTTGGATAATAATCCGCAAAATCATTGCTCTGGAAAACGAGAATCTTAAAAATGAAAGTGGGTTATCCAAAGCTGTTGAAAAGTTGAATTTTGAGATCAAAGAGAGAAGGGAAGCAGAAAAAAAGGCTGAAGCTGCAAATCGGGCAAAAAGTGAATTCTTAGCGAATATCAGCCATGAGATTCGCACGCCATTGAATGTCATACTGGGGTTCTCAGAAATTCTTGAAAGCAGAATCAAAGAGCCACAGAACCAAAAATACCTTTCTTCTATTAATTCCAGTGGTAAATCTCTGCTGACTTTAATAAATGATATTCTGGATCTCTCCAAGGTCGAAGCCGGTAAGCTGGAGATTGAATACAAGGCTTTTGATCCTCGTACTGTTTTTTGGGAAATCACCAAGGTTTTTTCTCAAAAGGCAGCCGACAGAGATGTGGAACTGACCATCTCGGTTGATGATGAGGTCCCACCTGCTGTTATTTTAGATGAGTTACGATTCCGTCAGATATTGCTCAATTTGGTAGGGAATGCCGTTAAGTTTACCAGTGAGGGGCAAATTCAACTATCAGCCCATTTCTCATCAGCTAAAACTAAAAAAGATAACGCGAGATTCCAGGTAAAAGTTAAAGATACCGGAATGGGTATTCCTCAAAAGGAGTTGGAAACCATATTTGGAGTGTTTGAACAACAAAGCGGACAAAGCACCCGCTTTGGAGGAACCGGACTAGGTCTGGCCATTACCAAGCGACTGACTGAAATGATGGATGGTCGGATTACAGTGGAAAGTGAAGTGGATGTTGGTAGTACGTTTACGGTAACCTTTGAAAATATTGGACAGTCGCAAACCTCTGAGAAGGATTCTCCGTTAAGAACAGTAGATCTGGCGAATTTGGAGTTTAAGTCTGCAACCGTGCTTGTTGCGGATGACTCGGAATCAAACCGTCATCTGTTAAAGGATTACTTGGGTGAGCTCGGGATTGGCTCCCTGGAAGCCACTAATGGGCAGGAGGCAGTTGACCGAGCTCGTGAAGTAAAACCGGATTTGATTCTAATGGATATCAGAATGCCTGTGATGGACGGCTTGGATGCGACAATTGAAATAAAATCTGATGCGTCCACCAAACATATTCCGGTTGTTGCAGTGACTGCCTCGGTTATGAAACAAGAGCAGGAAAAGACTCAACATATCTGTGATTCAGTACTGATGAAACCGGTGAGTCGTCTGGATCTTGTAAGTTGCCTGGTTCAGTATCTCGAATACAAGACAAAGGAAGCCCCGAATAAAAAGCCCGCTCAGCAACCTGTACCAGAAGTTCATCATAAAAACGGGGCACTATCGGGGAACGCAGAGTTGCTGGCAACATTAAACGGATATTTAAAAACCTGTGATGAACTGGAAAAAACTCTCACAATCAATGAGATTGAAGAATTCGCAGAGTTGATGCTTTCCATAGGAAATGAATACAACTGGGATGCGATGTCTCATTGGGCACGAACCTTAAAAGACCAGGCTGAATTATTTGAAATTGAAGAATTGGAGAAAACTCTTCGAAAATACTCACAATTGATTGACTCTATAAAATGATATTGAGATCCGATTCAATAATTAACCAAAGGATTTATTTGGCGGAACAGGAGTAATAGATGAATCAAGTATCAAAAGAGAAAGGAAGAATATTAATTGTTGATGATAATCCAAAAAATATTCAGTTGCTTGGGACGATTTTAAAATCTGCTGACTATCTAATCAATGTAGGTAGAAATGGTAAACAGGCATTGGAGATCACTAAAAAAGTTCTGCCGGATCTGATATTGTTGGATGTGATGATGCCGGAAATGGACGGCTTTGAAGCTTGCAGGCTTTTGAAGCAATCCCCTGAAACCAAGGATATACCGGTAGTTTTTTTAACAGCCAAAGCAGAATCCGGCGACATAGCCCAAGGATTTGAAGTAGGAGCTGTGGACTACGTTACCAAACCGTTTGAAACACAGGAATTATTGGCTCGAGTTCGCACGCATTTGGAGTTGAAATTTAGTCGGGAGATGATTATTGAACAAAGCAATGAACAAAAGGAATTGCTTCATATTCTCTGTCACGATCTAGCTAATCCCTTTCACAATATCCAAGGTATTTTGGAACTTTTATCGGATGATCTTGCACAATTTGAAACCTATGCCGGTTACATGCGAACCACACTTAGAAATGGAATGAGCATCATTGATTTAGTGCGCTCAATGAGGTCGTTGGAAGAGAAAAAAACCAAACTGGAACTGGATTCCTTCTCGTTAAATGAACTGATTGCAGAATCAGATACTATTTTACGACAAAAGCTATCGGAAAAAGAGATCACCATTGATAACAACATTGCCGATGACATTGTCATAAAAGTGGAAAAAGTATCTTTTATTAATTCAGTCATCAACAATCTTATATCCAATGCTATAAAATTTTCGGCACCGGGTTCAAACATTAAGCTTACAGCGTCTAGAAAAGAAGGAATGGTAACTCTCAGTGTTCAAGATTATGGAATCGGAATGCCTGATACCATCCTGCGAGACTTGTTCGATCTCAGCAAACCCACAAGCAGGGTTGGTACAAACGGAGAAACGGGCACGGGTTTCGGTATGCCTTTGGTAAGGAAATTCGTTGAAGCTTACGGGGGAACCCTGACAATCGAATCGAAGGAAATTGATTCCCACCCCGAGGATCATGGCACCAAGGTAGTACTGCAATTACCGGCCGGTTAACGATTGTTCGCAGGAATAGATTTGGATTTCTTAATTGTTTCGATGTGCGGATATCCTGCTAAACCCTTGAAATTCGTTTTTAAAAAAACCAATATGTGATAGAAATTGTATGTAATTTTGTGCTATAAACGAGATGTCTTTTTTTTAAAAACCCGAATAAAACTTATCAACAACATACCGGATAATCAGTATGACCGAATTTAGCGGAAAAAACAGACGGCGAAGCGTTCGAATAGATGTCCAGACGATCAGGGAAAATAGAAGCAGGATCTTAAAGTCGATCCCGGCAATAGGTTTTTTTCCGTTTGTTTTTTTGATATTCAATCTTTTTGATTCCAATTCCATTCGTATTGCTATCCCCCTTGTTTTGATGCTGGGTTTGTTTTTTTTCCTGGTTGGGCTCTCACTTTACAAAAGGAACTTCATGTTGACCCTGGGAATCATTTTGGTGGTTCCAATGTTTCTCTCAGCCAGTCTTGCCATATCCAATTTTGCCTTTTTTGATCAGCGCACAATTATGACTGCTTTTCCCAAAAGCGTCTCACCTTCGGCTGATTTTCTTCTCGGAACTGACTATGAAGGAAGAGATATCGCTTCAACACTGATTGTGGGGGGCATGAATGCTTACCTCGTTGCTGCCATCGCTACGATGATCGCGCTTATTGCAGGTATTCCGACAGGGCTGTTACTGACGATGAAAAATGTTATAGCCCGAAACGTTGCACTGGTCATTACACAGTTTTTTGAAATTGTCCCCCAATTGTTTTTTGTATTGATTCTTTTAGGTGTGTTTAACTTTTGGGCTGCAGCTTCTGCGGGAACCAGGCTGGTCGCAGCCTATGCTGTTCCCATGGCAGGATTTGCCATTGGAATCTCCTCTTTACCTTCTGTCGCAAGAATTATCGAAAGCAGGGTTTCGCAGTTAAAAGCCAAGCGATTTGTAGTAGCTTTAAGGAGTTCCAACGTGGGTTCCGCAAAAATCCTTTTTTACAACATTCTCTGGAAGAACTGTATTTCCGAAATCGTTGTTCAGGCAACTTTTTTATTTGGTGCGACGATCCTGATCGAATCAGCCCTGGGTTATGCTTTTGAGATTGGCTTCGGTGAGCTGGGAACCGGAGGATACCTTTCCTGGGGGAAAATTCTGGCAGAAGGTCGTCGCTCGTTGTTGTTTGGTGAAAACCTGTGGATTGTTTTATTCCCAATTCTGGTGACGATCATGAGTATTTTGGGAATCAACATCATTGGGGATACACTGGCAAAATTCCTCCGTAGCGAAGCGTAGACAGCAGGCTGGTTTTAACTTAATACCTGAAGCCTGAACAGGCAAGCAACCATCCTCCAGATACCGGGGAATCGCATTCATGTTACAGCATAGCGATTCTCTGGAAATTTTTGCGGTAGCCCATGGGGGTCAGGTGAGTTTGTTTATGAAAGATTTTCCTGAAAGAACTGCTGTCTTCATACCCCACCCGGTAGGTTATCTCTTCAAAAGACTGGTTAGCTCGTTCCAATAACCTTTTGGCCTTCTCAATTCTTAAACGTTGTTGGTAGGACAGGGGAGTCTCTCCCGTCGCGGCTTTAAACCGTCTTTCCATTGATTGTTCTTTTTAATCAACATTTTTCAGTTATAGTTTGCTAAAGCGGTTTAGAAAAGATCATCGACATTGACAAGGGAAGTTTGTGTGACTATCCTCCAACACTATTTTGGAATCAAACTATTATTTTGATAAATCATATCAAGAGATTTTTGGGAGGATGCATGAAGTTTAATATGAAGTATGGATTTATACTGTTGATAATTCCAGCTTTGTTTTTTGTCTCATCTTGCAGCACTGTCAACATTCCAATGGGTTACTACTTGGGTGATAATAATCCAAATGGAGTAGTGATTGTAAAACTTTTAAAAACCGGGGCAACGTTAAATGGGGCGTATGTAAATCTTACAACAGCAAACAAGAAGTTTTTATACAATTTAAATTTTGTCTCGGAAAAGAAAAATGAGTATTACGCTATAGAAATGCCAAAAGGTGAATATAAATTTTGTGATGCTCGATTTCACGGATTTATACCGACCAAGCATAGATGTAGAGTAGATATAGATTTTAAGATTGAACCCGGTCTCGTTACTTACGCCGGAGTATTGGAAATTGATATTGAAAACGATTCATCAGGGCTAACATGGGATGTAAACCACAATAAAACCTTAGAAGCAGATTTTGCAAAAGTGATTATTTCAGATTTTCCAAATCTTAATGTATGTGAATTCAAAGATTTAAATGGAAACTCCTTTGCAAGCTATCAAGGTAACAGAATTTGTTTTTAATGAAGGAGTTTGTCGGAGATTACGGTAGGATTTGAAATTAAACAAGCTTGAACAAGCGCGGTGCAAAGCACTGCGCTCGCTTACAGACTGGATCAGCAATAACCGGTGTTATTTGACGGCCAAAGGACCTTTGAAGTCCAAATCATAGCTTTTTGCAGCTTTAGTAGAGAATGACCGGACGGAAGGAGTTGTTTCAGGCAGACTGTTTTCGGAGAAGAATTGAACGGCTGCTGCGATGGCTTTTAACATCTGGTTCTCAACTTCAAAATTGATATTCGCCGTTGTGTCATTTTCCGTATGATAATACTTGTCATACGGCTCACCAGCGGTTCCGCCATAAATGGCAGCCTGCTCTTCTGTTTTTAGACCACCTGCACCTGTAAACAGGCCACCGATTGGTATTCCGGCCAGCATAAACGGTTCGTAATCGGATCGTCCGTCCAGTGCGGTTGGATCTGTAGCAAGAAGTTTATCACCGAAGAAATCAACAAACCATTGCTCAATGAAATCTGATCCCGGAGGTCCTGAAATACCTGTGTCAGAGCCGTCACCGTCGAATACGAATCGGACATAATTTGGTGAAGCCACCATGTCAAAGTTCAGATATAGTTTGATGTTACCCAGCTCTTCGGGAGTGAGGTTGTTTACGTAAAACTCCGATCCGATAAGACCCAGTTCTTCCGCACCCCAGAACGCGAAAACTACCTTGTTGGTGAGTTTCTTGTGAAACCAGCCCATTTTCATGGCAGTCTCGAGAATCGTTGCACAACCACTTCCGTTGTCGTTGATACCCGCTCCGACAAGCACTGAATCGAGGTGCCCACCTACTACAACAGTATTTGCTGCATCACCACTTTGACTTTCTGCAATGACATTTTGGGTAATCCGGATTTCAGAAAGAGTATCCGTTTTTACTTTCACTTGAACAACGCCTGGTCCTCCATTGGGGTCAATCGCATCCGCCAGCTCGTTTCCAATGGCAAAACTGGAAAAGATAACCGGAATAGTAAACTCGGGTGCACCTAATGTTCCGACAATCGCGTCCTGCCGTCCGTCCTGCCCTTCGTTGAAGATAATAACTGCCACGGCACCGGCGTTTTGGGCATTGATTGCCTTGTCGTAAAATGAACAGCTTCCTCTTTGAACCAAGGCGACATTACCGGCTGTAAAAGAATCGTAATCTGCAGGCTCACAACCACTATTGCTGGTATTTGGTTCCGGCGCCGGTGGAAGTACAACATCAACATATTCCACAGGTGCGGTTACGTTTCCGCTGCCTGAGTAAGTCATGGTGGCAAAGCCGTCGGCAGGATATACTGTTGGAACCGGTGCTGTCTGCTCAAACTCGGGATCACTTAAAACCTGAAAAAACGGGAACTCAAATTCCTGTAGAGTGACATCATATCCGCTTAAGGAAAGCATAAACGAAACATACTGCGCGGACTTTTCATAACCTGTTGTACCGGCAGCCCTGTTTCCGTCATTTTTATCAGCGATTTTTTGAAACATCTTTTGATGGAACTCCACAGCCTTGATGTTCACCAGTTTTTCCAGGGACGGCTTCCAGCCGAACTCCTTGGTTTCAACCATGTCTTTCGCCTGGGCGTATGACCCGGCTACAAAGACCATCAGGGTTAATCCAACAAAAGCTTTTAAATACCTGTTCATGGCATCTCCTTTTTGGGGGTTACATACTATACAACTAAGAAAAGCTGTTAAAAATACCTACCATTCAATTGCCAACTCCGAATTAACTCCGAGTCGGCAATGAGGCGGTTATACGGTTTTGCGTATATCAAACCAGTCGGATCTGCTGGCTTTTAAAACGAAAGATTTCGATGATGGATGTTCTTACTTGTCTCGAGGTTAAACCTGATAAGTTCAAGATCCAGTTTGAAGCCGTCCTTAAAGAAAGCAGATCCAGCCATTGTCCCGGTAGATGGAATATTAACCGGGATCAAGCTGGTCCAACGAATAACAGATGGGATTTTAAAATGCAAGCTACAAACAGATGTATCGGGTATCTGCGATGAGGGATTAATATTGTAACTAGTACAAACAGGGGATTTATTTTGCTTTACGAATTTCATCCAGCAATCCAACAATATCTTCAGGAAGCTGTGTTATTTCTCCTCCAATGGAAAGTGCGCCGTAATATATGCGAGCTGTTTTTTCCAGGAGTTCAACGTTAAGCCAGGCTTTTTCCAGGGTGGAAGCCATACACATGGCTCCATGGTTCTGGATAAGGTAGGCATTGCACATATTACCCAATTTTGTGGCGGCATTATCGATCAGATCTCCGCTACCGGAAAGAGCGTATGGGATTACATCGATTGAGGTTCCCAAATGCAGGCTGACTTCATCAAACAAAGGCGGTATGGGCCGGTTTAGAATAGCAAAAATACTGGCATATACCTGGTGTGTATGGATGACGGCATTGATTTTAGGCCTGTTTTTATAAGTTACCAGGTGAAACCCGGATTCAACGGAAGGCTGTCTTTCTCCTTCTATAGGCTTCATATCAAAGTCGAGAATACAAATATCCTCCGGTCGCAACTGATCATAAGGCAAACTGGAAGGTGTAATGGCGAAGGTATCTTCCCCCTCAATACGCATGGAAACATTTCCGCCTGTGCCCCTTAAAGCACCAAAGTACCCATTATTTGACAACCACTGGGTGCATTCCACAATTTGCAATTTATACCTTTGATATTTCTCCATCCTTTTCTCCTCAAAACCTTATTCAGATTCAATATTCCGGAAAATCCGGTCAAAACGCGTCAATGCTTCTTCGATGATTTCATCAGTATCAGCCGCGGAAGTATAGAGCCTGCTGCCGGCAAGGGTAACCAAACCTTCAGCCATGTAAGCGGCTCCCATTTCTTCCATGACATGTTTGCGAGCTTTGGCCTCTTTAATGATGCCCGGGATTTTCCACGGTTTATTCCATGAGATACTCAGCAACATGGTACCCACTGTTTCCAGGTGACAAATCGATCCTTGGTTAAATGCAACAAAAGGTAGTTTGTGCTTTTGGATAAGTCTTTGCAGTCCCTTGGTTAAGAGATCTCCGGCACGGCCCGCCTTTTCCGAAGCCTGGACCTTTTCCATTTCGCATAGTGTAAAATAACCGGCGGCGGCACTAAGGGGATTGGCTGCCAGGGTTCCACCGACCAATGCCTTTTTGGAACCTCCGGCTATACCGGCTGAGAGGTATTTCATGTATTCTTTTTTACCGGCTAATCCCCCTGCTGAAGGATATCCACCTGCAATTACCTTACCCAATACCGTCAGATCGGGAATGACGTTAAAATACCCCTGGGCCCCGCCCAAACCGATTCTAAATGCCGTCACCACTTCATCAAATATCAACAAGGCTCCGTATTTATCACACAACTCCCTGGCTTGGCGGTTAAAATCAAAATCGAGAGGTCTGGTGCCGCTTTCAGGACCAACAGGCTCTATGATAACGGCTGCAGTTCCACCCCGAAGTTTATTGCGCCAAAGGGTTCTTTCCAAGGATTGGATGTTATTGGGTAAGAATTCTTGTGTGTGTTTAAAACAATGCTTGAGAATTCCGTGGGATTCCAAATGTTTGGTGCCGGGGATACGAATACCGTAGGCTAACTGGTCACTCCATCCATGATAGGCACCTCCCATTTTTACTATGTTTTTCTTGCCGGTGGCCAGTCGAGCTACCCGAATGGCAGCCATACACGCTTCTGTCCCGCTGCCCAGCATACGCAGCATATCCACTCCAGTCATTAGTTCCGATACTTTTTTCGAAAGCTTCAACTCAAACTCGTGAAAAAGACCCGTGATTGGACCACAACTTTCAAGTAAATCAATAACCTGTTCTCGTACAACTTCAGGATTGCTGCCCAGGACTGTGCATCCGCCCCCTTGCAGGAAATCAATATATTTGTTTCCATCCAGATCATAAAGGTAAGCACCTTCGGCTTTTGTGAATACCAAGGGGAAAGGGTAATTAAAAGCCAGGTTATGTTGCGCTCCACCCGGAATGTATTCCATGGCTTGGTCGATCATCGATTTGGATAGCTGACACTTTTTCTCATAATACTGTAGGTACTGATCCATTGATTTTCTGCTTAAAGCTCGAATCGGCAGCTTCAACAGTTCATCCAGTTGTTTATAGATAGCTTTGGTGTCATGATAGTCACTAATGGCAAATCCGTGCTTTACGGGAACAGTTTGAGTTGATCGATTCAAAACACCTCCGGGTAAATGGGTTGCTGGCTGATGAATGACGAATATTGAATAAGTTAATCATGGAACTGGTATTTAGCCGAATCATTTTCAACGAGTGCTCACGCTCGTCCCTGAAGAAAAAACAAGGGCTTACTTACCAATCCGGTTTCTGCAACGATCGGATTATCAAGAATTAGGTGATGTTCTAAACAAATGTATAGCCGTAAAATAACCTTGTTTCTCCCGATCTGCCACCAAACCTGCAACTAGTAAGGCTCTTACCAAGCCCGGACAGATGGCAATGCAGCGATTATCCTCCCTGCTCCATTCACAAGCTATTCATTTGGTCAGTATGATCAGGGCTGCTCTGATCGGAAAGTACTCGTTTGGTATCACCATCCGGTAATGGTCCGATCAGCCTACAGGAAGGAGATTCGACTCCGGTCAAAGAGCAATAAATTACCAATTGAAGGGGTATTTAACCAGAATTAGCGAATCAATTACAGGGTACCAAATGAAAATTAAGAGTCATCACCCGAAAGTATGATTTTAGCAATCACCTTTTCGTCCTGCCGGATGACTGCTTTCAGCATTCAACCTAAACATTACCATGACAGGCAAAGACCGGCTGAGAGTTGATCGCTGAAAGCCCGTTAATCTTCAAACTGATTTCCCATATCTGACACAAGGCTGGATAAGGGTTTAACGATTTTCCATTCGAGCACTAACTACAATACACTGCTTTAAATCGCAAAAAGCAGCTAATCTGCGCAAATGAATCGATGTACCATAAAAACATAGCTGATTTGCTGTAACTATAATCGTAATGCCAACAAATAAAACCGATCCAATTAAAACATTATTGCAATTTAGACCTCGATATGAAATCTATCTATACAGCAGATATGATCACTAAATATGAGAAAGTAAAATAAAAACTGAAAACTGACCATGAAAGATTTTCCTGAGTTCATGAAAAATCCAATAAACAAAGTAGACCCCAGCCACCAATATACTCCAGGAATAGAAGGTTTTGTTTTTGATGGTGCAGATAATAGCCAAATGGCATTTTGGACATATAAACAAAACGCAAAATCAGAATCTCATTCACATGAATACGATGAGTACATAGTTGTTGTTCAAGGAAGGTACGTTTTAGAGCTAGAAAATGAGACAATCATTCTTAATCCAGGTGATGAATATTTAATTCCTCAAGGTGTCAGACATGGGGGTAATGCAGAAAGTGGTACAAGAGCTATATATGCGTTTGGAGGAAAAAGAGTTGATAGATTGAAGAATCCTTCTTGAGTTAACTATCTAATATTTTTAAATTTATAAACAAGGATTTGCAGTGGGCCGCCATGCTGCCTTCGATTAGCTCAAATATTATAATTCCTGGCAAATCCTTTGTGAACATCATAACCTTGCCGGGGGCCTTTGAAACCAGGCGTTAGGAGGGAAATAAAAAATGCCGTTTGAAGTTTCTTGGAAGAAAAAAGGTTTATACTTAAAATTCACTGGAAAATTTGACTTCCAGGCAATTGATTCTGCAAATCGTGAAGTGTACGGTGACGCTAGAGTTGATAATATTAAATACCTAATTTGGGATGCAATGGATATTGATCAGGCTGTAGTTAGTGAGGAGCAGTTGGATTTAGCATCAGAAGATGACAAAGTTGGTACTTCATATTTGCCAAACTTGAAACTTGCCTTAGTGGGGACTGATCCAGAACTGAAAAAAATATTTGAGTACTATGTAAATCGATCGATGCAAGTAAACTCAACCTGGCATTTTGAAATATTTGATCGTTTAGCAGATGCTGAAAACTGGGTAACCTCCTAACACATATGAGCCGTCTCTCAATCAATAGATAAAATACGATTGGGCCAAAATCTTAATGCTGATTTTTTGACAAACAAATCCTGTATTCCAGGTGATTCAAATTCTCTACCGGCTTGTATTCTTAGTTCAGCGTTTACCGTTCTTTAGCAAAATGTTTTTTCCATATAGCGCTCCACCGCAACCACAAACCCCTCTTTGTAGGATTCGATCAGTGATTTTAAATGTTCCGGCGTTGCCTTAATGTTTTTATGAATGATAACCTTGCCCAGCTGATCAAGCACACAGACATACTTTTTGTTGGCGTGCAAATCGATTCCACAATAGTACTGTTGTTGGTTCGCTGCTGCAAGTTTCGCCGCTCATATAGAATTCCATACCCTTCTCCTTTGACGGTAATCCACGTGTTAGGCTAAAAAAATATGACTAAAAATGAGATTGCTATCGTTACTGCACTAATCGCATTGACGGCATCAATAGCCGGAATTTTTCTTACAATTCTATCAACTCGGGCTGCCGAGTTTAGGTCAGCTCATCGAGAAATTCTAAAAGAGCATGTATCAAGCTTAGGCGAAGCATTACACGAAATAGTTGCGACAACGGGAATGCTTGTAAATGCACAAACAGATATATCTGAAAAAAAATGGCGGGAGCTGTCAAAAATTGCTCAAGACAAACTTAAAAATGCTAGACGTGAGTTAAGGTACCCACTTTGGGGTCTTGATGCAGGACTTAGGGAGTTAAGTAGGTTGCCAGACTGGACGGACCACCTACGTAAAAATGAAAAATCAGCAAAGAAGTTATTAGATTCCGGTTCAATGTTAGCCTATACCTTGGACAACGCTATTAGAAAATCATACTTAAAAGGCAGAGTTCCAACGATCTTTGGAAGAATAACTGTGAATCGAAAGGCCAAGAAATTTCGCAATTTACGTGATTCATTAATGCTTTTACCCAAAGAAGAAAGATTATAATTAAATGGCATAGCCTGACAAAGGGCTGAAGACCGACCAGTTTTGAGACTCAAAATCACGAGGATATCATCTTGAATTTCATAGATAATTCGGCAACCACCCACACGAACACGATGAAAAGGATTATTTCCTTGCTTCTGCTGTAGTAACTTTGGTAACCATCATTATCTCCTTTATGTACTTGTTGTACCATTTGTACAAAGCCTAGTTAGGGATACAAGAAGCAATTAAAATTGACGTTATAAATCGGGTAACTGAGGGTTTTCATCCCTCAGTCCCCACACCATCAGGCATGCGGGTCCGCACCGCGGGCTGTTGAATTCAAAACAATGAATAGAAAACTTGTTTTTGCATTATTCCTATTGTTCATTTGGATTGATGCCGTAGCGCAAATTCCCTCGAGTAGCCGATCACGCAAAGCAATTTCTCGTACTAAGCCATTGCTGCTGGCGGAGTTACAGGCAAAGCAGTTCTCATTTGGCAGTCCGATATTCATTAGAATCTTCAAAGAATCAATGGAATTGGAACTCTGGGTAAAAAGCGGTACCAGATTTGGTTTGTTCAAATCATACAAAATTTGCACTTATGGTTCCAAAGGCTTAGGACCTAAGACCAAGCAAGGAGATGGCAAGGCACCGGAAGGGTTTTATTTTGTTACACCCAAGAATCTCAATCCGTTTAGCAACTTCCACTTGTCTTTTAATCTTGGTTATCCAAATAGGTATGATCGGATACATCGCAGGACGGGCGACGCCTTAATGGTGCATGGAGACTGTGTTTCAATCGGCTGTTATGCCATGACAGACAGACAGATCAATGAAATTTACACTTTAGCCGATGCTGCATTCAGAAATGGCCAAAAATTCTTTAGGGTTCACATTTTTCCGTTTCGGATGACGGCTCAAAAAATGAACCAATATAAAAAATCAGATTGGATCGACTTTTGGAACAATCTCAAAGATGGATATGATTATTTTGAGATTCATAAAGATCCACCAAATGTTGAAGTGAAAAATCGAAGATATATCTTTAATTCTCCGTAAATAAAAGACAGCAGATTTATAAACCGGACTGTATATCGAGTTAGATAGGGCTTTTCCAAAGCCCCGTAGCAATGAGTATTGAATTTAAACAGTGACGGGCGAATCCCTTGAGAAACCCTCTCTCGTTAAGGGCCAGGAGCAGCAGTTTTTTTAAGGAGTAAGTAATTAATTTGTGAGTTGGGATTTTATGAGCTAACTCCCGTCGACAATTATACCGGCTCATCCGTATCTTCCTTTTTTTTCATCTGCTTTTGAAACCACTTTGTGTCCTTGTATAAATCCTCAGCACATTCCTGGCAAATACCATGACTGAAGAGTGCCTCGGAGCGTTGTTCTATATAAGTTTCTATTTGGTTCCAGTATCCCTTATCATCGCGAATTTTTTTACAACTCGCACAAATCGGGATCAATCCCCTCAGGGTTTTAACCTCGGACAGCGCCTGTTCAAGCCTTTTAATGGCTGCATCTTTCGCTGCTTCAGCCTGCTTCAACTCTGTGATATCCCGAATGAAACTAACTATCGATTCGACACGTTTGTTTTCATTAAATTCAGGAGTAGCGACTGCCTGAAAGTTTCTTTGGCCTTTGTCGGTTGTGGAAAATTCGAACTCAAAAACTTTTGTTTCCCCAGTTTTCAACACATTCCCATGGTTTTCCCGTAATAAGGAGGATAAATCTTCAGGCAACCCTATCTCCTCGTTGGTTTTGCCCAGGTATTCTTCCGGTGTGAATCCTGACGCATGGTATATGGCGGGATTGGCAAAAATATGCCGAAGATTGGTGTCAAGTCTCACAACTCCGATTAATGTGTTACTAAGAACAGTTGACATGTTTCGTTCACTTTTCTGTAGTGCCTCTTCTACTTTTTTTCTGTCCGTAACATCCCGAACTACGGCTAGAAAGCAATCCTGGCCTTTATAGACAATTCTTGATCCTACATTCTCGGCATTGAACAAAGTACCATCTTTTTTTATATCAACGGTCTCCCCGCTAAATTGGCCTGTTTCACCTAAAGATGTCAAAAATCGATCAAATTCGTCCTGATAATCAGAGTGAACTAATTCAGCTGCATGCATTCCAATGAGTTCATCAGCTGCGTATTGATACATTGCACAAAAGGCCGCGTTAACAAATTGAATTATGCCGTTGCTGTTGGTCACAGCCAGTCCATCCCTCATAGTATTTATAACGCTGTTTAATTGCTGTTCACTTTCTTTCACGGCATCCTCCGCTTGTTTACGCTGGGTTACATCATGGATAATCGAGCAAAGCAATTCTTTCCCCCCCAGTTCGAGTGGTCCGCTAAACACTTCTACATCTCTGGTTGAACCGTCAGCTAGTCGATGGCTAAAATTAAAATAGTTTCTTTTTACCGATTTGGCCCTTTCCATTTCTTTATGGATCTCAACTTGAGGCAAGGTATTGATATCGCTTATTTTCATATTAACAAGCTCATCGTTTGAGTAGCCATAGTAGCTGCAGGCTGCCGGATTTGCGTTTACGATCTGACCGGTTTTCGGATCAATCAACAACATAACACTATGGTTTTTTTCGAAAAGTGCCCGGTACAGCATTTCCTTTTCTTTGATTAACTCCTCCGATTGCACCGTAAGTGTTATGTCAAAGGCAATCCCTTCAATTATGGTTTCAGCTCCATGGGCTGATCTGCCGATTGAAAGATCGCGGAACCATCTCCACTTTCCCTGGCTGTCTTTAATCCGATATTTAACATCAAAGTTTTTACCCTTGGAGAAATCGAGAACCGCCTTGTTGATTTCTTCCTTGTGGTCAGGATGGATAGAATTTGCCCATAAATAAGGATTTTCGATTAGTGTTGAGACAGGGAATCCCAATATTTTTTCTACTCCCTTAGAATAATACAATCCCCCCCTTTTATCGGAAAATGAATAAACAACTGCCGGAGCCCCTTCCACCAGCCGTTTATATCTTCCTTCGCTTTTTCCAAGTGCCATTTCCGCTCGACTACGTTCTTGCAGATCAATTTCCAGGTCTGCACTCAGCCGACTGCACACCATTAAAATCAAAAATAAGGTAAACCCAAAGAAAAGTAGTTGAGAGATAAAAAAAGACCAGGTACTCAATACCGACGGGTCAAAACCATCCAACCCTGAACTGGTATTAAAATCCACAAAAACTCGAAAGAGAGTTACCAATGCAAGTAGCAGCGCCATGAAACCAACCTGGTTTCCAATATTGCGAAACTCGGGATTGATTCTTTTAAAAATCAACCAGACATATTGAATCCATACAATACCAACGGCCAACGCGATTGTTGTTAAGCCTCCCCCGGGACCCGGGCCTAAAAAAGTGAAGTGAATGATATTGGCTCCTGCGATGAATAGAATTGATAAATTGATTTTCCAGGACAGGTTTTTATCAAAAAAACGCTCCAAGCCAAAAAGTAAAGTAATTAATCCAATTAGCGAAAATATATCGATTGTGATAATCGAGCCTGACAATGTGGGCAGATCAAACAAAACAATTGATAAAAAACCCGTAAAAACAAAAAAATAGGCTAAAACCCAAATATTCAGACCTTGATATCGGTTACCGTGTTGCCGCCAAAGGCTTATCACGACTACCAGCTGTAGTCCGATACTCAACACAAAACCTATCATGATGGTATTCATATCCGGCATAAATCTCTCGTCTTTAGGTTTAATCGGGTAAGGGGAAATTAATCACAAACAGGATGACATTTTTTATTTCGATCTTCCAGGGTTTCGACTCATGCCATTGTTTCCACATACCAACTCCTGTCTAACGATAAACTCAAGTTTTAAAAAACTTCATTGTAACGGTGATAACAGTAATTTCGAATCCATGATAGGGCTATAAACTTAAAAATACATACTTTAGAGTTCAGCTCCATCAGTCCCCGTCAGCCGGAGCGGTGATCGCCTATCCGGATATCGTGGTATCGAGACCAATAGACCCATTTAACCGGTTTTCAACCAGGCTGCAAACCGTTTGTAACTCGAGGGTTTGGTTGTTTTTCCAATGCGATCCTGCAGATATTCCAATATCATCATTCGCAATAACCATGGCTAACTCGTTATTGTCTGTTTGTATCTTCACCGGACCGCCTGCCGGAAATGCGCTCATTAATGACCTAACCCTGTGGATCCGCCTGGTTGAGGCTGGTCGCTGATCCGTTTAACTTTTATGTATTCATCAGCGTAAGCTCGAAAAATAAGCGAGTTGAAGGCTACTCATAGTTGGCAGGGTCCTTCCGGCGCGGATATCCTTCAAAACTAAAAACCTCACGGTATCATTTAATTGTTGTGCTAGGGAAGATAGCTCCCCGGAGGCGGAAGCCTATTCCTTGGTGAAGGCTGTGTTCTGCTGGATCACCTAATCAAGTTGTTGAATAGACTCGCTGAATTGGGACGCTCCGGGGCTTTGTCCTCTGGAGCCGGCAGTAATTTCCTGAACCAGATCTGAAAGTTGCTTGGTATTCGGAACCGGCTTTTCCGGCATCTGGCCCACTCTTTCTGCCATTTGTACGCTTGATGTTGACAGTAAAGTGGATCAGGCAAATCTCACTGTCGATCGGAAAACGTTACCAGAGACACCCGTGCTGCTTGATTCCGGCTGAGGATAGTAATAATACAGAGCAGGGATAGCCGGCCCTTTCCGTAATCTAACCTATTTGGGAGAAAGCTCTGACGTTAAATCAAAATCACCCAAAAAAGTAAGCCGTCCCATGAGACTACCGCCAACATCATATCTTTCCCAACCTCTCCAGCCAAAATTATATACGATTGAACTCGAGTATTGGGTATCCGCCTCAATCATACCTGAAAAACCGAACGAATCTTTCTCAGCGCCCTCTTCATCGTAGATAAGATAAAGAATCTCGTATTCTCCCGGTAACAGATGGAAGGCCATATAGGTATCGGCGTTTAGCTTTCCAACTTCCTTGCCGTTAAGGGAAACCTTTATAACATCATCCGTACTCACTGCAGCATCTTGCCTTACAGCATAGAGGATGCTTTTACCAGGATTTGGCGGAATATGAAAACTGGTGGTACAACTGCCGGTTATGAAGAAAACAAGCAAAAGCAAAGCTATTGAGGCGGGGATCCTCAACGGTTTCAGTATGGGTTTCATCTTTTCCTCCCTTCGCTACCGGAACACTCCGGTTTTTTTATGAGATATTCAGCAAAACATTTGGATAAATATCGAATGGGAGAGGAATATTAGAAATCGACCCTTAATTTTCCGGATATAGTTTATCATCCAGGCAAAAAATTTCCGGTACCGATTTATACAGAACTTTCTCCCGTGAAAGATGGTAAAAGACCCCCTTTTACGAGTCAAGTCATTTGTCTGTTTCGGGAAGTGGCCTCTTCAAATATATTTTTTCCGCTTTAGTCCTAAAACGCAAAGCTACGTAAAATACACCGATGAAGGCCGCTCCTCGTTATGCATTCATTTGCCTTCAATCAATTGGATAGTTCCATGGGCAGTTCAAGCTGCGGAATTGCTTTCACTTTTTCAGATTCCTTGTTTTTATTCATATCTTTAAGCCTGAATTCCTGCATCCGGTGCAATAGTTGGTTGGACTGATCACTTAAAGACTGAGATGCGGCAGCTGATTCTTCCGATACCGAAGCATTCTGTTGTATAACCGAATTCACATCGTTTAGCCCCCTTTTTACTTCTTCTATGCTCTTGCTTTGGTCATTGGAGGCTTTAGCAATTTCACTTATCAAACTATTCATTTTAGCAATGCTGGTATGAATCTCCTCAAGGATAGTTGCTGTTTTAGCAGCATTTTCGACACCGTTTTCCACTTCCTTTCCGGACACTTCAATCAGTGATGTAGTATCTTTGGCAGCTTCAGCACAGCGAACGGCAAGACTGCGCACCTCCTCAGCGACTACCGCGAACCCTTTGCCGTATTTACCGGCCCTGGCAGCCTCCACTGCGGCATTCAAAGCCAGCAAATTAGTCTGGAAGGCGATTTCATCGATTACTTTGATAATCTTAGCCACATCCACACTAGCATTGGATATTTTATCCATGGAGCCCAACATATCCGTCATCTGATCGTTACCACGATCTGCAATCTTAGAAGTCTGGTCAGCCAGGCTGGAAGCTTGTAGTGCGCTTTCGTTATTGGTTTGGGTTTGATTTAACACCTCATCCATTGAAGAACTGATTTCTTCCAAACTTGCAGCTTGCTTGTTTGTTCCATCCGCCAGTGATTGCGCGGAATACGAAAGCTGCATTGACCCTTCGTTAACCTGGTTGGCTGCGGTAGTGACTTGAGTAATGGTATCACTGAGCATTTCCAATGCCTCATTGATAATATCCGTTTCCAGTTTGCTTTGGTTATTGACTTCAATCCTGTCTGAAAGATCACCTCTTTTAACGGCATTCATCACCCGGTTGATAGCCGAGAAGCCCGATTCCAGGATTTCCAGCATTTTATTGATGATCTCAATGACCTGCCCAATTTCGTCTTTTGTCCTTACTTGAATTTTTTGGGTAAAATCACCGGTACTGATGATTGCTTTGATCGTTTTTATCAACTCATTCAGAGGATTCGTTATAAGCCCCGAGATAAAGAGCAGCACTGAAATCAAGATAATCGTGATGAAGATGGTGCCAATTAGCGTAATGGTCCGGGTTCTTGAAAATGTTGATTGGTAGTCGCTGATATCCTTGGAATAGACAATGACGCCAATCTGCTCATTTTTGTAGTCATGGACGGGAAATGTAAAAAATGCACGATTTCCCACTTCGTGCGGTTCCGAAAGGCCGGTTTTACCTTCCTCCAGCAGTTTTATCGGGACATGATAGCTAAACAATTCCTGATTCGTTGTCGAAACAGCGACAAACTGCTCATTGATAACCGGATATTTTTCCGGGTCTTGCAGCCGGGTCGCTACGTTCAGTAAATCATAGTTCATGTAAAGACTGAGGTCTGATTCGTCATCAGTCTTTAACGCATCAAGCAGTGAGTTAAACCTTGAAAACATCTCCACGGAACCCAAGTGGCTTCCGGCGACATCTTTTATCGGTACGATTCCCCGAATCACGAAACCACCTCGACCAACTTCGATACCGTTAATTCTGTCATGTTTTTGCCGGTTAATATCCACCACAGATTGACGAAAGGACGTTAAATCATCGGAAAGATCTTCTCCTTTCAAGGTTTGGGTTTTTCGCCATGTTCTCAACAGGCTGCGACTGTTGGGGAGATGAAAATGCAAACTGTAAGATTTTTGACCTGTGTGACGTTCAATGCTTGCCTGAACCGGTTCGATAAATCCACGTAAAACTTCCCTGGATTGTTGGACAGTGACATCTTTTGGATCATCCATGTTTCCGGAGTGGGCAATTTGATAAGCGATCTTTACATTCGCAAAATCACTAAAAATAGCCGCCTGTAACAAGTTGGCTTTTCCGGTATGTTCCAGGTTTTGCTCGAACCGGTACACCATCTGCTTTGCTTCAGATTCTATCTTCTGGTTTTGCAGTGAAGAAAATGTTGCGATGAAGAAAAAATAGCTGAGAATGATGACCACTAATATCATGGAAACCATTGGTATGATGATCTTGTATTTAAGTTTTAAATTAAACGTCATGGCATCTCCTCATACTCATAAAGGGAGTTCGGAATTAATTTGATTGGTTTATAGTTATAACCTTTTAGTTTAGCGAAGATTAAGACAGGGAAAAATAAATTATGCCTACAAAAAAACACAACGCTTGTTGGATAAGACTTTTTGATTTTCAGATTTTACCCGGTTAATCTGCCTCGCAATTGACACCAAACAGATTATGCTGTTTTTGAATGGGTAACCTGTTTTGAAGCAAAAAGGCCGGTTGAAAAGAGGATAGAATGAAGATGTATGTCACCTGTCTTGCTGGGCTTCGTATTCTGTGGGTCGCTTGGTTGTGGTCTGGGGGAGCAACGGTAGTTAGTGCCTGAACGAAAACCAATCAGGCATTAGTCGCAGTCATAGGGCGTATTTGGGATATCGCCGCTTTGTTTGGCAGAAAATGGCAACGCAGAAACCCCATCCCCTTCATTCTCTACACCTTTTTTTCAAGATACCTGGTGTATTTCTGCAGCAACTCACTTTCCTGGTCATTTAAACCGACAAACTGAATGCCTACTTCTTGCTTTCCTTTTTGCTCAACGGTATAGACGATTTTCCCTTCGCAACGCATCTCCTCCATTCCCTCTTCAAGCTCAATATCAAAAATGAAAAGATATTCTTCCGTTCCTGTTTGTTCAACTTCCTTGTCAACCCTGACCAACAATCCCGATTCACTGATGTTGACACCTTCACACTGAAACGATTCGCTATTTCGTGACATCTCAATCATTTGGTGGATGTCGAATCGTTTATTTTTTCGTCTTTCTTCCATAATTCACAAGCAGTGGCAGTTTGGCTGTTATTTAATAGGCTTGCCAAAAAGTGATTAAGCAAGCCGGTTGATGAAAAACCCGGCTCCAAT
>JANQLH010000082.1 GCA_028280735.1 SAR324 cluster bacterium | reverse complement strand
TTTGGAGCCTTGCCCCGTGCCGGTTGTTTCATTGAGTGCAAAGTGTTGCACAGCGTTCAGATAAACGCCCTCATCGGGATCTTTTAACGGATATACGATGTTCATGTCAGAACCTTTTTAAAGTGAAGTTAAATTAGCCAGTACATATTAAGTCGAAAGCTGTTAATTTTTTCCTGTTTTTCAAATCCGTTCCGACTCGCTTTGAAGATTTGGTAACAGGTAGCAAGAAGTTTGAATGCTCGCTCAAGAAAATTCAAGAAAAAAACAATCCGGTGATTTTAGGATGCTTCGTCTGGTTGACGTTTGCGGTGTTGAGCAGGGAAATTGTTTTTTTTAGCTGATCTCTTGCCTGGGGGAAACATTGTTTTCAACATTGATTTCCGATCCGATCGGATCGGGCAATGAAAAATCATCTCTGTTCTCGGCAGCTCTTGTAAACCTTTCTAGTCCATACCATTCCAGACTTTACGAAAACAACGACGACTTTTTCATCATCGGTTTCCCGGATAAAAAATCAAAACGGAAAAATCGAACCGGAAAAAACTAAAAGGGAAAGAGTGAGCTAATAGGGGAGTGAAGCATGGCTGGGTTCAAGCGGCGTTAAAGCAGGTCACCAGGTGTCCGTTTCCGAAATCTCGCTGATGCGGGCTTTCTTGTGTGCAAACTTCTGTTTTTAGGGGGCAGCGGGGGTGGAAATGGCAACCGGAAGGCGGATTCATCGGGCTTGGCACATCCCCTTCCAGAATGATGCGGTTTCTCTTCGCCCCGGGATCGGCAATCGGGATAGAGGATAGCAAAGCCCGGGTATAAGGGTGCAACGGTTTATGATACAAATCGTCGGCGGTTCCTGTTTCAACTATTTTGCCGAGGTACATCACCGCAACTCTGTCACAAATATGCTCAACCACGGCCAGATCGTGTGAAATGATGATCAGTGAGAGTCCCAGCTCCTCTTGGAGATCCATCAACAGATTAATTATTTGCGCCTGGATCGATACATCCAATGCTGAGACCGGCTCATCACCGATAATCAGTAAAGGATTCAACGCTAGTGAGCGAGCGATACCGATTCGCTGACGTTGGCCGCCTGAGAATTCATGGGGAAAACGTTTACCCTGCTCCGGTGAAAGCCCCACCTTCTCAAGGAGCCCGGCTACTTTCTCCACTTTGTCATCTTTGGTGCAAAGACCGTGAAGCTCCATAGGGTCGCCAATAATGCGATTGACAGACATTCTGGGATTCAATGAGGAATAGGGATCCTGAAAGATCAACTGCATCTCTTTTCTCAAATCCGGACAACTGCTGATTGCCGGATTAGAATAGTCACGACCGTTAAAAGTGATCTTGCCGGAAGTAGAAGCTATCAGCTTCAAAATAGCCATACCGGCCGTGGTTTTACCGCATCCGCTTTCACCCACAATTCCCAGCGTCTCACCCTTGAGTAATTCCAGGTCGATGCCATCAACCGCATAAACAAAGCTTCTTTCCCTGTTCAGGATTCCTTTTTTAACGGGAAAATGTACTTTTAAATCTTCGACCTTCAGCAGCACATCCATACTTGTGTTTTATCTCTTTGTGGGTTGTATGATCTGGTTCCATTTTCTGCTTCATGGCAGAACAACCAGTTTGTCAGCTATAGTTCCAACATCGCACTTCATGATCCTTCCCCCGGCGCAGCAGGTCAGGCATTTTGTGTTGGCAGATATCCCTGGCTTCTTGACACCTGGGATAGAAAAAACAGCCCTGAGGAAGATCGGAAAGGCTGGGAACCATTCCCTTTATTTCCTGAAGGCGTTGCCGTTTTCTTTTTTTACCCAGTGTTGGCACTGACTTTAGCAACCCTTGGGTATAAGGATGCAGGGGATTGTTATACAAGTTAAGCGTGGAAGCGGTTTCTACAATCTTGCCCGCATACATCACCAGCACCCTTGTAGTCATTTCAGCTATAATACCCAGATCATGGGTAATCATAATGATGGAGGTATGAGAGTTCTCCTGTAAACGCTTCATCAGGTCGATGATCTGGGCCTGTACGGTCACATCCAAAGCCGTTGTCGGTTCATCAGCGATCAGTATTCCGGGTTTACAGGAAAGGGCCATGGCTATCATCGCCCTTTGACGCATTCCCCCGGAGAGTTGGTGTGGAAATTCACGCACTCTTTTTTCCGGTTCGGCGATTTGTACCTCCCGGAGCATGGAAACCGCTTGGGCCATGCTTTCTTTTCGGCTCAATCCTTCATGCAACCTGAACATTTCAGCGATCTGAAAGCCTATGGTTTTTACGGGATTCAATGAGGTCATCGGTTCCTGAAAAATCATAGCGATCTGTTTGCCCCGGATCGATTTCATCTTATTTAGAGGAAGTGCAACCAAATCCTGTTGGTCGAAAAGAACGTTCCCACCTGTTATTCTGCCGGGAGGAGTGGGAATCAGGCGCATAATCGTTTGCGCAGTAACGCTTTTACCGCAGCCGGATTCGCCGACAATACCCAAAATCTCTCCCCTGCCCAGGGAAAAAGACACGTCGTCAACCGCCTTGACAATTCCCCTTGGGGTGTTAAAAACAACTCTAAGATTTTGAAGTTTTAAAAAGTCTTCCGCTTGATTTGCCGACCCAATCATATTCCCTTACTCGTGTTTTAAGGTGTCAGTTAAGCGTTTTGATATACCAACTCCCCATTGATCAAAGTCATAGCGATCGTTATCTTAGCTATTTCGTCGGGTGGTTCTTTCAAGGGATTGCGATCCAAAACGGTGAGATCGGCAAGCTTGCCTTCCTGAACAGCTCCAAGCTGATCTGCATTACCGGACAGCCAGCCGGCATATTCAAAATAACCGGACAAGCTTTCCTCGACCGATAATCGTTGTTCCGAAAACCATCCTCCTTCAGGCTGATTATCCTGATCACGACGAGTGACCACCGTTTGAATACCCGCCAGCGGGTTGATTCCCTCTACCGGTGCGTCGGAAGAGAACACTCTCTTTATTCCCATTTTACCGATAGTGTTCCAGGCGTAAGCCAGCTTGCATCTTTCTTCACCCCACAGTCTGGTGGCGACTTTCCAGTCCGTGCCCAGAAAGAGTGGTTGGATACAAGCCGTGATATTCATGGATCGCATTCTTTCCAGGTCTTTTTCTTTAGCCAGTTGAACATGTTCAATGCGGTCTTTTCTGTCACCCGGCACTCTCCGTCTGGCTTGTTCTATGGCGTCGAGTACATTGGTCAGGGCTTTGTCACCAATGGCGTGAACGGCAACGCTTCTTCCCTTGCGATATGATGCTTCTATAATTGCCGGCATCTCCTCCGCAGAGGTACAGGCGATGCCATAATTATCTTCCGTACCCTCGTAAGGTTCATGCAACAAAGCGGTAGATGCTCCCAAGGAACCATCGGCAAAGATCTTGGTATGGCCATGCCATAACCTGGGACTTTGCTGTCGGCCGCCTTGATCCCAACGGTCAAAGGTTTCCAAGTCCTCCGGCGGCAACAGGTGGTAAACTCTCAGTTTGAGTTTGCCTTCATCTTCAACGGCTTTAATAGCTTGGTATTCCTGCAGTGATTCACAGGAATGGATCCCGGTGATACCGTTAGCCAGAAATAGTTCCTGCGCTTTGAGAAAATAGGCCATTCTCTCCTTTAATCCCGGTGCAGGGAGGGTTTTTTCCACCAAATCAAAGCCTTCTCGTATTATTCCACTGGGATGTCCTGTTTCCGGCTCCCGGTCAATTTTTCCTCCTGGCGGATCAGCGGTTTCGTGAGTTATGCCTGCCACTTCAAGACACTTGGTATTAACCCATTCGCTATGACCGCAAATACGAACCATCCGTATCGGATTATCTGAAGAGAGAGTATCAAGATCGTGCCTGGTCGGTTCTTGTTTCGATTGCCACAGGTTTTGATTCCACCCCCTGCCGACGATCCATTCTCCCGGTTTGGCCTTTTGGACTGCTGCGGAGATAACATCCTGGCATTCCTGCAATGATCGTAATCCCCGCAGATCAATCATACTCAAATAGTATCCGAAATACAGCGCATGACAATGAGCATCCACCATTCCCGGCATGAGAAACTTGCCCTTGAGGTCAACAACTTTTGTCTCGGCAGTGATCAATTGTTTGATCTCCTGATTGGAGCCCACTGCTTCAATCATATGATTGTTGATAAAAACGGCTTCATCCCCCGGGTTTGGTGTGTTAAAAATTTCTGCGGATAACAAGGCAATGGACATAAATCTCTCCTGGGTTTATGTGAACTCTGACATTTCGAATAGGCAACCAGGTCTACTGGTTCTCAATACCTGCATAGGCAAAGAGTCATTCCCAACTAAGTAGTATAAGTAGATTATTGATATAGTTTGTCATTCTCCCCGCATTCCATTTAGTGAGCCTTCACAACACGTTTAATCCTTGATGACCGAATGAGGGTCCAAGACATCCCTTAATCCGTCGCCCAGAAGATTGAATCCTAAAACCGTCAGGAAAATGGCGATACCGGGAAAAATGGAAATCCAGTATGCCGTAAAGAATTGTTCACGGGCGTTGGAAAGCATTCCTCCCCAACTGGGATTTGGCGGTTGAGTTCCCAATCCCAAAAACGAAAGGGACGCTTCGATCAAGATAGCATAGGCCACACCAAGCGTAGCGACTACCAGAATAGGTCCGATGATATTGGGCAGTATCTGTTCGAACATGATTCTTTTTTTCCCGTATCCCATAGCCCTGGCGGCAACCACATAGTCAAGCGAATGTGTGGCCAAGACTTGTGACCGGGTAATTCTGCAGGTGTAAGACCAGTTCGTTAAACCCAGGGCAATAAAGACATTAATCAAACCGGGACCAAGCAGAGCCATAATTGCCAGGGCAAAAATCAAAGAGGGGATGGAAAGCATGATGGAAGTAATTCCCATTACCAGGTCGTCCCACCATTTGCCGAAATATCCCGCCGTGACGCCTAATATGATTCCGATAAAGGTGTTGATCAACTGGGTAACAAGGCCGATGCTGAGGGAGATTCTGGAGCCGTGGATGACCCGTGAAAGAATGTCCCTACCCTGACTGTCAGTGCCAAACCAAAACTCGCTGTCAGGAGCTTGTTCCGATACCATTAAATCCGCATCATCAATGGGATGATACGGTGACAGCAACGGAGCGAAAAGGGCCATGATCACAAATAAAACGACGATCGTACCACCGATTAGCAGATTCAGCCTGTTTTTTACTAGATACCTGATTTTTTTCATTGATATTTGATTCGTGGGTCAATAACCACGTACAAAAGGTCTACCACAAGATTAATCACCAGAAATATCAAGACAATTACCAATATGCAGCCCTGGGTAATGGGTATGTCACGCTGAAAGATGGAATCGACCAGAAGGGTTCCCAATCCCGGCCAGGAAAAGAGTTTTTCTACAATGACCGTTGAGCTGATTAAAGATCCCAACTGCAGACCTATTGTGGTCATAATCAGAATCATGGTGTTCTGCATCACATGTCGGTAATTAATTGCCCATTCGGAAAGCCCTTTGGACCTTGCAGTGCGAACGTAATCTTTGGTCAGGACTTCTATCACTGCTGCTCTTGTTGTCCTGGCAATCAGGGCCATATTTCCCACTCCCAATGAAACGGCCGGTAAAACAAGGTACATCAAATTGCCTTCACCGTATCCGCTGGTGGGGAAAATACGAAAAGTTACCGAAAATAGAAACATTAGCAGGATTCCCAACCAAAACTGGGGTATGGAAACACCGGAGACCGCTGATATCATCGAAACACTGTCTACCAGTGATCCTTGCTTTAGTGCCGAGATGAATCCCAAGGGAATGCCGATTATAATTGCCAGTAACATGGCTGATAAGGCCAGTTTTAATGTAGGCCAGATTCGATGTCCGATGATATCTGCCACAGGCTCATTTCTTAAATAGGATTTACCCAGGTCTCCCTTTACAAGGCCTTTAAGGTAGTTCAAATATCGAATATGGATGGGTTTATCCAGTCCCCATTTTTTTTCCAATTGCTTGATCAGCTCGGTATCTTGAGCCCTGCGCTGATCAATCGCCATATAGGCCGCGCTCCCGGGCAGAATATTCAGCAACAGGAACATGATCAAGGTAATAAAAAAAACGGTGGGGATAAACTGCAGGATTCGCCTTAAAGCATAAGCTTTCATGATACAATCACATAGAAAAATCTCCATGGAGAAGCTCTGTAACATGAGCTTCCCCAAAGTTGACATGTTGATTTGGCAGGATCATCCCGGCGGGGATTTATTTGGCTCGCAGAGAGCTGCTATCAAGCCATAAATTTGTGAAATCCTGGTACATCATCTCTGTTGCAACGGCTTCAACTCCGTTAACCCATGGGTGATGAGCAATCACAGCCTTGTTATAGTTGAAAAACCAGATCGGTGCATCTTCCAAAAAGATTCCGTCTGCTTTTTTCACATGGGCCAGCTTTTGGATCGGGTCCCTTTCATCCTTTGCCAGATCAAGAAGTCTGTCAAACTGGGGATTGTTGTAAAGGATGAAATTTCCTCCCGAAGCAAGTGTTTGGGAATGAAAGCGGGCAAGCGAGTTAACGGGGTCCGGACCTGATTCGAGAGACCAGATAAACGCCTGGTATTCCGAGTTTTTAAGGCGCTGGTATAGCATACCACTTTCCAGTTGCTGTGGTTTTACCACAATGTTGATCTTTTTCAGGAAAGGGATAATGGCTTCCACAATACGAACCCCAAACGACCCACTGTTGGTTCCCAGGACTTCGAATTCGAATCCTTTTTCATACCCTGCTTCTTTCATAAGGCTTTTTGCCTTGTTCACGTCATAAGCATACGGCTGCAAATTGTCATTAAAGCCGGGCGAGCTGGAAGGCAAAAAGGAGACAGCTTTGAATGCCTTGCCTTTAAGCAACTTTTTGATAATGATATCTGAATTGATGGCATGATTAATAGCCTGGCGAACCTTCTTGTTGGCAAAAGGCTCAAAGTTCGGGTTGAATCCGATCAATCGGGTGTACATCTCTGCCACTTCAGTCATATTCTCGGAAAACACGGGATCGGCTTTATACACAAGATATTGTGCCGATCCCACCAAGTTCGCATCCAGCTCTTTCGCCCTGAAAGCCATATCCCTGGCTGCACCCTCAGGCATTATTTTGTAAACCAGCTTATCCAGGTAAGGTTTTCCCGGTTCAAAATAGTCATCAAACTTTTCCAGGACAATTTCGCTGCCCCTGACCCATTTCACAAATTTGAATGGCCCCAAACCAACCGGGTTTGTGCCGAAAGCGTCTTTTTTGGCTTCCACCTCCTCTTTGGGAACAATGGCCGTCTCTATTTTGTACAGTAAGTAACTTATATCGGAAGCGTTCTCCAGGGTAATTTGCAAAGTGTGATTATCAATCTTTTTTAATCCGGACATGGCTTTGGTTTTTCCCTGCTGGACATCTTTCGCACCTTTGATATTGACAATGAACAAGGCGGCGGAAGAACCGATTTTGGGATCCATTATCCGGTTGTAACTGTAGATAATATCATCGGCGGTCATAGTCCTGCCGTTGTGAAATTTTACATTATTACGCAGCTTGAATGTAAAAACCCGACCGTCCTTGGATGTTTTCACCGATGTGGCCAGATCAAGTACCGGTTTACTTTGTTTGGTGTCCCACTTGTAAAGGCTTCGATTTATGTTTAAGCCTACAATGTAGTCCTGCGTATTGGCGGTTCGATGCATGTCCAGGGAGAAGATATCTCCCCCGTACGGAGCACAAAACACAAATGTTCCGCCATGACGTTCCCCATAAACAGACCCGTTTATCAACATGCCGAACAACAGAACAGAAAACAACACAGCAATCTTTTTCATTGTTATATCTCCCTATATTAATGTTCGAAAGCTTAAAGAAATCCGATTTTAGCTAAAGTTTTTAAGACATTAGCGTGACGATAGTAGTTAATCGTATTTTTTAAGTCAATTGGAAAACATGCCAAACATTGAACCATGTTTGGAATAGTGACATTTGAAATAGGACAATATCTTTTAATTTTTAAGCTGTTCTTATCGCATTAAGTTCAACCGAGGCTTGGTTCCATGGCGATAGAGGAACAGAGATAGTGATGTCTGTTTCACCCGGAACCACCGATCCTCTACCTTTAGGTGCTGCAGCCGTCATTGGAGATAGTCCGCTATTCGCACCAATCAACCATGTTCATCGTGGACCAAAGCATAGTGAAGGAATGTGGGAAGTGGCATCAATGGCGACGAGCGTAACTTATCAAGTGAGATTCAACTTATGCTGACCTAAGTGAATTAATTTCACGTTCAATCTTACCGTTATCAGCCAGGTAGGCCCGACGGAGTTCACAGGTGGAATTCAGCTTCAACCAATATTCAGCGTTGCTGCCTTCAAAATAAGCTCCCAGCCTTCGGGCAAGATTGATAGATAAGCTGGATTTTCCATTTACCAATCGACTGATTGTCATGGTATCCACAGCTATATCCTTTGCCAGTTTTCGGTTTGACAATCCTAGGGGTTCCATGAATTCATGCTTTAAAATCTCGCCTACGTGAGGTACGTCTAGTTCTTCTGATGCCATCCTGACCTTTAATGATAATCGGTGATTTCAACATTGAAAAAATCACCCGATTTAAATTCAAAACAAATTCTCCATTGGCGGTCTATTCGGATACTCATTTGACCTGAACGATCGCCACTTAACTTTTTCAATCTATTGCCGGGAGGAATTCGGAGTTCCTCAACATTCTCTGCCGCATCGATTAGAATCAACTTTCGAAATGCTGGTTTTTGTATTTCTACTGGTAATCTTCTGCTGCGTTTACCGTTCCATATTTTTTCCGTTTCTTTATCCCGAAAGCTTTTTATCATTAGGCAATATGATGTTGAACAGCTGCTTATAAAAATGTAGCGCGTCGCTCTATTAGAGTCAAGCGCTAATAGTTTGGACTACTGTTTGGTAAAAATATTAAGCATTTGGAGGAGATTAGCCATTGGGCAAATTTGTTGTTAATATCAGCTGTTTTTGACCAAAATACATCAAGCTAAAATCTAAAGAAAAAGGCCTTAACCTTTTGTTTAATTTGTCTTTAAACGTTATGTGTTGCTATTTTTTTGAATACAAATGCCGGCAGGTGAACCCTTATTCATTTGACGAAACATTAATCCTTGTTTGCTTCTTTTCCGGTTCATCCATCTGAAGTAATTAAAACTATTGTTAGTTGTCCACCTGTTTTTTGGGATCCTAATTTTTAGCCAGGTATTTTTGTATTTCGTCCGGTTATGACACTTCTTGACACGCAACTTAGTTCTGGCAATTTTGTTAGCGTTTACGCAACGTGTATTCCCCGATTGTTTAACTTTTACCTTTATTTTGGTTGGAAGGCTGTCTCAAAAATTGTGTTGGATAGTAACAAAACTCTTTATGTAATTCAATATAGTGGTGTATCTAGTGAGGTTTAAGATAAAGAGGCGGTTTAATCCGACGAGATTAATAAAAGCCCTTTAGCGATAAATTCACAAGTTGATACAAATTTTTTGAATTTGAAAATCTGGTTAACAAGTTTAACGATCCTGGATGAATCCGTCTTTACGGTTTTAAGTTCTAAGTAATACACCCATTTGTTATAACTGATTTTACACTACTGATTTAATTATTAATTCAAGGATTTCGAAGTTTTTTTTAAGCTAGCCTGAAAGCGATGTGAAAACTTTTTTCAATAAGCGATCAACATTGTTAGCAATTAAAATATTTAGACGATTTTTATAGTGGCCCTTCGTCCAACCACTACTTGTTTACACTATTATAACTCATCCAGGTCGAAAGCCTATACACCCCAACAAATATGGTGACTGGATTCTTGATCTGGTTCCGGAATGACAGCTTGAACTTAAACCTATCTCCCCGCCTTGATGAAAAAATATCCTCAATGGTTTTAGGACATTTTAGATTTACAGGGTGTGAAAGCTTTGCTTTCGGTTTATTAATATAAAAACTGTTCACGCGATTCAAGCCAGTTGCCAACTGCTAGCGGCCAAAAGCTAAAGATAAAATTTACAGGTTGTGAAAGCTCCGCTTTCGGTTTTTAAATCATCTTAAATGCGTTCACTCGATATAAGCTGAACACTGATTGCTGATTGCTGATAGCCTGTACCAAAAAGCCAAAAGCCAAATCCCTTACACCAACCAAGAAATGAGTATTTTTGAGGCTTTATTACATAATATATTTACAGTATCCATTTTTTGTAATATTACGTTTAATACGGATTATCCAATAAATTTGTAATATTATTATTGAATACGCAGATGGAACTCGATATCACACCCAAAAACCTTATCTTAAGTATGCTCCAGGCATCAAAAAGCAAAGCCATGCCAATTAAAACCCTGGTTCAGATTGGTAAACTGCTTGGTTTTACAAGTAATACAATTCGCGTTCGCACCACTCGCTTACTTCGCGAAGGTACCATTGAAAGTGATGAGCGGGGATTGTACCGGATCAGCAAAAAATCGAGCCAAATAAGTCTCTACCTTGAACGATGGCGAAAAGGAGAGGATCAAGTGACCGATTGGAATGGCAAATGGTTGTGTTTCATCCCAACGTCAGGCAAAGAACAGTTGATGAAAAGCATTGTTAAACGACTGGACATGCTGGGTTTCCGGAAAGGTCTGCCGGGGTTCTGGATTCGACCGGACAATCTTACGCTTGAATTCAAAAAAATAAAATCTTTAATAGAGCAGCACAGCAGCCAACATCAAGGAGAACTGTTTAGAGCCGAAGGTTTCAGTCAAAAGCAGATAAGTAACTGGAGCAGGAACTTGTGGCCAACCAAGGAAATTGCGCGGATTCAGGATACAATAGGAAGCAAACTGGAAGACAGTTTTAAACGTCTGTCAAAAATGCCCACAGAGAATGCCCTGATCGAATCCTTCCTGTTCGGCAGTCAGGCCATTTATGCTTTGACGATGGACCCAATGCTGCCTGGACAAATGATGAATGCGACGAGCCGGATTCAATTAACTGAGATGATGAAATCCTATGACAAACTGGGAAAACAACTATGGTCGAAACAATTCTCGGAAATCTCAATCCATCACTCACCTATCCATCTGCAACTCGTATCTTAAGTAAAGCCCGGACGGAGCGAAACATATGAATGAATCAAGCAACGCAAGAGACATAATTGGACAGTACCATACCGGAAAACCTGTAATTGGATGTTTTCCCCTTTACCCGCCGGTGGAGCTTTTTACTTCCCTGGAACTATTTCCAGTGGTCTTATGGAACCTGAAATCATCGATTGGGGACCTGGCCCTTGCGGATCGCCATGTTCAGTCTTATGCTTGTGCGACTGCCCGGGAATTGGTGCAATTCGTGATTTCCGAAGCTGGACGATTACTGGACGGTATCTACTCTTATAACGCATGTGACACCCTGAGAAACACACCAGAAATACTAAGCCAGGCTTGTAAAGAAGCAGACAGGCAGATTCCCATGCTACGAATGCATATCCCGCAAGTTAATCGGCAGTTCTCAAATCCGGAGGATTATCTTAAAAACGACATCCGGCTCCTGATCAAGGAGACTGAAGCTGCCTTTGGTGTTTCTTTTTCACCGTCGGCATTCAGGAAAAGTACAGAGCAGTATGCGTTGCTGCGAAAACACTACAACGAAGCTGATGAGCTGGTCAGCAAGGGAAAGATCCCTTTCAACGCTTTTTGTGAAACTGTTTTAAGTAACTATTTCAGAGATATTAAGGATCAGATTAAGACTGTAGAAGAGCTGTTAAAGATCGCACAACATAAAAGAGACAGTTTCGGCAAACCGGTGATGATATCCGGTATTATGCCACCACCCAGTGAAATCATCCATGCCATAGAGTCGGCTGGTATGACGGTAGTGGCAAACGACATCGCCTCAATGAAACGCTCTTATGATTGCGATCCCGGGATTAGTGATGATCCCGTGACCTACTACAATAGCTATTTCAGTGAACATTTTCCCTGTACAACCCTTCTCTATCAGGCGGATCATCGCATGGAGCGTTTTTTGAGGTTGGTTGATGAGTCGGGTGCCAAAGGTGTCGTTTTTTCTGGCGAGAAGTTCTGCGAACATGAGTATTTTGAGTTTCCAATCCTGGAGAAGAAACTCAAGGAAATGGGTGTGGCTACCTTATTCCTGGAATTCGGGATCGATGACTATAACAACCTAGACGCATACAAAACCCGTGTTGGGGCTTTTTCAGAAATACTTCAGGAATAATATCGTTAATGCCTGCTATTCACCGGTGTAAAGTGAAGAGTCGTTTTGAATCTATTTTTAAGGGAGTTAAGCATGTCTGGAAGAAAAAAAAGTCAAGCGGCGAAGAATCTTTCCCTGATCATGGCTGAAGGATATAAAAACCTGCATCAGCGGGCAGCGGAAGGAGCTTTTTGTATCTGGATCGCAATCAATGTTCCTGCTGAGGTTTTCGAGGGATTTGAAAATGTTGTTTACGCTGTCCCGGAGAGTCATTCGGCTATGTGTGCCGGGAAAGGAGTTGGCCCCGCAATGTGTGAAAAAGCCGAAAGGATTGGTTATTCCATGGATCTATGCAGCTATGCCAGGATTGATATCGGCAATGCCACTGACGGCGGGGAAGACTCCCCGACCTTCGGACTGCCCAAACCGGATCTGTTGGTTTCGAACAATAACAACTGCTCACTTTTGGCCAAATGGTTCGATGTACACAGCCGTGAATGGGGTGTTCCCCACTTTATTATGGACGTCCCCTTCTGCTACGAACCCCAGCAAGAAAAAGATCGTGTATACATCACATCCCAGATTAATGACCTGATACGACTCATCGAGAAACTCAGCGGACAGACTTTCAAACCGGATCGGTTTGCAGAAGCTGTCCATCATACCTGGAAAGGCTTTCGGGAATGGAAACGATTCCTGGGACTTGCCCGTAAAACACCCTCGCCGATTACCGCATTTGATTCTTTCGTTCATATGGCACCGGTATTGACACTTCGCGGGACACCCTCACTCAAGCAACACTATACCCTGCTGACCGATGAAGCGTTGGCAGTAGTTGAGGAAGAAAAATACCCTGTTCCAAGGGAACGATATCGCTTGTTCTGGGATAATATTGCCCCGTGGCACCAATTAAGAAAAATGTCCAGCCGTCTGGCAGAGATGGATGCGAATATCGTGGGAGCCTCCTACACATCATGCCTTGGAACAATTGAAGGGTCCTTTGAGTTGTATGATTGGGATGAAAGCAATCCCTTCGATTATTTAGTGCGAACGATGAATTCCTATATGTGTCCCCACGGAATGGAGCTTCGAAGCAAAGCAATGAAAGAGGCTATAGAAAACCTATCTATAGACGGTGTTATTTTCGCTTCCAATCGTTCCTGCAAACCATACTCCATCACACAGATGGACCAGCAAAAGCGGATCAAAGAGTCTCTTGGTATGCCTGCAGTAATGATTGAAGTCGACCATGCCGATGCTCGCAAGTACAGTGAGGAAAATGCTTTTCTCAGAATTGAAGCCCTACTGGAAACTATCGATGCCAAAAGGAACGCCAGAGCCTGAACTTTGGTTACCTTAGCAAGAGAGCTCGAAAATCCGGATCAGCGGTACCTAGAAATAGGGGACGTAGTTGAAATGTTGACATTTGATTCACATCAGATTTTCCAGACATGACATGTTAACCAAATCACAGGGCTGAATCTGACAGGTTCAATAAAGCTAATCTTGTCTTTTAAAACAAAAAATACGGTATCTTAAAGCGTGAGCATATGCGATGGATTGCTAGTTAATTTTTTCCTCGTATTACTGATTGGTTGCAATTTTTTTGCTGATCAAATCTATGTGCTTCATAGTCTTGTTTTCAACAAGAAACACATCGCTCCCTTCTATCTGGATAAATCTATTTCCGGTTTGATCACTGCTGCTTGCCAGATCAAAAGCTAAAATCAACGTACTTCTTGCCTCAAAGTCAATATCCATAGCCAACGTGTGGCGATCTACTTTTTTGGGTATCCCATAAACCTTCTGGACCTGTTGTGTTTCATCAATAGAAACGGAGTGCCTAAATGGTAATCTGTAGTGTAATGTATTTCCATTCTCCAAACGAATGATTCTATTTTCAGTATCGAGAGTGATATTCTGTTTTTTAAAATGGACATGGCTTCTAACTTTTCCTGGTTTTATTAATTCAACCGTATCTGCTATTACAATCCAATGATCTGGTACATAAAAAAAATCTCTTATCCATAGCTTCAATTCCGAATCCGGAGGATAGATTTTCGTTAAATCTGCAGAAACATGATGATAGTTTTCACTAACGATACTTTGGATAACTTTAACTGTTCCACTGTGCTTTTGAATGCTATGTTGGTTAAACCATTCTTGACCCTCCCCTAATTGGCCGATGTTGTTAAACATAAGAACATTATGGGCCTCCGTTTTTTTGACCAGCGAATATCCATCGTCTACTACCAGCCAATCTCCCTGGTTCCATATGGAAAAATGACCCTCATCAGGGTGGATATGTGAACCTGCATAATAGCCCTTTTGCTCGGCAAGCTTCCCTTGGGATGGACCGGCTTTGAATAAAACCCAAAGACTGTTATTTGTCCAATCAGAACGAAAAGCCAATAATCCTAAATTATCAAAATAATGATAAGTGGGAAGATTATCAGGCGACATTTCAGGGATTTCCGGATTATAGGCAATAAAATCAAACCATGAATATTCCGTCCTACCACGTGCATTTTCAATATTATGTGCCAGTCTCTGGGCGACTCCATCATTGTTAATCGAAGCCAAAGCTCTAAGAATCAAACCTGGACCATGATATTCTATTCTGTACGAATCAGCGAAATCCGCATTTTGTTCATATCCAGGAAGAGCACAATACAGCCTGAATTTTGCTGTATTTTTTATGAATGGATGGCTTGCTATTTTATTTAAACCATTGTTCAGTGGCTGAGTTGCATAATAAAAAAATAACAGGGATTCAACCCCATAACTCCAATAATTAACACCTTCGTGTGAAGATCCATCAGGAGAAAGATATTGGAATACTGTATCAAGATTTTCATCGGAAGATTTCACCCAGTCAATTGCTGCTTTCTCTTCCCCTAGCAAGGCATATCCTGCAATTCCTATAGCCATGGTGATGGTGTAGTTCATGTTTTGCAAATAAGATTTTGTCCATCTTTTTCTTTTCTTTTTGTATGCATTGTGCAGCAGTGTTGCATGACGCTTAATTTTGGAGCGGTATTCCATTTTTTCAGAACTGCTAAACCGGTTATAGTGCCAGTCAAAAGCTAAAGTCATGGCATAAAGTAGAGAAGCTGCCTCAAGCTTATCATTGTTTTCCCAATCTCGATGAGAAACCAAGTCTTCCATCATCTCCCGCAATCGCTGCATTTGTTGTTCAGTGCCCTCAATGGAGGCCACAAAAGCTAAATCTATCAATATATAGCCGAATTTCCGGACATCTTTGAAGTCACTTATGGTTCTCTTATTACTCAATTTCTGGTAATAATCGACTCTTTTTTTTATAGATTTCCAAAATTTTTTATACGGATATTTATCGAGACTGTTCCTAATTGTCTCTTTTTTCATATATGGAAAATACAAACGTGGTCTTGACGCGATGACAGAATTCAATTTTTCCGCTGTATAAACGTCGGCAGCTAAACTCTTAATATTTCCAATGCATAAGCAGATCAATATCCCAAGTGTAAAGATTGAATGTGTAATGATATTATTTTTCTTCATGGTTGATATTTTAGTTCCTTCCAAATTTAATTTTTAATGCGATACATTTCGTTTAATACCAGCCAGTTACAGGTGAAAATATTTAACTCAAGCCATTGCAATATCCCAAGCGGGCACTTTCAACACTGTATAATCATCTTAACATTTGTTTGAATTAACGACAGTATGACCTCCTTATGTGCTTGTCAAGAAGTAGTTCTAACCTAAATCCACTATCAGATAAGTAAAGCACTAATCCGTTTATAAAAAGATGCCTTGACTGGATTAATGAATCGTAAGTCTTTTATAGATCGATTGGAACAATTGGCTTTGGAGTCAAATCCCGCTAATCCAATATCAGTTATTATGCTAGATATAGATCTATTTAAGCAATATAACGATAATTACGGCCATTTGGCCGGCGATAATGTTCTCAAGGAAATCGGTAAATTGTTACAGTCCATGTCCGATGTAACTGAATGTGTCGGACGATTTGGTGGAGAAGAATTTATCCTTGCTTTGATATCAGATCACGACAGGAGTAAAGCATTAGCGGAGTATTTGCGGGAAGAGATTTCCCGGAAGAGTTTCTTGGATGGCAAAATCACGGCCAGCTTCGGTGTAGTGACGTCATGGGGATCTCAGAGTTGTGAAGATTTGGTGAGACAAGCTGATCAAGCTCTTTATTCTGCCAAAGACCAAGGCAGAAATAAGGTTGTTTCACATGGTGAATTAATGGAATCGATGATTGAGTCAGGAGATGACCCGGATGTCAGGGATTTTGAAACCAAAGCGCGTGTTTTATCCGATCGGTTAACCAATTTTTTGACTTTACGTACCAAAAGCATGGCGTCAAAACTTAAGCAAAAAGCTGAGCGTGATGGTCTGACTCACCTATATAACCGTATGTACTTTGATAAAAGGATTTCGAGAGAATTTGAAATTGCCCGGGTTAAAAATCGATCGCTGGCGTTACTATTTTTAGATATCGATCATTTCGGAGTAGTCAATAAAGAATTTGGATTTCTTGCAGGAGACAAAGCTTTGATTGCTGTTGCAACAGCTCTCAATGATTGCATACGAGCAGTCGATTGGATTGCAAGATATGGCGGGGAAGAGTTTTGTGTAATCATGCCGGATTGTAAAATGGATGTGGCCAAGGAGGTGGCGGAAAGAATTAGAAGCATCATTAAGAAACTAGTAATCAAAGTCCCTGCTGGAAAAACCATATCTGTTACAGCCAGCATTGGCGTTGGTGGAATCTTAAAAGGAGATGAAAGTGTACTGTCTTTTATCCAGCGAGTAAGCGATAAAACCAGAGAAGCAAAACGACTCGGACGAGATCGAATTTGTTTTTAGAACGTTATGATCTGCTTTAGCCACCCATGGCAACGCTGGCTACGCAGGAGTTTCTCTCTAACAATCTCCAGTTTAGTTGTGACGAGGTAAATGCTTGAAATAGGTAGGTGAAAGGTAGAGGTGGCGGGATTCGCACATATGAGGGACGAATAAGACGTGTTTTCAATAAGTTAACTTTGCCTTGTATGAAAAATGTATCGTGGAGTGTACTAAAGCCCAAAAAATTGTCAAGCTGTTGATTTCACTCCATATTATCACCTGTTTTCAGCCTCAGCAAATCATTTCCTGTTTCTATCTTAAAGAGAGGTGTTTGTCCTATAACGACTATGTTCAAATTTGGAATTCTTTGAGATCGATGATGGCTCCAAATTGGGTCAGGAAATCCAAACCAAGAATCCCTTCTATTGCGAAGCCATATTCCGTGGCACCAATTTCTATTTGAAAATCCTCTACTGCTGCATCATTCAATGATATACGGTCAATCCGTTTGACAAAAACGAACTCTTTTCCTCCGACACCACAAATTCTATGAATTTCATCGTCCGCTTCCTGGCTGATTCCGATGGATTTGATTGAATCGAATTTAAATATCGTTCCTGCAGATCCTGTATCGATAATCACGTTATCCAGATCCAACTGCTGTTGTTGGAATGAAATCGATATTGAAACGAAAGGCAAGCCGTCTTCAATTCGTATCTTCATTTCCTAATCCCAAGCCATTGCCTTTCCCGAATTTCGACAGTCTCTTTATCCGTATGAAGAACATAAAGCTCTCTGTCCGGTGAAGCCCGATGGATTTGTGAATAGGATTCCATGGCCTGATTCGAATCTTTGAACATGTTTACAACCGAATACTGCTCAATAACCCGGCGTCCGGATTTTGTATGAGCATCCAAAGCCTCCACTATCAGCCACTGTTTTGGATACTTTAAACGAATCTCTTGCCAGTTCATATCCTGCCTTCATTAAAGGAGTAATGATTGATCTATTTACCTTGATTGTTGCAGTAATGATGACATATTTATCGGAATTTATTTTGTCAAAAAGCGAAAAATCGATTGTGGACCTTCTTGTTCTGTTAAACTCGATTTGCTGGCGATGGGTTTTAACTTGCATTTCTAGATCATCGTTTTTGAGATTGCCCATCTTTCAGATAAAGGTGAACAACCGTGAGCAGCTTACAAAAAATTGATCGTTAAATCCAGGAAGTTCAAACCAAAATAGTTGATTTGGAGAAAAAAGCGTAACGAACTTAAGTCCTCAGAATGAGAAGATCTCCTTATTTCGCTCCCTGTTTAAGGGACGTGAAGATGTTTTCCCTAAAAGATATTAAAACAACAAGATCAGGAAAAGTGGCTATACACCAAATTGTAAAAACGAATGGGTGAAAGGGATTTGTGACAAATCCAATGTCAAATGCATGGATTGCGACAATCGTGTTTTTACTGCTGTATCGGATACTGTTATTGGAAGTCATTTGAAAGGATATGATATTAATGTCCATTCAAATAAAGACTTCACAATCGGAGTGTATCCTATCTTGCCCGATGAAACCTGCTGGTTTTTAGCTGTTGATTTTGACAAGAAATCCTGGACAGAAGATGCACTGGCTTTTATGGATGCTTGCGATCAATTCGATGTCCCCGCCGTACTCTGGCTGATATGAGATTAGATCTGGAAAAAACAGGATCTACCCTAAAAGATGTTACTGGTTATGATGTATTTGCAGCAATTAAAAAACTGGAAGAGAACTAATAAACGTATTCATTCATCTCTTTAACATAGCTTGCGCAACCGTCTGCATCCCCCTGATAAGACCAAGACCGGATAATCTGTTCATGGTCTGTCACAATCTTGAGCTTACATGTGTGGCTTGTTCGTACAGCATCAAAGCCAGCCTCTCCGAACCCTGGATTAGAAACAGTCACATAACGCTTTTTAGAAACGGTACGGGACCAAATAAAAACCGTTTCGCTACCAAGCTCATATTTATCGTCCGGAGACCCAATTGCTTTAATCACCTCACCTAATTGTTGCCCCTCAAGCGGCCTAGTTTGTGTTCCAGATTTTGCATGCTGCGATTACATGCAAACAGTGCAAGTAATGATAAAAACACTGTGAGTTTTTTCATGGCCGATCCCACGAATTAAACTCGTATAAAATCGTTTATGCTGATGTTAATTTGGCGGTCAAGAAATTTCCAGTGGAAAATGAGGTCAAAAAGCCAACTGGTTAGTATCGATGTTTCATATATTGGTTCATTTAAGTTTAGAAACTTTTAATCATTTTCTGGATTTTTCCCGACCGAGTGTGTAGACTCCGAAGCGAAACTAGATTATTAAATTGTGCAATAGAGATTTGGTGCGAACATTGATTTGTTGAAAGAACTGTTCAAATCGGAGATGAAAATGTCCAATGCTTTTGAAAAGCGAAAAAAAATTCTGGATTCGTTAAAAACATACAGAAAAGGTAGAGTGCCAATCTGTTTTTTTAACTTCGATAGAGAAAGTGTTCCACCTGGGCTACCGGGAGTTTCAACAATGTTTGCTGCTGATACCAAAGAAGTTTTGTACAGGATTCTAAAAGAGTCCGATTGCAGCAAGGGAATAGACCTCATTTTATATACCAGAGGTGGAAGCACTAATGCAGTTTGGCCTCTAATCAGTCTTATACGAGAATTTGATGTAAAGTTTGAAGTATTGGTACCTTATAGGTGTCACAGTAGCGGTACGTTATTGGCCCTTGGTGCTACTAAAATATGTATGACAAAAATTGCAGAACTTTCACCTATAGATCCGACAACTACAAACTTATTTAACCCAATTGATGAATCAAATAAAAACAGTCGAAAACCTATATCGGTTGAAGACGTTACAGCGTATTTCAATCTAATCAAAGAAAGGGCTGATAAGGGAGAAAGTTTTTCAAAATTTGCGGCATTAACAGAAAAAATCCATCCGTTGGCCCTTGGAAATGTTCAAAGAGCATACACACAAACGCGTCAATTGGCTGAAAAGCTATTGTTGACAAACTGTTGTACCGATGAGCAAAATCGTGAAAAAGCAAAAAGGATAGTAGAACAGCTTTCAACAAAATTTTACTCTCACCATCATTCTATTCCGAGAGAGGAAGCAAAAGAAGTTCTTGGTTCAGATCAGGTGCAATTTGCGGATAATGGCCTTGAAGAGCTTCTTGATAACTTGCTTAGATGTTATGAAGATGAGTATAATTTAAGAAAAAAGTTCATTTTAGATAATGAACTTAAAGATGAAATTATAACGAAAATCGAAATTGTAGGGGCGATAATTGAATCTACATGCAGATCATACATTTTTGTTACCAAAGGAAATTGGATACAATCTTCTGCACCTCCTCCGGGAATGAATATAAATATACCTGCAGGGGCTCAATTACCACTTTTTCCAGGAATGCCGAGAAACAGAAATTTCCAAATTGATTTTCAAGATTGGATTCATAATGGAGAAAACAAATGACTAATTATCTAATTAATAACGAAGACTTCGCAGTATTGAATGAAGTAAGCGATAATTTCTCTACTTTAGATGAATCAATTTCCACTCAAATTCGTGGTAATACAACAACCGATTCCACGCCTCAAAATAACAGTTTAGGTTATTTTCCAGATGGGGAATATAGGTACATAGCAGGAAGCTTAGTTAGAGTCGTACCTAGTCAGAGCGTTTCTCCATTCGAACCCAAACCCGAGAAAAGCCAGGATACTGATAAAAAGCCAGAATAGAATAACGTGACAGCATTAGATGATTTCTATTCTGACTTTTACTTGATTGATACCGGGATATTGGTAGGAATTTTCGATGAAAAAGATCAGTATAATGCCTATGCTGCATCAGTGTTAACAGACCTTGTTGCTTATACAAGTAACAAAATACATATTTCAAACCTAACACTACATGAAAGTTACACCCGATTAAGGTATAATACTCAATTCCAAAACGCATTCACAGTTTTTGAGAACCTACCTTCCCTTTTTAATTTCAAACTAATCAATTGGTCAGAAGATATCGAATCTAAAGCAGTAAAGCTTTTGAAACAATATTCTTGGCTTGATTTAAGTTTTCATGACGCATTTTGTGCCGCCCTGGCCTTAAATCAAAACATACCGAATATCGTAAGTTTTGATTCGCATTTTCGTCAGATAGGCTTTAATGTAATTCCATGAATTTAAGGCTTATTTGGGTAAGTCCTGGGTAGTTTTTATGCTAGGCGCCCCTTAAAGGTGCAGGAAAATGAATATCAAAGATGGTGGGGTATCGATTATGAACCGTTCCAAATCGTTCCAACGAAAGTCAAAAATCGGAAAACAAAAGAAAATAACAGAAAAAATAACTCGTCGAGAAGACCTAAACGTATATTTTTAAAGAGTTGTTAAATAAAGGCTTGAACCGATTTTTGACGTCAAGCCCCTAAGATAGTTGGTGGAGGTGGCGGGAATCGAACCCGCGTCCCAAAGATAGGATCAATAGGCTTCTACAAGTTTAGTCAGGTTTTTGATGTCTCGCCGGAACTCTCTTGGTTACTGACACCCTCAAGCCCGGCTACCCAATTAAGTTTCTCTACCTAGTAAATGGGGTACCAGGGAGATGAGCCTGATAAAATGACGTGATTTCCCGGGTATCAGGCGTCGCGGGCATCACGCTCAAACTAAGCTGCTACTGCAGCAGAGTTCAGAGAATAGTCGCTATTTTTAGCAATTAAAATATTTTGTCGATTTTTATAGTGGCCCTTCGACAAACCACTACTTGCTTACACTATTAATACCTCATCCAGGTCGAAAGCCTGTACACCCCCACAAATGTGATGACTGGGTTTCGGATCTGACTCCGAAATGACAGATTGGATCTATTGGTATTTGATTGCACGATCGATTTCCCGTTTGGCATCTTTGTCTTTTAATGCCGCTCGTTTATCATGGAGCTTTTTCCCCTTAACCAACGCAATTTCTACTTTGACCTTATCATTCTTGAAATACAAACTCAACGGGATAAGTGTCAATCCTTTCTCTTTTACCTTGGAGAGCAGTCGGTTGATTTCCCTCTTATGCATCAATAACTTACGTACTCTTTTGGTCTTATGATTATGGATATTCCCGAAGGTATAGGGACTGATCTCCATTTCATGCAGATCCATCTGCAAGGTATCATTAATGTTACAATAAGCTTCTGTTATTTTTACTTTACCAAGTCTGACACTTTTCACCTCGGTTCCCACCAAGGCGATTCCGGCTTCAAACTTCTCCAGAATTTCATACTCATGCCAGGCTTTGCGGTTTCTCACTATGGTCTTCGACATTTAATTATATTTTGGATCTTAGATTGAAGATGTTAGATTTCTATAATGAGAAAGCTACGCTTTCAATACTATGTTTCGATAATTAAACAAAGGGTGGTTAAAAAAATTTGTTCCCCAAATTAAAAAGAATAGTCATTTTCAATTCGATAAATAGCGCCTTTGGGGGTCAGAAAGCTGGAAAATAATTGAAAGCTTTCCACTTCGAAAGGTTTTGCTTTATAAAGGTTATTCTGAACCAGGAAATCACCTATTCTTCCGGGTTTATCAGACTTTACCCTGCCAAGAGTGATGTGAGGCGTGTACCTGCGCTTATCGCCTTTCAACCCGAGTTTGTTTAATTGCGTTTCCACTTTTTTTTGCAGTCTGATCAGCTCTTCATTTTTATCTACACCTGTCCAGATCACCCTGGGTGATCTCTCATTGGGAAAGGTTCCGAGTCCTGATAAGGTCAACGAAAAAGGATTTACTTTTATTTTTGACAGACAATCGGCTATGTTCCGGAACTCCTCTTGGGTTACTTCCCCAATGAACCTTAGTGAAAGATGGAAATTATCCGTTTCCACCCATTTCACTCCTTTTATTCCAAAAGAGCAGAGCAAGGTCAGTTCATTTTTTAACCAATCTGGTAGATTGATCGCAACAAATAGGCGTATCATTGACGTTTTAGCGATTGCATTATTATTGAAATGAATTTGAATCAAGTGCGTTAATCCTCTCAATCTCCTACAAAACTGAATTTGCAGAAAAAAGAAGCTGACCTCCTGTTCTATCCGCTAGCACAGCCGGGGAATTTGGGGAATACAAAGGTTTCTAAAACAGCAAGTCATATCTTCATACAAACAAAATTATGTTCAACAACAATAAAAAGAAAAGCACAGCTGACTTTTCAAATACAAAAACGTATAAAAATCAAAATTTCCTGAACAGTCCTGAAGCCAGGCAAATCAGAATACTTTGTGAATTAACTGCTCCAAAGCAGCGATATGAAGAGCAGGAGATTGAACATACAATTGTTTTTTTTGGCTCGGCCAGATCAGTATCCATGGAGACTGCTCAAGAAAACCTGGTTAATTTGGAAAAAAAAGCCCGAAAATCAGATGTCGACCTTCAAGCGCTACAGGAGGATCTGAGACAGGCAAAAATGCAGGTGAAACTTTCAAAATACTATGAGGATTCCGTGGCTTTGGCTAAGAGGTTAACGGAATGGTCTCTGGGAATGAAAAACAAAAAGGATCGATTTTACATCTGCTCCGGTGGTGGTCCCGGTATGATGGAAGCTTCCAACAAAGGTGCTGCGGAAGCGAATGGTGAATCGATCGGCATGAATATCAGCCTGCCTTTTGAACAGGCTCCAAATCCCTACCAAACAGACAAGCTTTCCTTTATTTTCCACTACTTCTTTGTCCGCAAGTTCTGGTTTGCTTATCTGGCAAAAGCATTGGTGGTTTTTCCGGGTGGTTTTGGAACGATGGATGAGCTGTTTGAGATGCTGACATTAATTCAAACGGAAAAAATTCAAAAGAGAGTCCCTATAGTTTTGTTTGGCTCGGAATTCTGGAATAGTTTCATCAACTTCGACCACCTGGTTAATTGGGGAGTTATTAAAGAGTCCGACCTTGATCTGTTTAAGTTGTTTGACAATGTCAACGAGGCTTATGAATATCTCAAAGAAGTGTTGACTAAAGAGTATATTGATAATTAGGAATGATAGGTAGAGCGCTACATTTGAATTCATGACACATTAATTTCCACAGACTTTTCTCCCTGGGCATAATTATGGCTATATCCAAGCAAATAGAAGCCGCTGTAAGGGGCTCCTCCATGATTCGCAAAATGTTTGAAGAGGGAACCCGGCGTATGAAGCTGTATGGTGCTGAGAATGTTTTTGATTTCAGCATTGGAAACCCGGTTTTTGAACCACCGGAAGAAGTAAACAAGGCATTGCTGGATCTGATTCAAAGTGATGTCAGGGG
>JANQLH010000069.1 GCA_028280735.1 SAR324 cluster bacterium | reverse complement strand
TGATGTTCATGTTCCCTGTGAAGTCTGCAAAGGCAGTCGCTATAACCGGGAAACGCTACACATCAAGTACCGCGGAAAAACAATCTCGGATGTTTTGGATATGCCTGTTGAGGAGGCTTGCGATTTTTTTAAAAACCATTCAAAAATACATGCGGGTCTAAAAACACTGCTGGACGTGGGGCTCGGCTATATTCAGCTTGGGCAGCCTTCTCCGACCCTTTCGGGCGGGGAAGCTCAACGTATTAAACTGGCATCGGAGCTGAGTAAACGTTCGACAGGGCAAACCCTTTATATTCTTGATGAACCAACTACCGGTCTGCATTTTCATGACATCTCCAAATTGCTTGAGGTTTTGCAGCGATTGGTAGACTTGGGCAATACGATTGTGATAATAGAACACAATTTGGACGTCATAAAAAACGCTGACTGGATACTGGATCTGGGTCCGGAAGGCGGTGAACAGGGGGGGCAATTAGTGGCGGAGGGAACTCCTGAAACCATTGCCAAGTGCGAAGCCAGTCACACAGGCAGGTACCTGCGAAAAGTGCTTTCGGTAATGAATTGATGGTGTCTGACATTTTGGCAAACGTTGAGGAAAGTGATTGTGGGCGTCAGATCGAACCTCATCAGCAATCAAATAAGGTCAGATTTTGATCCTCTGTCATACCGATCGATGCTGCAAGCTTCGCATCTCATGACCCGGAATCTACCGTGCAACATACTGAAATCATGAGTAGACTCCAGGTCAACAGGCTGTGTCACAATAGAAAAACCTATGATTTTTCCAAGAACTGTAGGATGGGTAACTCCGTTACCCATCGGGCGGAATGTGATCAAAACCCATACATAAAGAGTTGATGGGTAACAAGTTACCCATCCTACATTCTAAGTTGTTTTCCAATATAACAACAATGAATTGCGCTTAACGCTGGAAGGTTCGGAAAACTCAACATGAACTCCTTCAGAGTTCTTATCTATTTTTCAACCATACCTAGGGTGACGTTCGCAAGCTCATTTACCCTAGGCTGTTATAATCTTCCCTTACAGGGAAGTGTGTAATCTTGTATTATCTACTTAGCGTTTATGGGGCTTGATCCGGAATCTATCGCGTAATACGCAGAAATGATTAATAGACTCCGCATTCCCCAGTCAAGCTGAGGACGGGCGGTCAGAATTTAGACGGGCGGCAAGCAAATTGATTGCATGTAGGATGAATAGTTATGTTTACTATTTGCGAGTTTTTCTAAGACAGGTTCTGAATGAACTAGCTGGAGAGCGTTCAGGTGGTTGCTTGAACGCGGAAACAATGTAGCTCCGGTTTGGGTTGTAAATTTTATGAAACCACAGGAGTGGGGAGAAAGGGATAATAACGTATTTCCAGGCAAAATATTATGAAAACCAAATTAATTTTCATTACCGGGGGTGTTGTTTCGTCATTGGGAAAAGGGATTGCGGCTGCTTCAATCGGCGCAATCCTGGAATCGAGAGGGTTGAAGTTAACCATAGTCAAGCTGGACCCTTATATTAATGTCGATCCTGGCACGATGAGTCCGTTTCAACACGGGGAAGTGTTTGTAACAGACGATGGTTATGAAGCAGATCTGGATTTGGGGCACTACGAACGCTACACGAATATCGTTACCAGCTCGCACCATAACTTCACGACGGGTCAAATATATGACACAGTGATCCAGAAGGAACGACGGGGTGAGTACCTTGGGAAAACGGTACAGGTGATTCCTCATATTACCAACCAGATTAAGGAAAACATATATAACGCCGCTGAAGGAAATGATGTAGCAATCATTGAGATAGGCGGAACAGTGGGGGATATCGAATCTCTGCCTTTCCTGGAGGCAATCAGGCAGGTTGGGCATGAAATGAAGGGAAACCAGGTGCTTTTCATTCATATGACACTGGTTCCTTTTATAGCGGCAGCAGAGGAACTGAAAACCAAACCGACCCAGCACAGTGTAACCAAGTTAAGAGAGATCGGAATTCAGCCCGATATTTTATTATGCAGAACGGACAGGGATTTAAGTACCGAATTAAGAAAAAAAATCGCCTTGTTTACAAACGTCGCGCACGATGCGGTTATCCAGGCCAAGGATGTGGATTGTGTGTACGAAGTCCCGATCAGATTTCATGATGAAGGTCTGGACGGCAAGATAGTGGAGTTATTGCAGTTATGGACCAAACGCTCAAATCTGCAGAAATGGGCAGATATTGTCTACTCCTTTAAAAATCCGAAAGATGTAGTGAATATCGGTGTGGCCGGCAAGTATGTGAACCTGAGAGACTCTTACAAAAGTTTGCATGAAGCACTGGAGCACGCGGGGATTGCCCTGAATCTAAAAGTAAATATTGTATATATCGATTCGGAACAAATTGAAAGCGACTCTGATGCCATGGCATGGAATCATTGTGACGGTATTTTAATTCCGGGAGGATTCGGCGAGAGGGGTATTGAGGGTAAGATTAAAATGGTGAAATACGCCAGGGAACAGAAGGTTCCCTATTTCGGAATCTGCCTGGGTCTGCAGATGGCAGTGATTGAATATGCTCGCAATATCGTTGGAATGAAGAATGCTAATACCACTGAGGCGGATCAGAATACCAGCGAGAATGTTATCGATTTGATGAACGAGCAAAAAAATGTCACGGATATGGGCGCCACAATGAGACTAGGGGCTTATCCGGCCAAATTTATTCCCGATACCAAAATTGCCGGGATCTACGGCTCGACTGAGATCTCGGAACGGCACAGGCATCGCTATGAGGTGAATAACAAATTCGTTCCGGAGCTGGAAAAAGCAGGATTGGTTTTTTCCGGTAAGAATGTGAAGCTGGATCTGGTGGAGACTGTCGAAATCAAGGATCATCCTTGGTTTATCGGTGTTCAGTATCATCCGGAATTCAAGAGCAAACCGCTTGATGTTCACCCATTGTTTTATAGGTTTGTTGAAGCATCATATGCTTATAAGCAAAGCAAACCTGCCAAGTAAAGATTCTTAAGCGCTGATACTTCTTTTTTTCCGAGAGTATTGCCCGTTAATTTCCGCCATCCAGGTATTAATATGGCGAATACCAGGGTACTTGTCCGGATGGTATTTCTTGGTGAGTCTTCTATAAACCGACTTGAGGCTGTCTGCCTTGAACGTATTCTTCAATGCTTTCAGATCCCTTTCAAAATCGAATTGTGACGGAGGTACCGCTGTACGGATCGGCTTTGTGTTTTGCGGGCGATCTGCTAGAATTTTCTCCAGAGTGACTTTGGGAGACTGAGAAACCTTTTCGGTTTTGAACTCGAAACGATTTTCCGCTTTATTTGCAGATGCGGACTGGTGAGGTTTGGATTGAGAACTTGTGGTTGTTTCTTCCCGACTTTCGGTTTTAGGTTCGAGATCCATCGGATCGAATTCTTTTCCCAGGAAAACAGTCTGTACCTTGCCCTGCTCTTCGTAGCTTGCATGCCAATAAGGACCGTGGCCTTTACCTTGGGCGCAAACCCAGCAACCCGGATCATGACAGAAAATGTGTTTCAATTTGAACGTCAAATCCGCTTGATTCAGATCTTTTGTGAAATGTTCCATAGCTTGATAAATCCCCAATTACAATAGAATACGTTATGATGAAACAGTTTTTCTGCTTACAGGTTATGTTTTTTCTGGCCTTCTTTAGTGCGACCGATAAACACATTGTCTATGCAAATTCAGAATTGGTTATCCAGGGAAAAATCATGCTGGAGGACGGCAGCCAACCCG
>JANQLH010000025.1 GCA_028280735.1 SAR324 cluster bacterium | reverse complement strand
CCTGGAGTTGGCTTGGTTGGCTGAACCTGTCTTTGGGGAAGGCATATACTTTGCCCTTAAAAGCGGACAGGCCGCAGCAGAAACCATTATATCAACATGTTCAGGACAGATTCCGCTTAAGAAAACATACAGGCAACGGCTGAAACCGGTTTTGACAGATCTTAAAATTTACAATGCGGCAGCAATATTATTTTACAGATTTCCTGGGTTTTCTCTGAAAGTAGCTTCTCATAAAGCGATAAAAAACCATTTTGCAAAAGGGTTTTCAAAGGGTGATAATCTTATCAACATGTTTAAAAGAAGGTATACCGACTGATAAGGAAGCGGCAGTCACGAGAGCTTTTAATTCGACGGTTTTTTATGATGTAAAAGTTTTGCCAGAACTTTTCCTAAACTTCGGATGGTAAACGGTTTGGGAAGGACTTCACTGAATCCGTAGCGTTTAAAATCAGACATCACAGGGTCTGTTGAATAGCCGCTGGAAACAATTGCTTTAATCTTCGGATCTATCTTTATCAGTGCCTGTATCGCTTCAACTCCTCCCATACCTCCCGGAACAGTCAGATCAAAAACGACTGCATCGAACGGTTCACCAATGTCCATGGCTTTTTGATAAAGTTTAATCGCTTTTTGGCCATCAGGGGCTGTGTCGACATCATAGCCCATATGCTTTAATATTCGCGACGCTACATCTGTGACCATCGGTTCATCATCCATGAGTAGGATTTTGCCTTTGCCATCGGGCAGCACCGCATCTTTATCCTCTGTTTTTTCTATTTGTTCTTCAACGGCAGGCAATAAGATTTCAAAAACAGTTCCATGATCCAGCTTTGATTTTACATAAATGTCGCCGCCATGTTTGTGAACGATGGAGTAACAGATGGTCAAACCCAGGCCGCTGCCGTCGGATTTGGTTGAAAAATATGGATCAAAAATTTTTTCCAGGCTATCTGATGGAATACCAGGACCTTTATCCAGTATGGAGATATTAATGTAATTGCCGTCTTTCGCATTAGAAGCTTCCTGGCCTGATACGGTAATGTTCTGGGCGTTGATTTGAATGGTCCCGCCCGAAGGCATAACATGATCCGCATTACCGATAATGTTCTGGATCACCTGGGCAATTTTATCCTTATCAGCATTTATGCTCCAAAGGTCATCATCGATATTAAAATCTGGCTTGACGTTGGAACCGCTTAAAATAAACCTGGCACAGTCTTTAATAAGCTCCTTGATGCAAATGACCTGCATAACAGGTTCACCACCTTTTGAGAACGTGAGGAGTTGATGGGTCAGATTTTTGGCCCTCAGACAGGCTTTTTCAGATTGCTCTAATAATTCATAAGCCTCTAACTTTGGATCAAGCAGAATTTTGCTAAGCGATATGTTTCCAAGGATAGCTGAAAGGTAGTTGTTAAAGTCATGCGCAATTCCGCCGGCAAGAACACCTAAAGAATCTAATTTTTTAGCTTTATGAAGTTCAATTTCAAGTTTTTTTCTTTCAGTGATGTCAAGATACGTTCCCAGCAGCCCAATTACTTTTCCGGATTCATCTGTCAGAGGTACTTTGCTTGTCAATAAAATCGCCTCTTTTCCGTCGGCCTGCAATTGGGTCTCTTCGATCTCAAGCATGGGGGTGTTATTGTCCATGACCTTTCGATCACATTGCCGGAAGAAATCGGCTTCTGTTTTTTTCCAGGCAAGGTCATAGTCGGTTTTCCCCCCAATATCATCGGGTGATGCCAGGCCGGCATCTTTGGCAAAATTATCATTGCAGCCCAAATAGACGGATTCAGTATCTTTCCAGAAAACAGAAAGGGGAATGTTGGACAATATGTTTCGTAAAAGATGAGTCTGGGTGGTTAATGAACCTTCAGCCTTTTTTCGCTCTTCGATTTCCTTTTTAAGTTGCTCATTAATGTCGACTAATTCCTGAGTCCGTTGTTTTACCTTGAATTCAAGTTCATCCCGGGCTTTTTCCAAAGCCTTTTCAGCCTTGTTTCTCAACTGGATTAAATTTGAAAACTGTTCGATTTCTTTGAGCCTTGTTCGGCCTGTCACTGCGGCGATATTCTTATAATAGCGCAGTTCCTTTCGGGTTTCCTTCAGGAGCAACTCAAGTTCATTACACCGTGCAAGCAATGCAATTTTATCAGATTCGCTCATTGAAACACCTATTTTTGGGCAAACACGATTAAAACACCAGTCCAGTCAAGACCGCGGCTTCTACCCCTGAAGGGGGCTATTTCCACCCCTGAGTAAAAACCGAAAAGCGGGATGTCTCTCATATTAAACATTTGCTGAACACCGGCAGCTTCCTCTGTAATGGTATGCGAAATTAGAGACGCTCTTCCGCCACAGTCAATATAGATACCAAAGCACGGCGTTTTGTTGTCTGCATCAACCTGATCAAATATCTTCCGGGTGTTTATTTCAACAGACTCAATCATTCGTATACCATCTCGCAGCATCATTTGTATTTCCATGCCTTCATCCAGATCTGACTCGAACATGCAAATTCCTTTTCCGTCCGGCAATACACCAGTGATGAGCCGATTTACATAATTTTCTTCTGTAAAATCTGCAAATTTTTCACCTTTATTGACCCCTATGGTAAGAGAACTTACCGGTACTTGTTTTCTCCATTCAGTGCCACCATAGACCTCATCAATTAATTCACTGGCAGGCATGCCATTGATTTCATAAATAAACGGGCCTTCTTTTTTGGTGATGGTAAGGTATTCTCCATCAATAGGTGTGCAACCATGCATAACTGCGTGGTAGACAGCGAAATCACCGGACATCATTAATCCAAGGGCTTGTTGACTGTCCACTCGGTTGCCGCAAAACTGTACCGTGGACCCGAAATCGTAATCTCCTAAAAGGCCTGCACCCAAAATAGGAACATCCTGCTTCATACATTCTTCCAAGCCTGCCAGCAATTGCGGGGATGCATTCATAATCGGAGGAGACTCAGGGGTAGGCGCTTGAAATATAGAATCATACAAAAGAAAAAGGATCTGGCTGTCGACTGACGGAGAAAAAGAACGGCCAAGTTTCTTACCGGCTGCGTATAAATCTTTGTCGATATCTTCTGCAGATTGAATCTGAATAGAGATATTCTCTGCCTGCAACGCCAGAGCTCCGGCCGGACAATCTCTATAGGAAAGGTTGTCATTGGTGATAATACCAATTGCAGAACCGCCTATAACAGGAATCCTGCCGGCAATTTCTTTGACACCTCTGTAAAAGTCTTTTGCGTTTAATGATGAATGGCAGAACGCCATATAAAAATCAGGGGAATCAACTCCGGCATTTTTTATAGCGGTTTGGGCAACACGTTTGCCTGATTCAAAACTATTCGGGTTGTTCGAGTAACCAATACCTATTTTCATATTCTTACCCCCCGTGATAGGTTATATACCCTAAATCCTATGTATATTATGACAATTAGTCAATATATCAGAGGGTCTTTCCCAACCCGTCCTGGCAGATCGCAGCATGATCAAAGCCATTGATGTATAATGAATATCAATTATGTCAGGCTAAATTCGGGGGGATTTTTTCACACGCCATGACGATAGGATAATTTTTCAAACATCACCACAATTCCTGTGGCAATGCCATATACAATATCGATATTGGCGTTCATATCCGCAGAAGAATCAAAAAAAAGATGGAGTTGGGATTCCATGCCTTCATCAGGCTTCCAGTAGCAGACCAGGAGGGGCAACCTGGGAAGCGGATAAAGAATAAGGGAAATATCTGAATCAAATTGCTGTTTGGTTTTTTTGCCATTAAAGATTACAATCAGGTCTTCAAACATTCCCGTATAACGATCAGCAATCTGCTTAAATGAGTTTTCAGACCTCTGGACAAACAAACCGTTTTTTTCCCTGCCACCATCAAGTTCGCGAAACGGAACCCAATTTCCGGTCAGTTCTATCCCTTTGCAAAATAATACGTAACCTAAAACCGGCGGGACGATCCAGGGATTAATATGGATATCGGAAGACAGGTTCGCATTCTGGTCTATGGAAAAGGGTTTGCCAAATATTTTGATGGTCAACTTGTCATCTGTGAAGATTCCGCCAACCCTTTCCGCCGCTTCTTTCAAATTGCAATTGCGTATTTGACGGCTCAAATCCTCGAACATATCGCGCTGGTGCTTTTCAACCAGGCTTTCGCTTTTGACAGGATCGGTATATTGCGCGAGAATTTCATCACTGATAAAAGGGCAGAGATCAAGACTTTTTTTTCCCATGAACACACTGGAAGCAAATGCCAGGCATGTAGGTACATTACATTTTTTACAATTGGTTTTCGGCAATAACTTGAATATTTCCATGGCATTCTGAAATTGTGCCATTTTCTCCTCCTTAATATGGTTCAGGGTTCATCGTATCAATTGACTGTATATCTATACCTGAACCTTCAAGATGAAACATCACCCATTCGGGGGATTTTACGTTTATCCATTAAATAATTTTATGCCGCACTGCCCAGACGGCCGCCTGAGTTCTGTCACTGACGCCGATTTTGTTAAATAGATTGACAATATGGCTTTTAACCGTGTGAGGACTGATATGCAGGATGTTTGAAATCTGTGGATTGGTGTGACCCTGGCCGACAAGACTGAGTACTTCAATTTCTCTTTTTGACAATCCGAATGAGTCCTGGCAGTCATCATTCGAAATTGTTTTATTTAATGGTGTATCCTGTTGATCTCTTAGTGTTCGCTCAGAGTCTATCGTCAATGTGACGGTTGATGTTTGTTTCCCATTTTCATCCAATATGGGATAGGTGACCTGCTCCTGCACCGGAACACTCAGGTAAGGACACTTTGAAGGGCTGATTTTCTGGATCGATACCATAGCTGCAAATGCGATACAGCTTTCAAAACCGCATACCTTGCAATTTGTTTTTGGCAACAGCTTTATAATTTGAGTTACCGGAGCCTTTTTAAATACCTTGTATTTAGGTGGTATCGTATCTCTTCGAAAAAGAAGATCATTTAAATAGGCCATCAATTGATGTCGAAATTTTTTGGCATCGTCCCGATCTTCAAAAGGTGTTGCTATACATTTATCCGGATAAAGAACACAATTTTTAGACTTGAACGTAAACCGTATAAGGTCTGGATTATCAAACAATTGAGCGTCACTGGCATCTGAATTGATGTAGGGAAACAGATCTTTTATGTCACAATCAAAATAAAAAAGAGCCATGACCGATGATCTTTTGCATGCCCCGGGCTTTGCCATGGGTCCGTCCATACAGGTATAAAAATGATGATATCCTATCTGTTTCATACCGAATGTGTAACGCTATTTTTTAAAAATGTAAAATAAAAGTGTGCAGATGTAATGTAGATTATACCGGGTACAGGAAAGT
>JANQLH010000490.1 GCA_028280735.1 SAR324 cluster bacterium | reverse complement strand
TTGGGAAGGATTTCCGAATTTGGAACAGTCAAGCCGACCCAATTCAAGTATATAGAGAACTATTCGCATGTCATGCACATTGTCACCAACCTGGAAAGTACTTTGGAAAAGGGCAAGACCAATGCCGACCTGATTAAGGCAACTTTCCCCGCGGGAACGCTGACCGGTGCACCCAAAGTTCGGGCTATGGAAATCATTGATGAATTGGAAACCGCTAGAAGAGGGCTTTACGGAGGTGCTATCGCCAATATTGATTATAATGGTAATTTTGATTCCTGCATCGCTATCCGTTCTGTCCTGGTCAAAAACAAGAAAGCTTATGTGCAAGCCGGGGCGGGAATTGTTGCTGATTCCGTTCCTGAAAAAGAATATGAAGAGTGCATGAATAAAGCAAAAGCTGTCATCAACGCGATTCAAATTGCCGGGAGATTCAATAAATGATTTTGTTACTGGATAATTATGATTCCTTCACCTTCAATCTTTATCAATACCTGGGGGAAATGGGGCAGGAGGTTCAGGTTTTTCGAAACGATAAGATCAGCCTGACAGACATAGACAATATGGGCCCGGATTACATTGTACTCTCTCCCGGTCCTGGCAGACCTGATCAGGCCGGCATTATGATCGACCTGATTAAAAGGTTTGCTGAAAAGATACCTATCCTGGGTATCTGTCTCGGGTTTCAGGGTATCGGTGAAGCTTTTGGGGGTAAGGTAATTCATGCCCCGGAACTTTTTCACGGCAAAACCTCCAGAATTAATCACCTCGGAGTTGGTCTTTTTCAAGATCTTCCGCAGGATATTGAAGTTGCCAGGTATCACTCCTTAATTGTAGAGAAAGAAAGCCTGCCCCATTGTTTTCAAATCACCTCCTGGACTCGGGATGATCTCGTAATGGGATTTCGCCATCTTGATTACCCGCTTGAGGGAATTCAGTTCCACCCCGAATCGATCCTTACTCGTGACGGAAAAACCATGTTGAAGAATTTCCTGCAACAATAAATAATGGTAGGGGTAAACGGGAAATAGTTTTATTCATATAGAATAGATCAATCACTCCGTTGCCGGGAGCCTATGAATCAAACTGCTTGGACGGTATTGATCGCAAGACTCACAATAACACACAAAAAACGGCGTCATTGATACCTTTTAAAACAATTAAACATAGTTAGGATCTCCAGTGAAAAAACACATTTATGACCTTTTTAGTTACGACACCCACGTTTCTTTTGAATTTTTCCCCCCAAAAACCAACCAGGGACGCAAACAAATTTATCAATCCATTGCAAAACTGAAGAGCATGAATCCCGATTTTTTCAGTGTCACCTACGGCGCCGGAGGTTCTACAGCCGAAACTTCCCTGGAAATCGCTTCTGCCTTGACCAATCTTGCCCAGGTCACTTGTGTCGCCCACATCACCTGTGTGGGAATGAATCAGGACCAGGTTAAGGAACTGCTAAAAGGCTTGGAATTTCATGGAATAGCTAATGTCCTTGCTTTGAGAGGAGATCCACCAAAAGGTGAAACAGACTTTGTAAAACCGGAAAACGGCTTTCAATATGCCAGTGAACTGGTTCGCTTTATTCGTCAAAACTCCGACATGGGTATTCTTATCGCCGGTTATCCTGAAGGTCACAAGGAGAATCCCGACAGGGACGATGATTTTAAACACCTCCTGGAAAAGATAGACGCGGGGGCAAACGGGATCATTACCCAACTATGTTTTGATAATGCATATCTTTTCGAGCTCAAGGACAAACTAGTCAACGCAGGAGCCGATTTGCCGATGATTGCCGGTATTTTCCCGATTTCCAATGCCGTACAAATCAAAAGAGTCGTTGAGCTGTCTGGTGCCACCATTCCCGATGATCTCATGGCAGGAATAGAGAAATTTGGAGATTCTCCTGAAGACATGGAAAAGTTTGGTACCGAATACGCGGTCAACCAGGTCAAAGAGTTATTAAAAGGCGGGATTACGCATTTTCATTTTTACACCATGAATCGGCATCAACAAACGCGGAATGTGCTTTACCAGTTAAAACGATATTTTCCCCGTTTGAATTTCTGGTAGATTATCTTAAGAACTGTCCCTGGTTTTTTTGACGACATCTTGAAGTTTTAACAGTCCAAAGAGACTCTCCAAGCGGGGCACATTGATCTTCAATTCCCGGGCAATGGAAATTGCATTACCCAGGATAGCGTCCACTTCCATGGGCCGTCCCATCTCATAATCAACAAGCATGCTGGTTTTGAAAGGTCGCATTTTTTTGTTGCGGTCTATGATTCCTTCAATCAATTCGTCCTGAAGTTCATTACCTGTAGCTTTCGCCAACGCGAGCACTTCTTTCATCACCTGTCTGACCAGTTTTTCGGATTCCGGGACATCAACCATTTGCAGCGTGTCAGCTCTACCCCCCAAAACAGAAATAGGATTAAAAGCCGCATTCCAGACCATTTTCTGCCAGCGTTCCCTCGTGACTTTTTCAGACAGATCACACGGGACATCGGCATTCAACCAGATATCGGCCAATAGTTTTGTTTTATCCGTCACTCCCCGCGGGTAATTTCCCAGAATCAGTTTTCCCGAACCGGTATGCCTGGCAATTCCGGTTTGAACACGACTAATCGCGATAAAAGCAATACCACTGATCAGCTCATTATCGGGAAACGCATCGGCCACTGCTTTTTCTATATTAATACCATTCTGGATCAAGACAATAGCTGTACCCGGTCCTACCGCATCCTTGATCATCCCGGCAATGTTGATGTCCGGCAAAACCTTCAGGCAGACCACAATGTAATCCGGAACCACGGACAGATCGGCAGCATCCCTGACTACCTCCGCCGGTTTAAATACAAAATCGCCGTTGTAACTTTGAATCTCCAATCCTTTCTCCCTGGCGATATCAAAATCGGAGCGGCAAAGAGCGGAAACACGAGTATTTTCCCGTACCAGTTTGCCGCCAAAGTAGCTTCCAACGGCACCGGTGCCGACTATTAATATTTCAGTTTTTTTCATTATCTGTTTGCAAAAAGGAGTAAAACACCGCACTTAATCGCTACGGTGTCTCATGAAATGCGGAAGCTCTATCTCTTCAACCGAGTCTGCCGTTTTTTCCCGGGGTTTGGGTGTTGGTTTTGGATGAGCGGGTTTGGGTTTTTCGGATACGATTTCTGCCACTCTTTTTTCGACCGGGGTATTTTTGATTCTCTTCTCCGGATTGACCTGGTATTTCATACTATCGGTCACACGAAGCGGACCTTTTCCAAATCGGCGATTGCTTTTTTCCTTAAAGGATTTTTCAAACCCGGTGGCAATGACTGTAACCGACACTTCATCCATTAAGGATTGGTCGTAAACCAATCCGAAGATTACATCCGCATCCTCATGAGCCGACTCTTGCACGAATATCGCTGCAGCTTCTGCATCCAAGAGCGGATAAGACTCATCCGCCACAATGTTGATGATGACTCCTGTTGCTCCTGCAATGGGTCGATTAATCAGCGGACTGTTGATAGCTTTTTTCACGGCTTCCAATCCGCGGTTTTCTCCCCGGCCAATACCGGTTCCCATCAATGCACCGCCTTTATCTTCCATCACTGTCTTTAGGTCCGCGAAATCGAGGTTTATCACACCTTCCAAATTTACCAGATTGGTGATCCCGCTTATGGCCTGCTTCAACACATCGTCTGCCATGGCAAAAGCTTCCGTCATGGTGGTTTTTTCAGAAGCAAGTTCCAGCAATCGTGTGTTGGGTATGGTCACCAGAGTGTCTACATGCTTGCGAAGTTCCAATAGTCCTGCTTCACCAATCTGTGCCCTGCGCTTGCCTTCAAAACTGAAGGGGGTTGTAACCACGGCAACTGTCAGAATTTCCATTTCCTTAGCAATTTCAGCAACCACCGGAATGGCACCGGTTCCTGTTCCACCGCCCATACCGGCCGCTAAAAATACCATATCAGATCCCTTGAGCACGTCTTGAATCACTTCCACTTCTGCCTCGGCTGCAGCCTTGCCAATCTCCGGATTCATCCCGGCACCTAATCCCCTGGTCATGGTATTCCCAAGAGGAATGGTTACATCCGCTCCGGACGAATTTAAAGCCATGGCATCCGTGTTCATCGCAATGTACTCCACGCCTTTAACGTTGTCTTTTTTCATGCGATTAACAACGTTTCCGCCGCCACCGCCAACACCGATAACCTTGATTATCGGAAGACCGTTGTACATGCTGTTAGATTTAAGACTATCCAGTTCAATCGTCATGTTAACGCCTTCGCTTGGTTGCTCTCCCGGTATTTATCCCTTAATCCTGCTGGTTACCTGTAAAGCCCGACACCCAGATTTTTTGGACACCATCGTGCAGGTAGTTAATTAATACCGCTAATCAGAGAATTAGTTTTCATATTACTCACCTATTCAAATATCAGAGCTAAATGCTGAAGTCTACCGGTTAGTGGCGTTTATAGGCAGAAACTGACAAAAATCTGTTTGGATTGTTCAATTGCCTTTTATGGAAAAACACGGGTTTGTTTCCAAACACACATGGACTTGTATCTCCGGTCACGGGTAGTCATTGACCTTGTTAGATATTTACAAAGGCCTGATTCTCTTGGTAGGTATTGATTAAACTTGAAAACTCGTATATTTGGAATTGAATTTTAAAAACGTGAACATCGGTAAATAAAGGAATAATAATGACAATACCCTATCAAACGGATTCACCGGATTATGTTAAAGCCCTGGAAATAGGCCGTCCACCGAATATTAAAAGGCTGTTTCCTCATTCAAAGGCATTATTGGTAAGTGGTAAAGTGATTGACCGTACCATGCTGGCCAAAGGCAATGCGATTGCGATGGCTGCCAACGGTCGAAGTAATATTGTCATTCGAGGAGCATTAGCGGCTGCACAAAAGGCAAATTCGGTGTTAATCATCGAAATAGCTAAATCGGAAGGAGGTACCGACGCTTATTGTGCAACCAACTACTGGAACATTGCCCGTCAGGTAGACAGCGCCTGCAATGAACTCGGCATCACAGTCCCTGTAGCCATTCACGCCGACCATTATGGCATAAAAAACGAGAATGATATTACCAAAGCCCAGGTTGAAATTCCAAGTATGTTCGATGCCGGAATTACATCCATCGCACTGGATGCCTCCCATTTGCCTGACGATAAAAACCTGCTGGCGAGTCTCAAACTAAACCCGTTTGTACCGCCATGGGCCGGACTGGAAACCGAAGTTGGCGAAATCAAGGGTAAACAGGGATTGTCTACCGTGGAAGAAGCCTTGTTTTTAATTCAGGGTTTAAATGCTCATGAAATTTTTCCCGATTGGATAGCCCTGAACAATGGTACAACCCACGGACTGGAAGCGAGCGACCAGGGAATTCAGATCGAATTAACGGCGGCAATCCACAAAGCCATAGAACCTTATAAAGTGTCAGGGGCTCAACACGGAACATCGGGAAACAGCTCGGAGCGACTTAAGCAAATTGCCGGGGAAACCCTCACCACTAAAGCCAACGTTGCCACTGCACTGCAAATGATCTCCTGGGGTGTTGAAGTGAATGATTATGGGAACGCCATGATGAATCAAAACGGAACCTTTAACAAGATGCCTGGCGAAGGAGTTACGGATGAGTTGTGGCAGGAAATGACCGAGTTTGCAAAAGCAAAGGGATGGGAAAAAGGTAATTATAAAAAGCTTAACCTTCCCTTTGAAAACAAAATCATGGCTCAACCCAGGGATATCAGGGATCGAATGGCTAAAAGGGTTGAGGATTTCGTCTATAAAATGCTGACTGATGTGTTTAACGCAACAGACACAGCTCCGCTCGGTATTGAATCGATTTTACAGGCAAATTCACATCACATTGGTTTTAAGGCGGAAGTACTGGAAGACCCGAAACAATGGACAGTTAGCAAAATTACGGAAAAGGGTGCCAAATTCAATTCTGATAAGGGACCTGCCGGGGATTTTGACGATTAGAAAGCGTGCCGCTCAAGCAATTGCCTCCTTGATGCATTCGGGATTGTTGTTTTTCGGATTGCCTACGCTGTTTGAAACCTGGTAAAAACTCATTTCGTGTGATTCATAGGGGGCTAATAAGCGTGCTAATTGCTGAAACTCCTTTATATCAGGGTTGAGCCAGCATGAATAATCATCCGGTTTTAATATGGCGGGCATTCGCTGATGGATCGGTTTTAAAAGGCCATTCGCTTCCGTTGTGATGATAGTACAGGATAGTACCGGCTCTTGGTCATCGGGTTCCCATTTCTCCCATAATCCTGCAAATGCAAACGGCTTTTTGGACTTCAGTTGAATATATATCGCTTTTTTTTGTGTCCCCTGCTTTTTCCATTCATAATAGCCGCTCGCCGGAATCAGGCAGCGTTGACTGCGATAGGGTTTTTTAAAGGAAGGTTTTTCATGCAAGGTTTCCGCCCTGGCGTTGATCAGCTTGTAAGCGATTTTTTTGTCCTTGGACCAGGAAGGAATCAATCCCCAATGAAAAGGAAGGGCCTTGGATGAATTATAACCGGGGATCGCAAGGACTTGTTGGGAAGGGGCAACATTGTAACTTGGTTTTAAATACAACCCAAAATCAACCCCGGGAAAAGCTTCCTGAAGCTCCTCCACGTCCATTGCAACTGTA
>JANQLH010000470.1 GCA_028280735.1 SAR324 cluster bacterium | reverse complement strand
TCTTTCGATCATGTTTTTCAAAGCATTCATCATTTGTCCGGTTTCATCTTCGGATTTTGCTTCAACATGAACAGTTAAATCTCCATCTGCCAGACTGTTTGCCACTCCAATTGCCTCATTCAAAGGCATGGTGATACTGCGGATGATAAAAGCCGCCGCCAGAAAACCGATAATCACGGAAGCAACGCTGAAGATTAGCAAGAGAATAACTGCCGAAGACACTGCTTCTGCCGCATTTTCATCTGCTGCATCAGAATACTGGTCAGCCAGAATAGCGATATTGTCAATGAATTTAATGGCGGCATCCGCACTGTTTTCCAGATCCTCAATCAATTCATCCGCATTATTCTCCGCCACAAGCATTTCTTCGTATTCATCGAACAACTCGTCTTCATCCAGCGTTGATTGTTCAAAAGCCTTGATCAACGCAATAATTCTTTCCGCGTTTTCTCTTTCCTCCGGCGAGCCGGCAGCCTCAAGCAGCTGTTTTTCATACCTGTCTGTACTCGCCACAAGCGTCTCAAATTCTTCTCTGATTTTCGGCAAATCGTTTGGATCAATGATCGATAGATATTCTCTCGCCGTTTCAAGAGAATCTCCTACCAAAATATCCAGTTTCATAGCTGCTTCCACTGCATCATAATCCTTCAGGTTTCCTGTTGCTTTAAGCTGTCTTTCATTATCATCAGCTGTCTTTGCCAGGGCGGCTCCAAGATCATCAGCTTTTCTTTCAAAGGTGTCCATGAGTTTGTTGACAGTTATTTTTTTTGTTAACTCCAAACGATGCTCAACCATCATTTTTTGGGTTAACTCCATAAACCTCTTGAATTCACTGTCAGCCCCCGCCAACTCATCAGCAAACTCCTGGTTGCTTCCAGCCAGCTCCTCCAGTTCTTCATCGGCTTTCTGATATTGTTCACCTAACTCGGCGATTTCTCTCTCGAAGGCATCCAAATCACCTACTTCTTCTTCCGCAATGTATTCCTCTGCGACCTTATTGGCTTCCATTATGCTGATAATCAAGTCATCGGCAGTTTCAACAGTCGGAGCTGCAACATCCGTCACTTCGTTTAATACCGTTTCCACATTGTTTATTCCGCGGTACGCAATAATAACAATTACAACCATAAGAATCATAACCAGGCTGAATCCAACAACAGTTTTTTTTGCAATGGTCAACTTCATTTTTTTTCCTAACTTTTGGTCTTTTTAAGACAATTCAAAAAGAGTATTAAAAACAATGAAGCGCACTTCTTCATAGCTGGTAATTTTGGTTAACAGTATTGCCACTGTCAACCCCAGCTCTGCTTATCCAATCGGAGCTCATTACCTCTGACAAAACCGATTGATAATCAGACATCCCATTTTTGCAAGTGGCCTCATAACCGAGTGGCCCTCCGGATTGAAAAAAACTGATTGGTTAGTACAGCCTCTATCCGATCCAACTAGCACACCGAACTATGATTTTATCAAATAAAGAAGCTATTCTCAAGAAAGTTTTTTAAACAAAAAGCCAGACCTGGAAATATTCTGGCTATTTTTTTGTTGGTTCCAATGGAGAGGGATATGGGGCAAGAGAATCGATTTAAAAGGATAATAGTTGCTCTTGAAAAATCGATTGTTTTTCAACTCCTTTCCGGGATTGCGTAATTGTTCCACTGATTATTGATTATTAAAACAGCTGTATTTCAACATTCATAATATCCACGATAGAGCTTTAGATGAAGATGTACCGTAGGATGGGTAACTCCGTTACCCATCGGGCCTAAAGCGATCAAAAGCCATTCATATGCGGTTGATGGGTAACAAGTTACCCATCCTACATCCCCTCACCCTAAGGTAATGTAACCGGCGTGCTTTAGCCGCATTAAGCATCATTAAACATTAGGAATCAAGCGTTGATTATTGATTATTAAAACAGCTGTATTTCAACATTCATAATATCCACGATGGACCTTTAGATGAAGATAAACCGTAGGATGGGTAACTCCGTTACCCATCGGGCCCAATGCGATCAAAAGCCATTCATAACCGGTTGATGGGTAACAAGTTACCCATCCTACATTACCTTAAGGTGAGGTAACCGGGGTGCTTTAGCCGCATTAAGCATCATTAAACATTAGGAATCAAGCGTTGATTATTGATTATTAAAACAGCTGTATTTCAACATTCATAACGTCCACGATGGAGCTTTAGATGAAGACGTACCGTAGGATGGGTAACTCTGTTACCCATCGGGGGCAATGCGATCAAAAGCCATTCATAACCGGTTGATGGGTAACCAGTTACCCATCCTACATTCCCTCACCCTAAGGTAATGTAACCGGCGTGCTTTAGCCGCATTAAGCATCATTAAACATTAGCAATTAACCGTTGATTATTGATTATTAAAACAGCTGTATTTCAACATTCATAACGTCCACGATGGACCTTTTGATGAAGATAAACCGTAGGATGGGTAACTCCGTTACCCATCGGGTGGAATGCGGTCAAAAGCCATTCATGACCGGTTGATGGGTAACAAGTTACCCATCCTACATTCCAGCCAAACTGTGTTATAATTAAAAAAAATCCATATCATGTTGTGATTTTGAACCTTTGTCATTCGGAATAAAAGTTAAGGTATAAATTCTATGCAGCCGAAGCGATGCGGTTTTTCTCATGCTCTTTTTTGATAAAACCGGGATTGATTAAGACAATCAAAACCGGCAGAATTATGAGCGCACCAATCGTGCTGAACACCATGGTTCCAGTCATCAGGACACCCATGGCAATGACCGGGATAAATTCTGAAAAGACAAGCACCATAAATCCTAAAGCAACTGAAACAGCATTAATGACAATTGCTTTTCCGCTGGTCCGGATGGTATTAAAGTAAGCCTGATCAAGAGGGTCACCCTGTCGCAGTTGGAGTTTAAACCTTTCGAGAAAATGTATGGTGTAATCTACACCAATACCGATGGCTATTGAGGATACAATAACGGTTCCCTGGGTGATGGGCCATCCGACCAGATACATCATGCCGAAATTGAGGATCACCGTGAATCCTAATGGAATCAAGGAAAAGAGACCGCCCATGGCGGAGCGAAATATAAAAAAGGTAATGAGCCACACCAACACGAAGCACCCGGCGATGCTCTTAAGTTGCGAATCCATCAAAAGACTGGTCACTTCTCTTAACTGGGGTGCCAACCCACCTACCAGGATTCTTTCAATGTAAGGATCATTCTTCGGGAACAACTCTGTTGTCTTATCAAAGGCCGTTTTCACGTACTCCTCAATGATCTTGCTGGAGCCCGACCGTATCATGATCTGTATTTGAAATTCCTTGTGATCCGCTGTAACCAGTGAATCAAAAATGTCTTTGGTTGCACTCTGAGCCTGGTTTATGGTCACAGCGATAATGCTTCGATCCGTCAGGGTGATGTCTTCAATACCGTCATTCATTGTGTCGGGCAGGCGATCAAATGCTTTATTGTCATCATGGTAAAAGGTTTTATACACCTTTCTAACCAGGTCCACAGGGGATGAAATCAAACCGGTTGGCTGCAACTCCTGCTCCCCTTTTACGACTACCGGGTGTTGCAGCTGATTGAGGAAGCTGTATAGCTCCTCCAGTTTGTGAAGGACGATAGGCTGTTTCACATCCACCACAAAAAAGTCTCCCAATTGATTGAAGGCCCTTTGCATGAGAAGCCCGGAGGGCTCATCTTTATGGACTCGTAGAGATTTTACGGCTTCATATAAGGTTGCCTGTTCGGATTCCGGAATTGATAATCTTGCTGCAATCTTCGCCAGCCCGGCATCAACTCCCGCATCCAATCCCTCTGACACCTCTCCCAGCGTTTCCAGATCATCACCAAGGTCACCAAGATCATCCAAATCTGTTATGCCGTCATCGCTAATTTCTGCGGACTCGTTGTTGGATTCTTCCGTCATTAAAGCATCCATATCGGGTTCCTGGTATGCCTCGTCCGGTTCCGGTGCATAATCTTCATTCAGAATATCAGCTATCAGTGCCAGGCGATCCATAATAACAGACGGATCGGGGTTTTCAGCCTCGGCCATTTTCACCAGATCATTCCCTGCCGTTGCCAGGGGGTTAGCCGCAGCTCCAAATAAACCATTCATAAATCGTTGCCAATGGAGATTGAACTCGGTTATGCGTTCTCGAAGTTGCTTAATGGCTGCCGGGTCTTCGAGTTTAACCTGGTCTCTGAATCGAAAAACCAGGCTGATCATATTGGTGCCGGTCAGTTTGCTGTTGATGAACTGATCGGCTTGAGACAGAGGGTTATCCTGCTTGAAATTAATGATGGGATCACCTTCAAAATAATTGTTCAAGGTGCCGCCTACGGCCAACACGGTAATGAGGAGAAATCCTGCCAAGAACATCCGTGGATGTCGGTATGCAACCTTAGCTACAGCCGTGCCGATACCTGTTTTGCCTGAAGATTTTGCAGTGGTTTGCCTGTTGTTGTCTTTTTTCCTGACACCGCTTCTAGTCAACATCAGAATAGCGGGAGTCAGGGTAAAGGAAAGCATCAGGGCGATGGCCACACCAACGGCGGAAAAAACACCGAAATGTCGAATATTGGGCAAGGTGGAGAAATAGAGTGATCCGAAACCCGCCATGGTCGTCACAGCAGCCATAAACACAGCGGGTCCGACTTGCTTAAAGCTGGTAGCGATAACGTCCGGTCGATTGCCGCCAGTATCTATCTCTGAAAAATGACGATTGAGAAGATGTATTCCATATGCCGTTCCCACATCCAGGAGGACAATCAGCATAGACGTGGTGCTGATGGAAAGAGGTGTGCCGCTCATTGCCATTATTGCCAGTGTCCAGATGACCGTGATAACAACCGTCAGCAGCGGAATCACCAATCCCGCAGCATTGCGAAATGAAAGCAACAGAACCAGGAACACCACACCCAGGGCTATGGGAACCATGCGTTTCATGTCATCCTGCATCATGTATGAAATCAATGCTACGGTAACAGGCTGACCCGCGATGTGAAATTTCAAATCGGGTCGCTCAAAATCGACAGCCAAGTCACTGATTAGTTCGTAGTTAGTCTTTAGATTGTAGATATCCCTGACATCGTAAAATTTAAATTCAAGATTTTCCCTGCTGAGGGGATCGATCACATCCAGGGTGAATTCGTAGAGGGCGTTGGTGAACTGCTCCCAACCACGAATTTCGGGATCGAGAAAAAAGTCACGATCCCTTGTCAGTCGTATAATCTCCTGCAACATCGTTGCAGAAGGTTCACTGTCAAGTAAGACCCCAAGCTGCGGGTATCGGGGAACCGCCTTCTTCAATTCCGATCTCAAAAAGGAGATCAGGCTGTCCCCAACTCTTTTTGAATGTTGGTCAATGAAGGCATCATCAATCGTCAAACCATCATAGGTCTTTCCGTATACCTGAAAAGGAAAAGTCGAATCGTTGCCCTGGAACCTGCTTTTGAGCTTACGGGGATCCAATGCCGTTTCCAGTTCCAGTTGAGCAAATCTGTTTTTGTAGTCCCATTTTCGGATCATGGGAACCTGAATAGCCGCGGCATGCAGATCATCCGCAAGGATACTCCCCCTGAATATTCGATCGTCCATCACTCGTTGTTTGAGACCGGGGATGAGTTTATTCAAATCCTCATCGTTGTCCGGCAAACGTTCCTCCATTCCTTCTTCTGATGGGATTCCAAAATCATTTTTTAGTTTTTCGATCACACTGCCGGCTACTACAGAACCTGTTGCCCGATCCAGAATAGTATCCTCCAGGTTGGAAATGCTATTGATATCTTCAGTATCAATACCAATGGGAAGGGAGATCTTCTCTGTTTTGCCTGTCAACCGACTTTCAATAACCTTGGTTGCCTTCAGTTCTTTCAAAGCCAGAACCATTGCTTCAATGGTTCTCAGGACACCGGGCTCAAGCACACTGCCTCTTGGATACTCAATGCCGATGAAAACCCTTTCCTGGTAGTTAAAGTTTTTCTGGGAATAGTCGTTCGCTTTAACGGCTTTTAAATCGCCGGGCAAAAACTTTGTGACATCACCCTCAAAATAGAGTTTTTCCTTTATCTGCGTAATTGCACCGGCCGTAATAATAAGAATCACTAAAACGACAAGCCAGGGGTGTCGAACACAAAACTCTCTAACCGCTCTCAACATCTCAAATTCTCCATAATTATTTTTATCGCAACAAGGCAGCGTTTCGTCTTTTCGCTATCGGGCATTTTTCAACATGTCCTCATTTTCCCGTACAGATAGTCGTGTCACTGATCCACGCGGTATGATTAACCAATCCAAACGGACGCAGGGCTTCAATAATCATTAAGCCCAAACGGGACCTTCCAGGTTCCATTGTCTCATCAGTGTGTCGCAATGCAAACATCCAATCGGAATCAATATTGGCATTTTTGTAACAATGATACTCGGCGGATACAGGCAAGGTTTCTGCGACTTGACGCAGTATCGACAACAGATTCTCCACATCTTCCTGGTATGAAAGACGAATGCTGATAACTTCGAGCCAGGCCATGAAAGCCTCCTGAAGGTGTTAAGAAAAAGGCGGATCATATCTTCAAGGAGCGGATAACACATCCGGGAAAATTGGTTTACTACTCCTTGTATCACTTGGGTTTGAAGACCTCAGAACCTATTTGACCTTGGTCTGCGATTGTCATGCCAGACTGAGAGTCCTTTTTTTTCAGATGGTTAGGGGTCAGACTGTCCAATATCTACCAAATAACATAGAATTTCTCTGTTAAATACGGTAGAAAATGGAAAAACTATTTAATAAGGTAGATTTGCTAATTCAAACACCCAACTGATCCACCAAGCTAAGGAATAACATGGCTATCAGCGATTTGGATTTTTTCCACCAGGCAACCCTGAGAATCTGCAGCAGTCTGGATATTGAGAAAGTAATTTCGGCCTGTTTTGACTATCTCCGGGACCATATTCCCCTGGATCTTGTTATGGTAAACATCTTCGATGAAGACGCCAACAACATCAAAAATGTTACCATTGCTCCGCCGATCGATACTGCCGGTAGTGTACCACCGATTGAAGTGCAAAAGGAAATGGCACGGGAGATAGCAAATACGAAACAAAAAATCCTGGTTGAACCTTATGCGGACAAGCATCCCATCGGCAGGGCCTTTAAGTCCTATATCGGCGCAGAACGGTATTCCGGGCTGGTTCTTCGTTTGGTAATAGATGACAAGATCTTAGGAGTGCTCGCCCTGCTGGCTTTCGGAAACAATCGCTTCAACAAAGAACATGCACGGCTGGCAGCCATGCTTCATGATCCCATGTGCCTGGCACTGTCCAACACCTTAAAGCACCAGGAGATATTGAAGTTGAAGGAGATATTGGTGGACGACAACCTCTATCTCAAAAAGGAAATCTCACAAATGCGGGGAGAAGAAATCATCGGGGCAAATTACGGGCTGAGAGATGTGATGGAGATGGTCAGCCAGGTTTCGCCATTGTCCAGCCATGTGTTGATTTTGGGTGAAACCGGCACGGGTAAGGAAGTGATTGCAAACTCAATTCATTTTTCTTCCCGACGCAAGAACAATCCTTTTATTAAGGTTAACTGCGGGGCAATTCCGGACAGCCTGGTTGACAGCGAGCTGTTTGGTCACGAAAAAGGGGCATTCACGGGAGCTATTTCTCAGAAAAGGGGTCGATTCGAACGAGCACATGAAGGTACGATCTTCCTGGATGAGATAGCTGAACTTCCTCAACAAGCGCAGGTAAGACTGCTTCGGGTTATTCAGAACCGTGAGATTGAACGGGTTGGAGGTGATAAATCGATTCCGGTTGATGTTCGTATTATCGCTGCAACACATCGTAATCTTGAAGAAATGGTGCGCCGGGGTGAGTTTCGTGAGGATCTTTGGTTTAGATTGAACGTTTTTCCCATTATGATTCCTCCATTGCGGATGCGGAAATCGGATATTCCGGCACTGGTACATTATTTTATGGAGCGAAAAGCAAGAGAATTAAATCTTGGCCACCACCCGGCTATAATCGCGGAGTCGATGAAACTTTTGCAGGATTACCACTGGCCGGGCAATGTCAGGGAATTGGAAAACCTGGTTGAGCGTGTTCTAATCAAAAACCGAACAACTACAGATCTGCCGTTAAGTTTTGATGATTTAATCCCCCGGAAAACAGCAGCTCCGAAGAAAGAGAGCAGCGAAATCCCGTTTCCCGAACTGCCCTTGAACCTGGATGAAGCCAACCGCAGAATCATTCAAACAGCACTCGATAGGACAAAAGGCAGGGTTCAAGGAAAAAAAGGCGCAGCAACCCTGCTGGGAATTAATCCCAACACCTTAAGAAACCGAATGAAAAAGCTGGGAATTCAATATGGAAGGAAAATAAAGGCACAAGCCTCAAACCCCGACTAAGCAATACGAAAAATCGATAAACCTTTATGCAGTCTTGTGCCAGATACCTGTCTTCAGCCCGAAGATCAATGTGCCGTCAGCTTAAGGCATTACAACAACAAGCAAACACTGGCTGAGAGCTGATCGCTGGATGCTGAAAGCGCTGATATGCCTTAACCTCCAGACAATTTGACTGTATACCCCAGTTTTTTGAGTTCCTGTGCCAGGAGTTCCCGATGATCACCTTGTATTTCGATATTTCCGGTTTTCACAGAACCTCCGGTGCCGCATTTTTGTTTCAGTTTTTTTGCAAGGTCTTTCAAACCCTTTGCATCAAGGGGTAGACCCGTTATTACAGTCACTCCGGAACCTTTTCTTCCTTTGGTTTCCCGGCCGATCCGAACGATTCCATCAACGGACACAGCTGGACCGCTTTGCCGGCAGGTACATTGGTTTACGGGGTTTCCGCATTTTGGACAGGTTTTTCCAAATTCTGTGGAGTATACGACACCTTCATTTTTGTTTGTTCTTTTTTTCATGAGTTCTTTTCAAACACAACCCTCGCTTCCCGGGTTTGGATTATCAACGGCATTGGTTCCATGGATTTGCCGGGTCAGACAAGGTGCTCCGGATAACGGAGGAGTTTTGCAATAGTAATTAACAGGGAATGTCCCGGTTAATATTTAAAAAACATGGTAGCCGTTTTTGCTTGATTTCTCATCCCTTAAAGTTTTCCGCGGATGATTCAAATGTTATAATTGCGTGATAATTTCCTGTTTTAAATTGAGTAGTATTAAATGAACACTCAAAAAGCTTACAAGGCTATTCAAATAAGGAGGAAATATGTTACCAAGCGCCCTGGCCCTGCAATTTCAAAAGCCGGCCTTTTATCATCCCGCTTCCGGAACACAGCTGACTGAGGTTTTAAATCGAGCCAAACTTCGTTCCCAAGATTTATTACTAAGCCTGTTTGATTTTTTCGAAAACAACTCTCTGAAAATCGAAGATTTTGAAAGAAAAGAAGGTTCTTATTCCAGAACCGTTCTTCAGCGTCTTGATTCGGGATACGAAGCGATGGTCGCCCGTTGGGACAAGGGAGCCGTCACCCCGATCCACGGTCATCCGGATTTCGCTTTGATTTACATTGTTAAAGGTGCATTAAAAGAGACTTTATATGTAAAAGAAGGAACAACAATCAATAAGGAGCTGACCACAATCCACTATTCCGGTGAGTACACATACCACAACGGAATCCAAGGACGATTGGACAATGCCATTCATCAGGTTCGAGCCATGCAAGACAGTTTGAGTCTACATATTTATTCCGATGATGCGCTCAAGGGTGAAGTATTCGCGAGCTGAAAGCCAAAACCAAGGATATAAAATGTTACGGATATTACTCGTTTTCTGGCTGATCGTTTCCTGCCTTCGAAAAAGGGTCAACCCGGCCTGGTTTTTCCAGCTGAATGCCGGCTATTTTAACGGAGAAAAGGGGTATTACTCCAAACAGGAGTTGAATCATCTGATTCCTCCCGAATGGCAGTTAAAGCAAGAGGAATTGTGTGCTGCTTCCCGGGTTGAAAAGTTTCCCGTTTTTTTGAAACCGGAATGGGGGCAAAACTCCCATGGTATATACAGGGTTGATCATCCGGATGATTTTCTAAGGCTCGGAAAGATTTTATCCGAAAGCAAGATCCCCTATCTATTGCAGGAGGCAGCAAACGAATTGAGGGAATTTGAGATTTTTTATATTCGCGATACCATCCGGCCTGATAAGTTTACCACTATGACAATCACTGAAGTGAAAAATAAAAGTGCGGAAAAGCTTCCAATCAACGGTGTTCTTAATTCCGATTCCGTGTATATCGATAAAACAACTGAATTTACCAGAGAGGAGTTGCAACAAATCTGGAAGTTGATCGACAGGCTGGGAAATTTCTGGATCAGCAGGATAGGTCTCAAATCCGATTCTGAAAAGGATATGCTGTCAGGTAACTTTCACATTGTGGAAATCAACCTGTTCACCCCCATGCCTCTAAATCTGCTGGATACAACCATTCTTTTCAAAAAAAAACATGCTTTTATCAGAAATTCCATGGATTATCTCGCCCAATGTTGCCGGTTGGCATCGCTCCGTGATTCCCGTGAAAGCATTTTCTTCAGAAAGCTGAAGATGCACCAACAGGTAAAAACCAGTCCGAAACTGCCCGCCAATGAGCCTTCTCCTTTGTTATCCTTCACATCCAAACCTCAACGGAAATCCGGTGAGATGATATCTCTGTTCCGGGACCTACTTTATCTTGTTTCGCCGATGAGAAACAAGAACCATTCCTGACAAAGGCCCTTTTTGTCACCTAACTGATCGGGCCGGTAAGCAATTTGATAAGTCCCTCTATCAGAATACTCTGTATGAGTCCGAAATAAGCTGTAGGGGGTGTATATTATGGCCCGAATAAAGGGATAATAAGGTTAACTTGGCACTTATCGGGTGTTACTGACACCTGTTCAGTCGATCTTCAGCTTTAAATCAAGCGTATCTTTCGTTCAGACACTAATTAATTAAATCTTCCCGGTGAACATGTTGATGATGAGTCCACCTGGAACATATGAGTTTAAGGACAAATGATGCACCTGAAATGTGGCACAGCCCGGGTGCAAATATCAATTGAATTATTTGAATTCGAGCCCATTCCATTTTCAATATCAATCAGTTAAGTGTTGTACAACGAACTCGACAGCCACTTAAACAAGGGGCAACAACTGGAAATAAATCGTGCGGATTTGTCGATCTGCAATCGTTTTCCATGTTTTTATCCTTTAAAACCAAATATATACAAGTGTCAATGAAAAACTTTTGCAAAATGTTGCAGGCTTCATCGTCTTCTAAGAATAAAAGATTTTTTTTCTCCCTGCAAAACATAATCGCTGGTAATGATGTCGAAAAGTGATTTTCTTGGCGGCAAAGGTCGTCGTTAATTCGGGTTTTGTCGATTTTTTACTTGGTGTTTCTGTTATAGGCAAAGCTTGAGATACAGCTCCTAAATCCACTCGATTTGATCTGCTGAAATTCATAAGCACCTGGATAGTCCATGAATTGGCTTGCCACAAATTAGCTTTTCTATTGAGTGCAAGAAGTGTCGGTCCTCGTTTTTAAACTGTCTTTAAGGACGTTTCACTTTCAAACATCTAACCTTTCGTGGACTATGTCGCTTTTGAAGCCGGCCTAACAGAAATTTGCCGTTGATTGTTTAAAAGTATATCCAAATTTTTCAGATCCGATTGCAACACTGATGTTTCACAATCTGACATTTTTTCCTGATTTTGAGATCGTTTACAATGGGTCAGTCAAATAAGCAATTCGAGCGATAAAACGATTAAAACAGAGGACATCAGTATAGCTTAAGTGAAGTGTCCAGATTAAGTAATTACCGATTATCGCTTCAAAATTCCTTTTCATTCAATTATATAATAAGTGTTAATGTAAACATGCTTAGAAAAAGCAACACAATTATCTAAAACAACGTTAGGAGTAATTATGACAAAGTCTGGGTTTGTCGACATGTTTATTCCGGAAAAAATAAAGGCCGATATAATTTATTATACCAAGGCTAAATTGGTTGTATGGGTAATACTTAGTCTTGATGTTTCTGCCGTTCTTTTAGCAGTCTTTTATTTCATGAACGGCGAAATTTCTTATGGGATTGCCATTACCATCTGCGGATTCGTGATTGCGTTTTTATTGTTTTATTTGAAAAAAACCGGCTCAACCTTTCAAGTGGGAAATGCCATTACCTGCGTCATGTTTATTCTTCTAACCTACCTGATTGCCTCAGGGGCCGGTGTGATGGAGACAGACAATTCATGGTATGTAACAGTCATTATCCTGAGCATCATGATGGCCGGTTTCCGTTCGGGTATTTTCTGGGGAGTCGCTTCGGCAGCCTCAATATTGGTTTTTTACTACATGAACATGTCCGGCAGTAAAATGGGGACGATGAATACCGATCCGACGGAATATTTTGTAGCTTATTTTTTTCTTGTTATTATCATGCTGGCCCTCGGATTGATCTATGAAAGAAATGTGATCAACAGCCAAAAGCAAATAAACGAGGAACGAAGAAAATCAAAAGACAAAGCTGATGAACTGCTTGTGGTTACCGATGAGGTTGAGCAGGTCATGGGACTAGTCTCTAATCGCGATTTATCGGTTCGTATCAGGGGGAATTATAACGGCAATTTGAAAAATCTAAAAGACAGTATAAATGAAACGATTGACTTGCTGAACAGCGTGATTGAAGAAACAAAGCGATCGTCGGAAAAGGTGTTTGAAAATTCCAATGAGCTTGCGGACTCCGCACAAAGTCTTTCCAACAGCGCAACCAACCAAGCTTCCGGATTGGAGCAGATTTCCTCTTCTATGAACGAGATCGAAGTAAGCGCCAGAAACAATAGCGAAAGTGCGTCTAACGCCCAAGCCTTGAGTAATGAAGCGCTTGAAGATGTTAGAAACGGAACGGAGCGTATGGAGTTTATGTTGAAAGGCATGAAGGAGATAAATGATACAAGCTCAAACGTAACCAACGTGATCAAGGTCATTGATGAGATCGCTTTTCAGACAAACCTGCTTGCCCTCAACGCCGCTGTCGAAGCCGCTCGGGCGGGAAAATTCGGAAAAGGCTTTGCGGTAGTAGCCGAAGAGGTGCGTAATTTGGCCCAACGGAGCTCAGAAGCTGCCAAAGATACCAACAACCTGATCGAACGATCAATCAAAGAGGTGGCAAACGGGGTGAGTAGCGCTGATCAAGTCGCTGAAGTTTTAACCAAGATCAGCAGCAGCGTCGAAAAAGTCAACAACCTCGTTTGTGATATTTCTTCTGCTTCGCAAGAACAGAATGACTCCATTATTGAAATCAACAGGGGGCTTTCTCAAATCAATGAATCCAATCAGACAAATTCCGCCGTAGCAGAAGAAACGGCTGCGGCTTCTGAAGAATTGTCGAGCCATTCTTCCCAACTACAAAAAGATATTAGCTCTTTTAAACTATTATAAAATCACCGGATTTTATTTTCGTATAAAAGATTTGGTGGACCGGGTTTCGCTAATCCGGTCCGTATTACCATTTCCATGAACGGTAAACAGTTGCCAAACGATTTTGGCCCTGCATCAATTACCATAAGGTTTGTTGCGTTTATCGACGGGTAAGCGTTGCTTTGCGAATGAGCGGAATTAACGCAAACGCTACGAACTGTCTTTAGGCTCAACTGACCAGACAAAGGAGTGTTCTTATGGCAAAAAAAACTGTTTTAACTATCGTCATTTGCACGCGTGAAAAGGAATTCATTGACACTTTGTCATACCCTTTTTCAGCAATAGCCCAAAAGAGCGGCATTGACATTACCTTTGATTGCCCTGAAAAGGCGGACGGGGTAACAGTCAAAGACCGGGATCTCTTTGATTCCATTTTGAAGTCTGCCGCTAAGCTTATCGAACAAAAAAATAACTTTAACCTAGCGATTGTGGCTGACCATTCCATCGAAAAATTACATGAAAAAATAATTCGATTAAACGAAGAAACGGCACAAAACGATGATACCCTTTTGGTATCAATGTTATTGTATGATGCACGCACTCATGATCGCAAAAACAACCAAAGAAAAGAGCTGGAAAGATCGATCGATTCGTTTTTTGAAGGTTTAACAAGCAACAGTATAAAATGGATTCGCGTGCATAATTCCGTCATAGTCTATCACGACTCCATGCCCGTGTTAAACACATTGTATAATTGTTCCTATCGTTACTGTTTAAGAGTTATTGACGGTGATTATTTGCCGTCAGCATTTGATGTTATCAATCAGTTCACCAATTTCTTTCAACTTTTCTACAGCAATCCACGTGCGTTACGAAGTATTGGAAAACGAAGGGCAATCACGGCTGCCGTTGAAATAGATAAGTTCCTTTCTTCAACAACGAGCAGTTGGGATTTTTACTATTTTACCGGTTCTCTGGTATCGTCTATTATTGACACCTTTGAGAAATTAAAGACAACGGGATCGAATGGTTATTGTTTGTCCGGACCCTGTGAGCACAGTTTAGCCTGCGGCGCTGCCGCAAACTGGCAATTACACCAACGTCCCTTTGTTATTGTTATAACAAGCGGAATGGGAGACGAGTTAAAAGGAACACTGACAAATCTAAAACAGAGTAAGGCTCGTGGATTTGTCATTGTTGCTGAGGCAAATCCCGGTTCCTGGTTCCCTTTCCAGGGCACAAATTATGATGAAGACAATATCGTTAACGTCATGAAAGCGCGGGATTTACCGGTCGTTTCGATCACCAGTCCTGAAAACATGAGTGAAAATCTAACAGAAGCCTTTCATCTGTATAATTTAAATGAAGGACCGGTTGTTTTAATGCTTTCAACTAAGGTATTGATGTCCACGGAAGAGTTGAAGCAACCGATCGTGGTTCCCCCGGTCAATAAAAAAGTTCAATACGATGACAAAAATCTTGATGATATCATTAATATTCTCAACAACGAACCAAGCAGAATAATATGGCGATGCGGTGTCTTATCCCAGGCAGAGTATCAGCTTGTTGAGCAGATTGCTGATCAGGCAGGTATTGTTTTGGTTGATGGAATTACCCGGCCGGGTTCCGTTTCCAAGTACAAAGATAAAGCTATTGTAAAGAATTACTTTGGGTCTTTCTCATTGTACGGCTATTCAAAAAAAATCTATCGCTATGTAACGGAAAAAGGGAAAATCAGGGACAAAAAGGAGCAGGTACTTTTTTTCTTAAAGTCCAAGATTAGTCAAATCAGCTCTCCTTTTTCAGAGGCTTCACTAAGAAATAAATTTCGCATTGCCCAGGTTAACAACAATCCTGCACATATAGCACCTTTTGCCGACTATTATTGTCAGATGAATCTGATCGACTTTTTGGAGAGGGTAAAAAACGGCTTGGATGTTTCTCCGGATGTTTTATCATTCAGAAAAAGCACCATAGATAATACGGCTATCGGTAAAGACACATACAGTAAATCGATTGCGGTTCAACCTATGTTTCCCAACTACTTTTTCACGCAACTCAACAAAACCATCGAGCATCTGATTGAAAAAGACAATTATACTTACACGGGAATTTACGATGTCGGTCGAAACGGTGTATCCGCTTTTCGGAATGTTGCCCGAACAGGCCCGGGTTTTTCCGGTTGGTACGGAAGGGCGTTAATGGGAGATGCATTGTTGTCTGTCAACAGTCTTGCCGTGACATCGAAGAACAATATACTTGCTTTTATTGGGGATGGTGCGAAAAAAATGGTTCCCGACATCAGGGCGAATATGATTGATAACATCATCCATCAACGTAAAAATTTAGATATCAATATCACCGTTTTTTATTTGGCTAATGGATTTTTCTCACTGATTAATACCTTTCAGGAATCTTTTTTACACAGCAGGGCCAGGAGACAAATGTATTGCGCGACCTTTCTTGAGCCTGAAGGTTCATTTGAAATTGAAAATGTTCGCATTAATCAGCGGATTATTGAAAAATACGACCATGAATTATTAAGCTCTGCCCTGCGAAAAAAAGGTGAGATTAATTTTTTTAACGTGCTGCTGTCACACAATAATACCGGAGACGGTCTGTCTCTGGCTTCAATCAAATCATACAGTTGGCAGGAAGAATAAGGGATAATTTATATGAGTCGAAATGAAGGTCCGTTAACCGGTGTAACCGTGCTTGATTTATCGATGACTTTCCCTGGTTCTTTGGCTGCCATGTATCTTGGGGATTTGGGTGCTACCGTTACAAAAATCGAGAATCCTAAACTTGGAGATCCAGGCAGAAAAATGGGGAGTCCGTTACTAGCGACGGATGAAAATGTTGAAGCGGATAGTGCGCTTTATTATATGAGCAACCGAAATAAAACATCCCTTACGGTCAACATTAAAAGAAAAGAGGGGCAGGAAATCATCCGTAATCTTTTATCAACCACGGATATTTTGATTGAAACCTTTGGCCGGGGCACCTTGGAAAAAACGGGACTTGATTATGAAAGTCTCAAAGATAACTTTCCGGAATTGATCTTTTGCCATATTTCCACCTTTGGCGCTAAAGGCCCTTATTCACAAAAAACGGGACATGATGGTAACTGTATGGCCTATTCCGGATTGTTAAATCTGAATTGCTCAAAAAATGGTACTCCTCAAATTCCGGGATTTCAACTCGCTGACATTGGGGGAGGCACCTATGTGGCTTTGATTTCAATTTTAGCGGCTCTGTTCCATAAAGAAAGAAATCGTGCCGGACAATTCTTGGATGTGGCCCTGCTTGACGGGGCCCTGAGTTTTCAAACCCTACCCCTGGGGTTGTTCCGGGGGGAAAATAAAGCAAGCAGGGGTAAGACTGTTTTAAGCGGGCTGCTGCCTAATTACCAGGTTTACAAATGCAAAGACGATCAATTTCTTATTTTCGCGCCACTTGAAAAACCATTCCTCAAAAACTTCCTTTCTACGATAAAAAAAACCGAATGGATGGATGTAATCCTCAATGAACCGGAGCAAGGAAAACGATTATTGAGCGATCTTTTTGCCTCAAAATCCCGCGATGAATGGAGTGTTCTGTTCGAACAGAAATTATGCTGCACATCACCGGTAAATTCACTGGAGGAAGCTCTATCAGATCCTCACTTGCAAGACAGGGACATGATAATTACCATGCATGATGAAACGGTTGGAGAAGTCACCATGATCGGCTCCCCCTTCCACTTCTCAAATACACCTTGCAGCTACCGGATTTTTCCCCCGAAAAAAGGAGAACATACTAACCAGCTTTTGCTTGGACGGGGATTTACCAAAGAACAAATTGACCAGTGGAGAGCTAAAAAAGTTATTTAATTCGGAGATATGATGGAATTATTTTCAGTAAAAGAAAAAACGGTTTTGATTACAGGCGCGAATCGTGGTCTTGGCAAAGCGTTGGCACTTGGTTTCAAAAAGGCAGGCGCCCTGGTGACAGCAACAGGAAGGAGCGTCGATTCTATTTCATGGATGAAAGAGGCAGGAATCAAAGGTGTCATTCTTGATGTTCGCGACAAAGAACAAGTTCAAACCGTCATGAAGGATTCCCTTAAGGAAACGGGAAACCTTGACTGTTTAATCAATAATTCGGGAATTACCGCCAAAACACCAATGAGCCTGATAAAAGATAGCGAGGTGGATGATCTCTTAGAGACAAATCTAAAAGGGCTGATTCACACCTCACAAGCTTATTATGGATTACAAAAAAACAAAGGCGGTTCAATCATCAATATTGCCTCCATCTTGGCACACTCAGTAATACCTGCAACAGGCTCGTATTGTGCGAGTAAAGGTGCGGTATTACAAATTACACGCTCAATGGCGATTGAATGGGCAAGAAAAAAGATCAGGGTAAATGCAATCTGCCCCGGCTTTTTTGAAGCAGGCATGGCATCCGACCACAACAAAAGTGTCGCTGTCGAAGCCAGACTCAAATCGACAATTCCGGTGGGAAGATTGGGGAAATCCGATGATTTAACAGGTGCGGCGATTTTTTTAGCCAGTTCGGCAAGCAGTTATGTGACAGGTCAAAGTATTATAGTGGACGGGGGGGTCTTATCCCAGATCAGGGTATAATAAACGAAGCAAGAACCCGAAGGGTGCAGTCTCGGGTGCTTAAACATTAACAGGGTTAAGAATCCTGCTATTCATTTGACGCTTTTTTGTTTCCACCGCTTTCCATTAAAATCCAGCGACAGCTAAGGTTTTTGAAATCTCCGGATGAGATTTGACAAAGTGACACGCTGTCACCGGATTCTTGATGCCATGAAATAAGCGAAAAACACTTGGTTTCCGGCAGGAAACTTTGCATGTTTCGCTTGAGATTGACATTAAGGATTTCTCTCCGGGAGAGACAAAATCGACTGATTTCATCCCACCGGCTAGAAGCTAAAGTTGATACGGCAGAACAATGCAGATCCTGCCCTGCCGATTGCACTTTCTTCCTCTCCGCCCGGGATTTGAGCAGAGATATTTATCGTGATTTCGTCATCGGCAATCCATGTAAACCAGGGATTTGCCATAACCGAAGAATCACTGGCATTGGCAATGATATAGAGTGCCAACGTGGAAAAGTCAGTCAGCGGATAACTTGCTCCGAAATAGTAATTATCTTTGCCGAGTGAATCCAGCTCGCCTGTCAGATATGCCATCCTTTGGTTTAAAGTGTAATCCTCATGATCACTTTTCCCGAGTCCTTCAAAATAGTACTCCAGAATCAGGTACAATCCGCTTTCAAATGTATAGTCAATTCCAACCAGATACTTGTCATGGTTTTTCAGGTCTTCCGGCAACTCCTCTTCATCGTCCTCCTCCAAAACATAGGAACCGCCTTCGGCATGCACACCAAGACCAAGCAGTTCTCCACTGATTTCAAGCGCGGTCAGACGCCATCGAATATGTCTTGCTATGTCCTCCAGCGCCACCGAACCGCTGATGACACCTTCATAGTCGTAAAATTCCTTTCTGACATCAGAATACTGTAGGGCCACTTCCCAAGACGAAAATCCGGTTTTGAATTTCACTTGGAAATCACCTTCATCAGAGGTGGTAACCTCTCGTTCTTTCCGATCCTGGCTGGTTCCGAAGGAGTAGTAGAATGACAGTGAACTATCTTCGAACAACCCTTGCAACAGAAAAATACTGTCCAAACCTTCTATTTCATAGGCCGGGTCCAGTACATCCTTCCAATTGAACAGATCGGTCGGATTCCAGGCATAGCCGGTTCCGGTGTAATATTTCTGTCTTCCCGTCCTGATTGTTGTCCGGCCGATGTATAGCGATCCATAGGCCTCCTGAAACCACAAGTCGTTGGTTTTTTCGATAACTACCGGGTCACTGAAATGTTCAGCTTCTTCTTCCGGCAAATAATCAAGCAAGTTGACCGACCTGTTTCCGGCATAGCGGTTACCGACTATTGAGACGCTAAGATCGCCCTTCTCCCGATAACTGTTTTTGATATTCAGTCTTACCCTGGTTTCATTTGCGATCAGTGTTTTCTCCCGGGCTTTATTGTCATCGGCCGTCAAGGTGTTTTCCAGATAGCCGGAAAACTCAAGGTCCGACTCCTGGGACAGTACCGGAGCTACAATCAGTGAAATAATCCCGAAAGCTATCAATAATGTTTTCCTCATCCTTCTCACCTGTTCAAACGGTTGGACTTAAATCTGTCGGCTTTGATCGGGGTATTAAAGTCTATTTCCAGTGTCAGGTTTTTTGTGGTTCCCCCGTCTTCGTGATTCTTCATGACCATTTCCATGGGAACCAGGTGACCCGATTTGTTTTGTACATCCCGAAGAAACAGGGTCTTAAATGGCTTTTTATCTCCTTTTTCAAAATAGTCGATCTTCCGTGCCACAAAGTCGTGTTTTCCGATCCAGGCAATAATACGTTCATAGCTTGGTCCCTTTGGTGTAGGAACCATATCCAACACATAACAGGAAACATCCTCGAAATCCTCTTCTCCAAGCAGCTTGCCGGTATATTTCTCGCTCATTTTACCACCACCCATATCCTCGTAGGTAAAATCCGAGCCCATAACTTTCTGTTTTTTTGCATGAGAGGCCAGGTGACGAATTCTCCGGGTCCTGGGAGAGTAACTCCAGATATCGTCACCATCGTTCAGCATCAGGATTTTGACTCCCTTGATTCTCTTGGGATAAGTGTATATCGCCAGCTGCTTGTCACCGGTGTTCACTGACCAGCTCTTGATTTTAAGAAGCCGCTTGTCACCACCGGAAGTTGTAATGGTCTGTTCCATAAAAGCGATGGCGTGATCATACTTTTCTACCTGGTCAACTCTTTTGAGAATTTGCTCGGCTGTCATGCCTTGGGCCTGCAAAATGCCGGGTAGCAGAAACATACAAAATAACAATTTCGATATAAGCCTGAGTTTCATGATTTTCTTCTCCTGTTGAAATGTGAATTAAAGTGTATTTGGCACATTGCGGGTTTTATCGTTTTTAGTAGGCGAAGAAGGAGATCGGCCGACAATTCTTCTTTCGACAAATGAGCCCACCACAGGAAGAACCAGAATTGACGAGACGAAACAGAATCCGACGCCGATAAACAGGACATAACCAAGGCTGGCCATACCCCTGTGTGTGTAAAAACCGATACTACCAAAACCGATCATCGTGGTAAGTGCGGTCATCAGGATGGCATGACCGACTTTTGCAGTGGCTTTATTGATCCCGCCAATTCCCTCCTGCCGCCAGCGATGAATGATGTGAATACCGTTATCTACTCCGATACCGATGATGACCGGAACGGCAACGATATTGACGAAATTCAGCTTGATTCCTAACACCGACATCATCGCAACCATCCATAACGTTCCGAATACCAGGGGAATCATCGCTGTTAGTGCGGAAGTTATGTTTTTCAGATCCAAAACCAGTAACAGAACGATAACCAGTGCCGCTGCCATCAGTGCTTTCTTTCCGTCCCTCACCATGGCTTCATTAACCAAGAGCATCAGTTTCGGTGTGCCTGCGATTTTGGAAGAAACCGAATCGACGCTGTCGACAAAACGAACCAGCGGATCATATTCGTACAGGTTTTTCTTTGGATAGATCTGCACCAGGTAACGACCGGTTTCCGGATTTTTATACAAATCCTGCAGTTTTTTCGGCAGCATCTGCTCGGTAACAGGGCCTTCTTGCTCAGCCATTTTTAACAGTCGCTGCTTAAAGTTTTTGGAAAAAATATCCGCAAAAGCAGTAATTTGAGCCCAGTCCGTTTCGCCTTCTTCCAGGTGACTGATCAATTCAACCAGTTTACCGTCCTGTTCTTCACCTCCCGTCACCCTCTCAATGGCTGCCACAACCCTGTCCTGACCGCCGATGAATGAAAGCTCCTCGATTTCTATCAGGTTATACATCAGCCTCTGGAGCTGATTTGCCAGTTCTTTTCTTGCCGCAGTATCGTCGGCTGGGAACTTGTTCACAATGCTACTCTGTTGCAGGTTTGCTCTTAACTTCCTGATAGACAGATCGTTTTGATGAATCCAAGCGCTTTCGGGAATCCAGCGATCAATTGAATCTACATCTCCAACGACCTTTTTCTTTTTCAGACGTTTGGTAATAGCCCTGGACGCTTCAATCGAATCGACCGTTGTAAACGCCAGATCCGCAGACATCTTAAAGCGATTGACAATTTCCTTATGCAAGCGAACCGAGTCCAGACCCTTTGGTTCCAGCTCCAACAAGTTGTATTCGTACTCAAGGCCCCTCAATTGCCATGCAGCTAGTACGATTAACAATAATCCGATAACCAGAGATACCGTCCGTCTAGCTGTTACACCGGAAGCAATATTACCCAAAATTACAAAATCCCGGCTCTTAACCGTTTTCCCGAGACTGGACAAACGATTATCTCTTAGTACCAGCAGGGTCGGCAGTATAAACAATATCGCCAGCAGCGAGATAACGACCCCACTCCCGGCACAAAAGCCAAACTCGGCAATTCCCCTGGTGTCTCCAACCATTAAGGCAAAAAAAGCCAAAGCAGTGGTCAGGGCACTAGCCAATACGCCCCTGCCCGTAACCACAACCGTTTTTTCCAGGGCTTTCTCTAATGAGCTACCGCCAGACCGTTCTTCATAAAATCGGGTAATAACGTGAATAGAAAATCCGATCCCCAGGCCGATCAGAACCAACATGATCATAGCCGTTAAAATATTTAGATCGACAATGGTTAAGCGGAAAAATCCCATCGACCAGATAATACCAATCACAATGGGGCCCATTCCCAGTAGCGGGATAACCAGGGATCGATAATTCCAGACCAGGAGTGCAAAAACCAAAACAAGTGCAAATAAGGTTAACCAGAAAGTATACGGCCCCATGGATTCGAGTTCGTCACGGGCGATAGGGATCATTCCCGTTGTTCCGATGCGAATGCCGGGCATGGAGGATTCGATCTCCCATAACACGGGCCTGATTTTTGTATCCACATGGATCTGCTTCCCCCAATCGGTGGAAGAAGCCTTGACAGCTACCGGTATAATTCCCATTTTTTTATCCAACGACAGCAGATAAGGATTTCCGGAGGATAGATCCCGAACCGTTCTCATAATCAACGCTTGGTCCACAGTAATTCCTTTTGCGGTTTTATCCAGCATTAAGATAAAATCCTCCAAAGCGGCCAGTACCGCTACCAACTCCCTTTCCTGGTCTTGCACCTTTTCCGCATCACCGGAAAACTCCTTTTCAAAATCATCATTCAGATGAGTAAGATAAGGAACCAACCTGGTATCGGAGAAAACATCCACCGATCGTTTCAAGTCCTTTGGCTTAATGGTTCGCAAGCCGTGCTGAACCAGAAACTCCTCGTCAAGCTTGCCGTAAGTTGTGGTCACAACATCCGTCAGCAGTTCAATTTGCCCGATGGTTTCCTCTATGGCTGCTTCGGTCAAAACAGGAGAGTCCGATTCGATGACAATCAGGTAGTTGGATCCCATCGGATATTTTTCCGAAACCTCAATCCACTCCTGAACCACCGGTTCGGATTGCGGCAAAAGAGAAATCCACTTCATATCCACGCCGATCAACGCAGAGAGATAGCCCGTAATACAAGTAATCACGACGGTGGTCGCAATCACTACGCGCCTCCTTTTCAAAGCCAGGTACAAAAAGAACCTCAAAAATCTGTCAAACATAATCCCTCCTCCGTGAACTGTTCAAAACACCAAAAAAAGAAACTCCATTGTAATGATGAAATAACATACTGAACGATTGGTATGTTTTTGGGCGGACCAATTCTCTAATTCTTATTTTCAGATCAAAACAGGCTGTTGACAGCCTATTTCTTGACCATATCCCATAATCCTTCGGATATTTTTGCTCCTTCCTCTTTAATCTTGCCAATGTCGTCAAGCATCACCACCATTAGTATCAATCCTTCAGCAAGAGAAAAGATATGCACAGCCAACGAATCGGCATCAATGTCTTTTCTAATCTCACCGTTGATCTGCGCTTCCTTGACTCGCTGGCAAAACAGATCCATACTGCCTGAATAGATATTTGCCACCTTCTTTTTAAACTCGGGGAATCTCCGCGTGGCATCAAGTAAAAGAATATAATGCTTTTCGTTTATATTTGCGGCAAACTTGGTATTGGCAAAATACCCCGGGTAATCCAATATTCTTGGAATCATCGTTTTCATATCCTCTGAGGAATATATTTTTTCCCTGATCCATTTTTCCACTTCATAAAAATAGCTGTTCATTACAGCAAGAAAAACTTCTTCTTTCGTCTTAAAGTGGTGATAAAACGCTCCCTTGGTAATATTACACTGTTCGGTTATCTTGCTGATGCTCGCTTTTTCATAGCCGTGTTCCAGAAAACACTGGAAAGATGTACGCAATAGTTTTTCTTTCGTTTCCATATCCTATCCTGTTTTGAATAAAAATACTAACCGTTTGGTATGTTGTCAAGTTGTTTTTTTGCTCAAGATGGTCAAGAGTTTTTAGCAGATTGTCAAGACTGAACTTTTCAGGCTGATGGATCACACCTTATCATAACCGATCAGGCTATAAAACAAAGGGGGTTGAAGCATTTACCCGTATTGCTTCTTTTCGAAGACCCGGGTAAGCAGGTTGACATCCGGATGGTTATTCATCCTGAAGGAATAAAGCAGACCGGAACATCTAATAAGCGCGCACCATCGGCACTATTGCCAAGTGGCCTATTTAGTGTCTGAACGGAAAATCGCTAAATCCTTATCCAGCTATGTCTCAGCTTTGCCTAGCCTACAAGTATGAGTTTTATTCCGGTTTCCCTAGGCTATCAGTTTACAGAAAACAAAGCTTTCTCCCAAGGCCGATAGCGGATAAGCGAAACCTGACTATCATGTCTTGCGAGAATTGAGATATGCAGCAATGACCAGGAAACTGCACATTTCAGGAAAATGCTAAAATGTGTGTTATAATGTGGCAGAATGCAAGGTTCAGTCGGTTTAATTCTAAAATTAACGATTAAACATTTTTTTACTTAAATAATTATATATTTTTTACAACTTTTCTTTAAAATAATATCCACGAAATACGATAAGAACATAAAGTGTTATTCATTAAACTAATAGATATTATTTGCACTATTCCTTTAATAAGAAAGCCCTTTGATAAGTGTTGATAAATCCCAAGCTATCGGCTCAACTCCGGCATTCCCTTTTTTTTCTCCCAATCAAAGATTTGCGACTCAAGGTGTCCTTCAGGTCAGTAAAAAAAATATTAAATAAAAACAGAATAGTAACATCTTGTTAAAAAAGAGTTCACGGGTCAAACCTGTTATCATGAACTGGTGTCCCTTTCATCGAAACATCTCTATCATGAAATCCAAAGTTGACAAGGTTTATGATGTCTATGATTTTATAAATTAATTTAAACATAAAAATAAATACTATTTATTGTCTTTTAAGATTATAAATATATCGAGATAATACGATTTTATAAAAATTGATTTTTTTATTGACAAAACAAATTGCAGATATAATAAACTAAAAATCAATTAAAAGGGCCACCCAAGATGAATACCCGGGGCGCGTATGTTTTTTAGATAACCATTCACATTGCACATCGGACGCTTAGATTCTGCATAAAATTCCGACATAACAATACTTTATGATGTTCATTTTATCACTTTAAAAAGATATACCGCTTGAATATTGGCTGGTGTGGACATCGTTATCCTAAACAACCCAGACAGTTTTTACACATATTTTAACATCCATTGGATAGCAAGGGACGACAAGGTCTTCTCTGGTGAGAAAGCAAGGACAATTCATTACACTGTACATAAGGTTAATGTCTGTCTCTTTTGTTTTATTTGTTCTTTCTAACCATGATCCACTGGTAGCATAATCACGAACCGGTCATATGGAGAAGCAACTATGTTTATACTTGGAGTAAATGCAGCATATCACGAATCTTCCGCATGCCTGTTGAAAGATGGCCATGTGTTAGCTGCTGCCGAAGAAGAACGTTTTAACCGGATCAAACACGGCAAAAAGGGGGCAAATTTTGACAATGTCTGCCTTCCGGTCAATGCGATTCGTTATTGTCTGAAGGAGGCCAGTATTGGCGAGACTAGAGAGATTTCTTTGATTGATATTGATCACATTGTTTATTCTCTGGAGCCTGTTAGGCGTTTTGTTAGGAATGTTCAGCATCAACATCCCTACCATTTTGATTCCATTGATTTTGGAACCTATCAAGCCGAGTATGTTTTTAAAGAGATGAATGAAAACATGGCTGACGAGTTCGCGAAATCCGGATTTCAGGGAGAGTTTCATTGGTTAGGGCACCACGAGAGTCATGCGGCCAGTGCGTTTTTTGTATCCCCCTTTGATGAAGCGGCAGTACTGGTTATTGATGGTATCGGTGAATATGAATCGACCACATTGTACTCGGGTGTGGGAAACCAGATAAAAAAAGTGGGCTCAATCAATTATCCCAATTCCATCGGATTCCTTTGGGAGAAAATTTGCAAATTCCTGGGATTCAGTGAATATGACGCTTGCAAGCTGATGGGGCTGGCCTCCTATGGAAAACCTGATGTTTATTTGTCCGCGTTCAAGGATATCATTGAATATGGAGACGGTGACTTTCGCATCAGCGACGATATCATCCAGTTCCGAAATGATAATTACACTCATCTTGAAGAAGTCTTCAAACTGGAGCGACTCAATCAGCATATTACTTTTGTTGACAAAGATTCACAGAAGTACGCCGACTTGGCGGCGAGTCTGCAAAAGATTACGGAAGACATACTGTTGTCCTTTTGTGAAAGACTAAAAGAAAAAACCGGTTCCGATAACCTTTGTCTGGCCGGAGGAGTAGCTTTGAACTGCACGGCCAATGGTGTGCTGTGTAAAAAGGGAATCTTTAAAAACATCTTTATACAACCAGCCGCCAATGATGCCGGAACATCCATGGGGGCAGCCTTTTATGTCTGGAACCAGATGATGAAGAATCCCAGAAGCTATGTCTTTAAAAATGCCTACCTGGGGCCAATGTTTTCAGATTTTGACATCCTCAAGGTCTTAAACAAAAAGGGTTTAGCATATCAGAAGGTTGACAGTGTTGAAGAATATGCTGCAGAGCTGATCGCAAAGGGAAACATTATTTCATGGTTTCAAGGCCGTATGGAATGGGGACCAAGGGCGCTCGGCAACCGGAGTATTTTGGCTGATCCGAGACGCAAAGAGATCGTAGGCATGTTGAATACCAAGACCAAGTTTCGTGAACCGTTCAGGCCCTTTTGCCCCAGTATACTCAGCGAAAAATTTACTGAGTGGTTCAAGGAGCCGATCGAATCAATCAGATATGTCGGGGATTACATGCTGACCACCAATCATGTCATCCAGCAAAAAATGGGTGACATTCCGGCAGTTGTTCACATAGACGGAACCAGTCGCGTCCAGCTGGTGAAAAAGGACGAAAACCCACGCTATCATGCGTTAATAGAACACTTTGAAAAGCTGACAAAGATTCCAATGGTGTTGAACACATCGTTCAACGTTCAGGAACCAATTGTTTGCACGCCTGAAGACGCTGTTAAAACGTTTCTGGCTTCCGACATTGATTATCTGATCATGGGAGATTTTGTCATACCCAGGGAGGATAACCGGGTGGAAGTTGATTTTGAAAATGTCTACCTGAAAGAATACTTTGAACTGTTGAGGTAAAAAATGAAACGATCCACTAAATTCGAAGAGAAGACATTAAACGGGAATGTCCCTTATTGCCGTCTGGAAAGCATCAGCGGGAATGTACTTAGTATAATGGCGTTCTGCGACAAACACCCGGATATTCTCAACCAAGATGAACAAAGCATTGTTTTTGAATATCTGGAAGAGCTTACCACTTCACAACCGTTATTCAATGATCCGGTCATTTTGCAATACGGTCAGCCAACGGATTTGGATGAACTCAGGGCACGGCCTTCAGGAGCCAGATCAGCCTTGATCGATACCTTGAATCTCAAAATTAAAGGTTGCACACCGGAAAAAGGGAAATTCCCTAACTGGGTTCTGAACAGTGACTACAGCATTTCCGTGGAGGAGTTGCCGTATGGGGTGTTAACCGCTGAATCGGTAATGAGGGAAATACTTGGCTTTTGTTTCATGAAAAAACACGGGCATCCCTTTGCTCACACCCCGGTTGAAATCTTCGAATACCACACCGACAACCTGAGTGAGGTTTATGCACTCGTGAGCAGCATGCACACCGCGGATTACAGGTTGGAAAACTATCTGGATTATGGTGATTACACCTTGCATGACCTGGTTCGTCTCAAAAAGATCAATAAGCATAACATTACCGAAATTAAGCTGAAGGGTATGGACAAAAGTCTGTATCTAAAACGTAAAGCCGATTTACTCATCTCAATCAATTTTGCGGGTGGTTTTAGAGGTGTTCTTAATAGCAATATCGGCAACGATGTCATTCATGAAGATTATTTCTTCGGGATTTGCGATTTTGACAGCTTTAAACTGATGATCCCGGAAGCAAACAATCTTGCATCGTTAAAGGAATTTGTCGTTCAATCATTTTTGGAATTAATCAAAACCAGCCTGCCGTTTGCCGATTACCTCGATCTTAACGATATGACTCGGGAATCCGCCCAACATGAATTGGCTTCCTACTACAAGCTCAACAGCGGTCTTTTTCAAGTCTATTCCAACAGATTTACGGAAGAGGCCAAGCTGATGGGTTGGTGCATCGATTCTGTCAAACGCTTTATCGATGATGCCCTATTGTCCGAAGCAGGTCAGCTGCTGCTTAACACAATCATTCCCAACAGTCGATCAGCAGCTGATTTTGATGCAAAAAAGCTTACTTATGTACCCCATAATATTTTTGAGAAATAAATGGCAATGGAGAGATTGGGGTTTAATCGGTTTTTTTTGAAAACTGGTTAGGATGTAACAATCGGAGGAAACGCGGTTGTTGCTACTCCGTCACAATTGGTCAATACAATCAGCACCATGGATCTGTTCTCTTCTCCGGGAGGAATTGAGTTGGCCCATGTCGATAAACACGTTTTGGATCGGGAAGTCGATGCAATCAGGAATATGGAAAAAGACGGTCTCTTTATCGTCTGAGAACTCCGGGAAATAATAAGACTATCACTTTTTCACTATCGGCTTGACAGCTAAAACCGTATTGTCTTTCATGTTTCCGGATTCCTCTGCCGACTACCCTGGCGGGATTCTGAACCACTGCTGATTCAGGGAACCCGCCAGACGCGATTTGCCGTCATACAAGCCTGTCGACGATCAATGCTGCTGAAATGGCAGTTGTCTCAGCCCCTTTGGCAAAACCAACTCATCGGAAAATCGCTTGTCAGGTGTATTCCGAAAAATCTACCCAACTGCAGGCCTCTCTCGATATCAAAGAATCTCTCATTATTCGCCGGCAACCCCTGGTAGATCTCCGTCACCTCGAAAAAGAAACAAGCTCATTTGAGCTGCATGAGCTTGTACCATCCAAGGTAACTGCCACCAAATCTTATTTGAAGGAGCTGGTATAAACCGTCACATTGGAAGGTCTGACCGGCTTTTCGTATTGGAACCGGATACCTGTTTTTTCCCCTGGGAAACCTTTGGTTTTTTAGTTGGGAAGGGGCCATTTTTAATTAAATTGCAATCAGTTTTCATATCGAATATAATCATGGCTATATTTTTGTTTGTCCGGGAAAGCTAAGCTTTCATTTGAAAACTTCTAACCAATTTCGATCAAAAGTCCTATAATTTCAAAAAAATAAAGTCGGGTGTGGTCGAAGAGCAGAATAAATATGTGATATTTTCAAAAGGGCCATTTTGGGGGTGAATACCTGGTATTAGACTGTTTTATAAGACACTGCGCGGTATGTTTGGTAATGGAGAGTTTGTAACTGGGAGGAATGGCGGTATTCAATTAAATGGCAGAGTAAAAAACTTTAAAAAAGGTGAGATAATGAATTTAGGCAAAGTAAAACTTAGAACACTGGTCTTTTGGAACACCGGATTTTTAATGATTTTGATGCTGATTATCTCCGGAATAGCTTTGCAAAGGATGAACAGTATTGGGCTGGAATTGAAAGAGATCGCTGAAAAACACATCCCTTTAATTGAAAAAATCACCAAAATCACTGAGGGTCAATTATTTCAAGCCATTGAATTCGAACGTTCCTTGCGGTTTGCAGATATCATCGAAGAAGGCACTATCGCACTTAAACGATATGAGCAGGCAAAAGAAGCGTTTGAAAAAAATGCAGAATCGGTAGACCAGTATATATTAGAAACAGAAAAAATTGCAGAGGAGGCCGTTCAAAACGCTCTCTCAGAACAAAACCGGCAGGAGTTTGAGAAGATTTATGACCGATTAAAGCTAATTGAAAGGGCGCATTTGGACTTTGACCGACTCGTCTATCAAGTCTACCAATTGTTTGAAGAAGGGAAAATACAGGAAGCCTTTGAACTGGCGGAAAAAGTAGTCATCGAGGAAGAAGATCTGGATAAGGAACTGACTGATTTCTTGGATGAAGTGGAGAAGTTTACTGAAGCCTCCCTGATTATCGCTGAACAGCATGAAGAAGACGCTTTTTCTCTTGTGTTAATCCTTGTGGTTGTCTCTTTTGTGTTTGGATTGCTTATTACCTTTGTCATCGGACTCCACATATCCAAATCTCTCAAAACCTCCGTTGATTTCGCCAATTCCATTTCCAGGGGAGATTTTACCAATAACATTGAGCTGACGCGTAAGGACGAAATAGGAACCCTTTTCATAGCAATGAATGACATGAAGGAGAAGATACTCAAGATTATCAGCGACATCGGCGAACTTACAGGTTTAACCAAACAAGGCAATTTGGAGGCACGAGCTGACGCTTCCAAACATGAAGGAGAGTTTTCCCGGATTGTATCCGGAATCAACCAAACCCTGGATTCTTTGATCACTCCACTAAATGTAACCGCAACTCACATCAATAGAATCAGTAAGGGTGATATGCCGCCAACAATTACCGAAACCTGGCCGGGTGATTTCAATGAGATCAAAAATAGTTTGAACCTGCTGATCGAATCCACAAACCACATCACCGAATTATCAGTAAACGTTGCGAGCGGGAATTTACAGGTTGAGGTCGAAGAGCGTTCGGAAGGCGATAAACTCATGCAGGCAATTGGTAAAATGGTAAACAGTCTGGTGAATATCACAAGTGATATTGGATCGTTGATACAAGCCGCCAAGGAAGGTCAACTCAACACACGAGCGGATTCTTCCAAGCACGAAGGGGAATTTTCCAATATCGTTGAAGGAGTAAACCAAACGCTGGAAGCTGTTGTATCACCGCTAACGACAGCAGGAAACCTTATTGAACGAATAAGCAAGGGAGATATCCCGGATCTCATCATGGAAACCTGGAAGGGGGATTATAACAATCTCAAGCATAGTTTGAATGAATTAATCGACTCTTCCAATCAACTGACAAGGCTGTCTGAGCTGATTGCCGGCGGCGATTTGCGGGTAGAGGTTAAAAAACGATCTGATCAGGATCAGCTGATGATAGCATTTCAGACAATGGTACAAAGTCTGATCAAAGTGACATCGGAAGTGAAAGCAGCTTCGGCGAATATCGCAACCGGGAGTAGTCAGCTAACCGGTGCAGCACAGACACTCTCACAAGGATCGTCGGAACAGGCAGCGTCAGCCGAGGAAGCTTCAGCATCCATGGAACAAATGGTATCCAATATTCAGCAGACAACCGACAACTCCAATCAGACAGAGAAAATTGCAGCCCAGGCAGCCAATGATGCCATGAAAAGCGGTAAATCGGTTCATAAAACAGTGAGTGCGATGAAAGAGATTGCAAACAAAATCACAATTATTTCCGAAATCGCAAGACAAACAAACATGCTGGCTCTCAATGCTGCTATTGAAGCAGCCCGGGCCAGGGAGCACGGAAAAGGATTTGCGGTAGTGGCGTCAGAAGTGCGAACCCTCGCTGAAAACTCTCAATCCGCTGCTGCCGAGATTAATAAGATCTCTTCTGCAAGCATGGCAGTATCGGAAGAAACCGGAAGCCTGCTTGATAACTTGGTTCCGGATATCCAAAAAACAGCCGACCTGGTTCAAGAAATCAGCGCAGCCTCCAGGGAACAAAACTCCGGGGCAGATCAAGTCAACACTGCAATTCAGCAGC
>JANQLH010000424.1 GCA_028280735.1 SAR324 cluster bacterium | reverse complement strand
ATGGTCACAACGTAGTGGATGACATTGGGAGGATTACGCAACATGCGGGCCGCTTTGACGTGAGGTGGTGTGGTTTTTACGTAACTTTCCACAGGCTTTCGCAGTGCTTTGCGATAAACCAATTGATCATCTTTAGCCCCTGAACGGACTTCATGAACCAGGTTGAAAATAAAAGCTTCGATGTCTTTTGTGTTAGCGTCATTAAACAGCAGGGTCAGCAGATCTCGTTGAAATTGATGTGATAATTTTGTCCAGTCTCTACGAACAGCCTCCATACCAACAATCTGCAAGTCCTTTTCCGTATCGCTTTTTAGCAACAACCCGGCATACCCCTTGGCCCGACCCCTGGTTTCCTGACCTCTCATGGGGGGCAACAGGAGCTTTTGATAGATTTTCTCAAATTCCATTTCCAGCCGTGATTCAACTCCAAAGCGAGTTTTGAGATGCCCGGTCAGCTCGGTGTTGATTAATTCACATAATTCCAAGCCTTTTTTTAAAGCGTCTTGGTAAGAAACCTTATCAGGCAGCTTCGCATCCACAAACACGGAGTCCGTATCACCGTAAAGCACCTTGCAGTGGTGTTGTTCCAATAGTTCCCTGGTCCAATGAAGCAGGTAATGCCCTGTGTATGTGATGGCGCTGGCCAGACGACTCGATGAAAATCGGCAAGTGTTGCTTCCCAGCACTCCATAAAAGGAGTTCATGACGATTTTATAGGTATAAGAAGCCAGCGCATCATCTTCAGCCTTGGCACTGGCTCTTCGATCAAAAAAGATATCCAGCATACCGGGAAGTATGCCTCGTTCCCTATTGAAACGAATGCCGTTGTTCGTAGTGATGGCGTTATTGCCGGGCTCTTCGTCTGCGAGTACCATCGCCAGAGGGTCAATGTTGAAGGTACGAATGATCGAAGGATAAAGGCTCTTGAAATCGAAGACAAATACATTGTTATGGATTCCCACAAGCGGCGAAAATACGTATCCGCCCGGGGCATCCCGTTGCAGATCGGACTCGGCTTTTATGTAAGTATCGACAATATTCTTATGATGAAGCTCACTCAAATAAAGAAACTCAAAAGCGGCAACACTGCCCCAGGCGTTATCCAGGGGTAAACCGGTGAGAATACACCTTTTTAATGAAAGGTGTATGAGATCCACCTTGTTTAAAATATCCAGGACCAGACGGGCATCTTCAAGACAATAGTCCGCAAACAGTATCGGATCATCCGCCCGGGTTCTTTCGATTATGGAAACCATGTCATCGTGATCGCTTGCTTCAAGGAGTTTACCGCGACCCAACAAGGTACGCGCAACCGTATCCAGTCGGTAATCATCATACTGCGCCAAGGTAAACCTGGCGAGATGCATGGCATCCATAATCTGTCTGCCAAAAACAACAACCCGACTGCCGCCCCAAACACTGCCTTCCTGGTAGTAGCACTTGTCCTTGGAGCGTCCGATGGCGAATGGAAGATTATGAGCCTTGAAACGCTCTGCCAGGACCTTGAGGTCAAAGTCGATCACATTCCAACCGGTAATTATATCGGGGTCACATTGGCCAATAATCCTCGATAGTTGCTGCAATAACTCTTTTTCGGAAGTGACTGATTGAATGCGTTCCGGATCACCGGGTTGAGAATCGCCAAGTACCAAAACGGCTTCAAAGCTTTTTTCCCCGTCCGGTTGCATTGAAACCACAGCAGCGGCCGTTACCAATGTGGCTTCCTGGTTGGTTTCAATGTCCAAGGATAGGATTGAAAGCTCTGGTTCCCAATCAATAGGTCGGATGCTTGGGTTGATTATGACCCAATCAACCTCCCTGCCCGGCTGCCACTTGCCGAATAGCTCCAGAGGACCGTGAATTCGATTGTTAATAAGGAAGCTCTTGGCAAAAGGAATGTCTGCTTCAAAGACTGGTATACCCGCTGTTTCCAGTGCCGACCGAGTCATTTTGAGCTGATCCACGGTGTTGGTCCGAATCTCAATCAATGGTTGTCCTTCCATCGAACGACGAGTTGAGTGTTTCCAGCGAGCAGCCGTCTTTTTCAATTGTTTTTCCAATTGGCTTAAAGTGCTCTCGTAGACATAACATGTCGGTTGAAATTCCCGATCCACCAAACCAAAAGTGTTACCGTTAGACAATTTTCCTATTCCATATATTACCGATCGATTGTGACGCGTTCGATAGAAAGTATGGAGTAAAAAACCTTTTTTCGTCGTGGATTCACTTCCCATAAGCAGCAGTTGAGACTCTCTAAAAAAGGGAGCTAAATAATTAAATCGAAATGCCGTACCCGGATTGTCAGATCGATTCTAGCGATTATGGAATATTCCGGCATTAGGAACCTTCTGAAATTCATTTGACCCATCACTTGCGCGGCCAGTATATTAGTTAAACGCACTGTTTTGAATAACCGCCAGTGATAAGGAGCCCCATGAATCTTAGAGAAAAAAGAAGAGATTTGATTAGTTATTTCAAACAAACGCTGCTTGATCATAAAGAAGCTTATCAAGATGCTGAGGAAAATCAGAAAGAATTATTAGAGTCTTTGATTGAAAAGACACAATTCTCACTGACCTTGATGGAAGAAGGAAATGCCGTATTTAACGGAGTAAAGGTTGAACTGAATGATCGAAAAATCGAGATGATGTACCGCAACTATTTTAGTACCGGTGAATAAGCCTACTTACAGTTGCGGCAAGATTAAACGCTTGTGACTCAAATTTAAGTTTGTTCGGAATATTCTATTGTTGCTCCTTCCCGCAGTTCCTTGATGAGTTCCAGGAACTCGCTTTGTTCTTTCACGGCAAGCAAATGATTGATTATCTGGTCCTTGACGTCGACAAATTCTTCCTGCCGTGCCTCATTCTTTTCTACCAGCTTGATCACATGATATCCAAACTCCGTTTCTACAATATCGCTAACGTCGCCCGGGTTCATATTGAAGGCTACCTCTTCAAAAGGTTTTACCATTTGGCCCCTGGAAAACGTTCCCAGGTCGCCACCTTGCTGTTTACTTGGACAATCGGAATGACTTTGGGCCAGTTGAGCGAAGTCTCCGCCTTTTTCAATTTGACCTATTAGTCCCGCCATTTCCAATCGTTTTTGAGTCCGAATTTCCTGTGGTTCGTCTTTGGCTACCTGAAGCAGTATATGGCTGGCTCGGACCTGCTCCGGAGATTTAAAAGAATCCGGATTTGATTCATAGAACTTGGACACTTCGTCATCCGATACCTGGATATTTTTTTTGTCGACATAATTTCTGACCAGGGAATCGACCCTGAATTGCTGCCCCAGGTCATTTTTCATCTTATCCAGTGAAATACCATGATTGCTCAGTTGTTGCTCAAAGGCAGCCCGGGAAGGGAACTGACCTGAAATTTTCTCAATCTCCTCCTGAACTCTTTGCGGATTTACCGGGATCTCCCTTCGATCCACTTCTTCATACAACAGGTGGCGGTTGATAATGGATTCCACAGCTTGCTTTTGAATATCCGGAAACATCGTCTTTAATTGTTCCGGTGGAATTTTTTGCTCATATTGAGAGAGGATGGCCTTTGTTTCTTCTTCAACTTCAGCAGCTGAGACGACGGTTCCGTTTACTTTTGCAATCATAATTACATCCTTGAGACAGGCTCTTAATAAGGTTCGATTCAAATTTAGATAATTGTTCACCCCTTTTAATCTACAGGTTTTCCGTTAAAAGAGAATGGTAAAGGTCGTTGATTTTAACTTTTTTATTGAGGAATCTTGTTTGAGCCAGGGAGGTTCCGGCGGTATGGAAATGGATAAGCCTGGATAGAGTGATCCCGGATTTTATTTTTCTGGTAAAATCCGGGATGCACGAGGGCGGATCTTACTCATAAGCATCGGTCAGCTCGACTTCTCTGGCGGATTCTGTCGGTTTGATAGTTGGGTTATCATTTAACAAACGAGCACAGGTATTCCAGCGCAGGGTTACATCCTGGTTTGCATTCTCTTCGCTGTCCAAAACCTGTTCGTATTCTTTCATGGCTTTGGCAAAAAATTCGAAGGCCATCTTTCCGGAGTTCAGTTCTTTTCCGGTCAAATGAGCCTTGGCGCGACGTTCGTAGATTATGCCGCGATAATAGCTTTTGCTGGTTACGGATTCGAGTTGATCAAGGACTTCCAGGGCTTCGGTAAAGGCAGGATTAAGTTCCGATTTGAACTTATCCGTATGTGCCAGAATCAACATTTTCAAGGCATCCTGATTATCGGGATTAACCCTCAGGATATCCAAAACGATGCTTTCCGCCTCCCTTGGTTCGTTTAACAGGCGATATCGTTTCGCTTTCCTGAGCGCTGACGGTATGGAATTGATTTCCAAGGTTTTGAGCGTAAACATGGCAACCTCCTCTGATCAAAAAAGGTTTTGAGTCTACTTCTAAAAGTGATTTAATGCTTTATTTGCGATTCAATTGAAATCGTGAATCCCTGTCATGCCGGACTTGATCCGGCATCCACGGGAATATACAAAAAGACTGGATTCCGGATCATGAGATGCGAAGCTTGCAGCATCGATCGGAATGACGCAGAATCAAAATCTGCCCATAATCACCAAAATTCTTATTGTGACACAGCCTGCAAGCCTGGAATGACTAATAAAAACACTTTTTGGAGCGGACTCAGGTTTTTCAGTTCGAAATTGTTAAAAAGCATCTGACATGATTCACGCATAACACATGTTGAATTAGGATTCGAAACAGCTATTCGGCCTTTTGCAAACAAGCACAATTCTCACTTCAACTCTACCATCTTCTTTTCCTTCCAAGCAATCAAGCAAAGCATTATCTTTTGAAATCGATTTTAATCCCTCAACATTCCGGCTTTCAAGCTTGCATAAGATTTTGACGAAACAGACGGGGCATCGGCAACACTTTTGAGCAGCATAACTTATGATGCACTATTCCTATCCCGAGAATATCAATATTCGTCCGGCAGTTCATTCAACCTTTGGTCGGTAAAAACAGGACCATCTTTACAGACAAAGACATTTCCCACATTACAACGACCACATTTTCCAATACCGCACTTCATGCGATTTTCCAAGGTGGTGTAGACATGTTCCGAAGTAAATCCCAGGTTCATGAGAACAGGAAAAGTGAAACGTATCATAATGGGTGGACCGCATAGCACTGCAATCGCGTTTTCACTGGAAGGTGCTGTTTCTTCGAGTACCGTAGGGACAAATCCCACATTGCCGTTCCATTCCGTCTCCCCCTCAACTGCGTCGACAGTGGTGATCATACGAACATCGCCCCTTTCTTCCCACCCTTTCAATTCATGTTTATACACCAGGTCTGCAACGGATCTGGCTCCGTACACTATTGTGATATCCCTGTAGTTAGCCCTTAGATCCAAACAATTCCAGATGAGGCTTCGCATGGGCGGCAAGGCTATTCCTCCTGCAATAAACACCAGGTTTTTTCCCTTCCATTCATCAATCGGAAAATGATTGCCGTAGGGACCCCGAAATCCAATAACATCACCGATGCCCTTCATAGCCAGGGCGGAAGTGACCTTTCCGGCTTCTCTGAACGTGCACTCGATATAATCTTTCCGAGTTGGTGAAGAGGAGATACAGAATGTCGATTCACCATCTCCGAACGAGGAATATTCCCCGAACTGTCCGGTTTTGAAGGTAAACGATTCCTGAACCTTGTCATCCACAAACTTTAAACGGAATGTTTTTACCAATGGGGCTTCATCTATTATGTTCTCGATTCTTGCCAGGTAAGGAGTATAAACATTCTGATTATCCATTTCAGAGCTCGTTTTCTAAATTGATTAAATGTGTCTTCAAGTTCATATCCACGGAGCAGGTTTTTGAACACCGACCACAACCGACGCAGCCCAGCACGTCATCAGTTTCAAGCATGTACCGAAACTTATGATAAATCCTCTGCCGCCACCTTTGACTTTGGACCTTTCTGGGATTATGCCCCGATGCATGCAGGGTAAAAAGGTCGTATCCACAGGAGTCCCAGCTGCGTTTTCTCAGGCTATGCTCACCGGTTTTGACATCCTGGATATCAAAACATCCGCAAGCCGGACAAACATAGGCACAAGTTCCGCAGCCAATGCAGCGAAGCGATTGTTCGATCCAGGTATCGTCGTCGAATTTGGATTTCAGTTTACCGGTAATATAATCAATATCGAACGCCACCGGCACATCTGTTAACCGGGCTTCTTTGTCCAGTTCCTTTTCATCTTCAAAACACTTGGAATGTTGATCAACCAGCTGTTTTCCTTTCTCCGTGATAATTTCAACCAAAAATCCCTCGTTTTCATTAGGGGTCAGCAACAGATCACTTCCGGAGGGATCACCGGGTCCGGATTTGAAAGAGGTGCAAAAACAGGTGTCATCATGTTTGACACAGGAAACACTGATTATCGCCAGTTTTGCCAATCGACCCAGGTAGATCTGGTCTTTTATTTCGCCGTCAAATATGGAAGTCAGTGCTGTCATTCCCCTGGCATCACAAGGCCGACTGCCAAACAGGATCATTTCAGGCAGTTTATCAAGTTCCTTATTGATCAGACTGATATTTCCCCTGTCCCGGGTAACCCGAAAAAGGCTTTCATATTTTGGAAGAACAAGCGATTTGGCCGATTGATTGGTTGCCACATAATCACTTTCTGTTTCCGACAATGAACTAATTTCTGAATAATCTATCAGATCGCCATTCCTGACCGGTCCAAATACCTTGTACTGATCCTTAACAAGACTATCGATGAACTGATCCAACAAGGCTCTTGTTGTCCATTTTCTTTCAATATTCATAAACGAGTATTTGGGAAATTTTTGTTATTGATAAATTATAAACCAGTTTCAAGATCCGTGGCTTTTACTCGTATTTTATAAAATCTTCCTTGTCATCTTTCTTAAAAGTAGACATGACAGATGTCATCTCGGCGTCAGTACCTGCATCGACATCAAAGGCCTGTTTAACTGTTTGTGCAGCCTTTATGGTCAGCAGGTGAATGGGTATTCCGACGGGACAGGCCCTTCCGCAATCACCACAAGCCACGCATCTTCCTGCCAGATGCATTGCCCGCATTACATGCCATTCCAGGTTGCCAAGAGGGGTGGCTTCAACGGTTATCAATTGCGGCTGGTTGAAGTCTGTCTGGCACCGACCACAATAACACATGGGACAGGTGGCACGGCAGGCATAACATTTAATGCACTTCGAAAACTGGTCGAGCCAGTATTTCCGGCGCTCTTCCTGCTTTCTCCCTTCCAGGCTTTCAAGCAATTTCCGATCATCTCCGGCTATTCCCAAATCCTGTTTTGCCACATATTGTTTCAGCTCATCAAAGGTTCTTAGCGTTTTGATATCACTTGAACTTTCCAATGCCAGAACGAGAATGCTTTCCTCCGTCAATTGGTTTTCCGAAGCAACCTGCAGAATCGATCTGATGGTTGGAAGCGTGGCGAAAACAGCCATTTTTCCCAACTTTTTTACCTCGCCTTTCACCAGGTAAACAGCCAGATTCTGAATGCATCTGTCATTGTAGATGAAATCCGCGGTGTTTTTTACCGTCCGGGCAAAATGCGCCCTGGTAAGTCCCTCGCTGCCTTCAGCATAGCCAATTATTATGTCAACCTCCTCATTAAGCAGGAGGTTTTTTGCCGTTTCTTGAAGCATGTCAGTCATGTCTTTTCAGGAGTTACTATGGTTTCAATTAAATCGACAGCCGGCTTAATTCAGCTTCGGGGCCGTATTATCGATTTTTAAATCCGCATCGACCGCTTCCAATTGTTTTAAGTTTTGATAGTCTTCAAACGGACCCAATTCAACGATTTGTTTGGTGAAATCATTGACAACCTGAGCCCACATAGCTCCTTCCGCCGCAGAAACCCAGGAAAAGAACAAGCGATTGATGTCCACCCCGATAAAATCTAATTGTTCCCTGAATACGATCCATCGTCTTCGGGCGTGAAAATTCCCTGACACATAATGACAGTCATTGGGGTGACAGCCCGAAATGATGCAACCGTCAGCCCCGTTGGCAAAGGCTTTCATGGGATACATAAAATCAATTCTACCCGTGCATGGTAAGCGAATAATTCGTACATTGGGTTCATACTTAATTCTGCTGGTACCGGCCAAATCGGCTCCGGCATAGGTACACCAAGTGCAGACAAAAGCGACAATTTTAGGTTGAAAGTCGGTCATATCGATTATTGGTTTATTGCAAGAGTTTTTGCCCCATTATCTATAAACAGACAGGACAAGCTTAAAGCTTAAAACTTTAAATCTTTGGTGGATCCGCGAGCTGACACATGTCCCCCAATTTCAGCTCAATAAGTCGTTACATTGTTGACAAGACACTAATTTGGAAAAAACAACGCATCCAACTCGGCGATCACCTGCATCTGGGATGATCCTTTAATATCGATTGCCTTGGGTCGACACAGTGCGACACAGGCACCGCACCCCTGGCATAAAGCACCATTAATTTCGGCAATATTCCTCTTTTCATCGAAACTAATGGCGACATAGGGACATACCGGGATGCACATCTTACACGCACAGCACCGAACGGCTTCTACAAATGCGGTCGTCACTTCAACAGACGCCTTGCCCTTGTTTATAGTTCCCAGCACCCTGGCTGCCGCAGCCCGACTTTGTGAAATTGAGTCGGGTATTTCTTTGGGTCCCTGGCAACTACCGACGATAAAAACTCCACTGGTTGTTGTCGCTACCGGATCAAGTTTTGGATGTTTTTCAATAAAAAACTTGTTGCCACAGAGACTTACACCAGCTGCATGGGCAACACTTTGGGTTTCATCCCGTGAATCCATGGCTGTCATCAGGATCACCATATCAGCGGGAATTTCAAGCTGTTTGCGTGTTCTGATCTCATTCAGCTCAATCACCATGTCAGCCGGATCTCCCGCGTCCGCTTTGCTGATTCTGGGAAGCTCGTTTTCCTGATCAAACATTAAAAACATTACCCGCTTATGGGATGTTGCGGTATAAAGCTCTTCACAGCCCTTTGCCATTGATCGCATGTCGGCATACAACTGGTAAATATTGGAATCCGGTAAAGCGGAGCGAAGTTGGTTTGCATACTTCAAAGCGGTCGTACAGCAGATTCGTGAGCAGTAATTGTTATACCGGGAGTTCCGACTTCCCACGCAATGGATGATGGCAATGTTTTCCGGTTCTTTTCCATCTTTTTTAATTATCTGTCCGGCTTTCAACATTTTTTCAAACTCTGCGGCGGTAATTACATCCGGTAAAACCCCGTAGCCATACTCTTCAATGGGACTGGGGTCCCAGGTTTTGAGTCCTGTGGCGACTACAATATTTCCAAATTCAAGGGAAAACTCATCACTGTTGACCTGAACATCAGCCTCGAAATTCCCTATATATCCGGAAATTTCCTTAACCTGTGCCTTTTTGAAGATCTCAATATGGTGATGATTCTCAACCCGGTTTATCAACGGCTGAATCTTTTGCCGGGCACTGTTAAAGTAGGGGAAAATCAAGTCGATCTCTGCCAGTTGACCTCCCAGTTTGTTATTGATTTCCACTAAAAAAACTTGCTTGCCGGTATCCGCAATTTCAAGAGCCGCCGTCAGGCCGGATACTCCTCCTCCAATCACCAGGGTGGCGGGGTTAATATCCACCAATCGTTCCGCAAGGGGTTCATGGTAGGATACCCGATTAATGGCTGCATTGATCAATTCCCTGGCTTTAACG
>JANQLH010000398.1 GCA_028280735.1 SAR324 cluster bacterium | reverse complement strand
TGAAAAGGCCGGCGTCTTGTTATTGCCGGGGACCTTGTATGATTCGTCCTATAACAATTTCAGGATTGGTTTTGGAAGAGCAAATATGCAGGACTCTTTGGAGAAATTGGAAGAATACCTGGCAGTCAACTAGCGGATATCGGTTGAAGTTTCTAAGTTATTCGTTGTTTTGCAGATCTTTGTATTCCTGACTTGATGTGATGGACTCATATACTGTTTTAAGCGGCAAACCTTTTTTCTGAGCCAGTTTTCTGCACTCCTCGTACTCCGGTGCCAATTTCAGGAGCTTCCCGCCTTTATAAGCCAATTTTACTATTACCGGTCCCATATCGCTTTGAATTGTAGATTGGACCCGATCCAGGCACGATCTTTTCAATTTGAGTTGACGAATCCCCAAGGTGGAAGTCTCTGTAAATATCAATTCTTCCAAGTGTTTTGAGGTCCCGGGCTCGCATAACACGCTCAAAATGACTCCGGGTCTGCCTTTTTTCATTATGATATTCGTCAGATAAGCATCCATGGCGCCTTTTTCCAACAGCAAGGGTAAAAGGTAGGAATAGATTTCCGGATTCATGTCGTCAATATTTGTTTCCAGCAGAACTAATTCTTCGCCGGTTCCTTCAGAATCTTTGCCCCAAAATACTCTTAAAAGATTAGGTCTATCCAGTTGCTTTTTTCCTGCTCCATAACCCGTTTTGTCGAGGGTCATCGCCGGTAGTGGTCCGAAGTCGCTGACGATCGACTTGATAATGGCGGCACCGGTTGGTGTTACTAATTCTCCTTTAACACCATTGGAATAGACGGGAACTCCTTTTAAGATATCTGCCGTGGCAGGTGCCGGAACCGGCATTATCCCATGAGCACAGCTTATAGTCCCGGAACCCAGATGTAGCGGAGAAGATAGTATTTTATCCGGTTTGATTAAGGAGATGCAGATTGCGGCTCCGACAATATCAACAATTGAATCGATAGCACCTACCTCATGAAAATGGATCTCCCTAATGGATTTACCGTGGATTTTTGCTTCCGAGCGCGCAATTACTTCAAAAATGTGTTTTGCCAGCTTTTTCGCTTCACCATCAATTTTCCCTTTGTCTATGATCGATTCAATATCATTTAGATGACGGTGATGATGGGGTTGGGTCTTGTTGATAATTACATTAAAATCCGTCCCGGTTATTCCGTTGATTTGCTTTTTAGCGGCTTTTAACTCGTATCCATCAACCCCAAGTGAGTCAAGCTGACTGAATAATTCCTTTTGGTCGACTCCCAGATCCAGTAACGCACCCAAGGTCATGTCTCCACTGATTCCTGAAAAACAATCGAAATAAAGAATATCCGTCATTCGTTTTCCCCGGATGTTGATTAAACAGGAGCTGCGATTCGGTTGATAGCAGACGCAGAATAACCTGCACCATAACCGTTATCGATATTAACTACAGTCACACCATTGGCACAGCTGTTTAGCATGGTTAACAGAGCGGCCAGTCCGCCAAAACTGGCTCCGTATCCGACACTGGTTGGGACCGCAATCACCGGTTTATCCGTCAAACCTGCCACAACACTGGGCAACGCACCGTCCATCCCGGCAACTACAACCAATACAGTGGCATTGTCGATCTTATCCTTTTGCGAAAGTATTCGATGAATGCCCGCTACACCAACATCATACAGTCGTTGTACTTTGTTACCCAGTGTTTCTGCGGTAACAACCGCTTCTTCAGCGACAGGTATGTCGGAAGTACCCGCACTAATTACAAGAATGGTGCCTTCTATTTTTTCTATATCTGAATTTTCTATGACAACAATGCGAGCAGCTTCATGGAATACCACATTTGATCCCAGTTTCTTCAACGCTTCGAAGATCTCTGTTGAAGCCCTGGTGGCCATAATGTTCACGTCTTTATCCAGCATGTTTTCTGCAATTTTAACAACCTGTTCTGTGGTTTTACCTTCGCAGAAAATTGTTTCAGGGCAGCCTGTCCTTAATTGCCTGTGATGATCGACTGTTGCAAAACCCAAGTCTTCATAAGGAAGGTTTTTGAATTGGGTGAGAACTTCGTCGATGTCGATATTTCCTTCCTGTAGCTTATGCAGCAGGGATTTTATTTTTTGTTCATGCATATCAATTCATTTTTCCGGTTTTATAGCCTTCCAAATCGAGAGAGACAAATTTAAAGCCTAACGATTTGAATTCTGAGTTGATTTGGTCCATCATCTCAATGTCAAAAAATCGGGGGCGGTCTTCGCTTGAAACTTCAATTCTGGCCAGATCATGATGACAGCGCACCCGGAGTTGCTTAAACCCCAATTGGTGTAAGTATGTCTCGGCTTTTTCTATTTTCTGCAAATCATTTGCAGTAATGCGATTATCGTAAGGAATTCTGGACGCCAAACAAGCCAGGGATGGATGGTTCCAGGTTGATAACCCCAATTCCCTGGATTTGTTTCTGATGTCTTGCTTGGTAAATCCGCATTCAAGCAATGGGCTCTTAATCCGGAGTTCCTGTAAAGCCTTCATTCCGGGACGATAATCAGAGAGATCGTCAACATTCGAACCATCGAATAATACGCTCATGTTTTCTTCAACCAACACTTTTAACAACAGGTTAAATATTATTTTTTTACATTGATAGCAGCGCTGATTGTCGTTCTTGAGAACATCCGAAGGCAAGTCGGTAACTTCAATAACTTTATGTTTAATTCCGATTTCCCCGGCGATCGCCTTTGCCTGCTTTATCTCTTCACGAGGCATAAACATGCTATCCACAGTGATTGCCAGCGCGCTGTTTCCTAAAACATCA
>JANQLH010000382.1 GCA_028280735.1 SAR324 cluster bacterium | reverse complement strand
ACAATTGGCAAGATCGATTAAATATTTCATTCATTGATGTGCCGGGACATGAAAGGTTTATCCATAATATGCTGGCTGGAGTTGGGGGAATACACCTTTTACTTCTGGCAATAGCCGCCGATGGTGGAGTCATGCCCCAAACAATCGAACATCTTCACATTTGTGATTTGCTTAACATAAAAAACGGTATTGTTGTGTTAACCCGCTGCGATCTGGCTGACGAGGAAATGGTGGAGCTGGTCGAAGAGGAAGTTGGGGAACTGGTTCAGGGAACTTTTTTAGAGAATAACCCGATCATCAAAACATCAGCTGTTCAAGGAACCGGCCTGCCTGAGTTACAAGAAGAAATTGCAAATATCGCTGATTCACTGGAAGAATCCACCGCATTTTCAACATTTCGGCTACCTGTTGACCGCTGTTTCTCGCTTAAGGGATTCGGTACCATTGTAACCGGGACTGTTCTTAGTGGAGAAGCGGGATTTGAAGACAGTTTAATGCTGTACCCGCAAAAGGAACCGTTGCGAATAAGAGGGTTTCAAGTTCATGGCAAAAAAACCGAGCAGGTTAAAACCGGGCAACGTTCAGCAATCAACCTGACAGGATTGCAAAAGGATCAGATCGACAGGGGGAATCAAATAGCATTTCCCGGGCATCTGGTTAACACCAATGTGATTGAGGTTGAACTTAAAATTATTCCGGATAAGATCGGGGTTCTAAAAAACAAATGTAAGTTGCGACTTTTTAGCAACGCTCAGGAGGTTACCGGTCGACTATATGCCGGTGAAGAGTTTGATCCCGAAAGCACCGAGATGCAGTTCGTTCAATTGAGGCTGGAATCCGCAATTAGTTGTCGTTACGGGGATCGTTTTATTATCAGAAATCTTTCTCCCATGCAGACAATTGCCGGTGGTAGGATTATTGCTCCTTTCGGGAACCGTTCGCGAAAGAATAAACACAGGTTGCAGGAATCCCTCCGGGGGCTGGCTTCTCAGGATGAAATCCAGCGAGTTAAAGAGGCTGTCTTCCTTTCAGGAACTAAAGGTATAATGGCCGACCAGATGGTACCACTTGTCGGCAGCTCTCAAAAAACCATTCAAAAATCACTGCAAGGGCTGGCAAGTCGGGGAGAGATCGTATCCATAAACAATGAAAAAAGAAAATATCTGCACGTATTCCACAATAAACGCTTGGCAGGTTTTTTCGTCAGAACTCTCAATGCGTTTCATAAGAAAAATCCCGAGAAACCCGGGGCGCTGGGTCCGGACTTTTTTGGCAAAATGAGCTTGACTTTTTCCCATCAAGAGGTGATCTCATCTCTAAACTGGGCTGTCAAACAGAAGTTTGTCGCACAAACGGATAGTGTCTATCATCTGCCTGGATTTGAAGGTGGAATGAATGAAAAACAGAAAAAACTGAAGGAACATATTCTGACAAATTTCCGTCAAATGGGATTTCAACCTCCCGGTGTCGTCAACCTGGCTAAAGAGTTGGCGGTTGATCAAAAGGATGTCGAGAAAATTCTAAAGATCGGCCAGTCAGAAAAGTGGGTCATAAAAGCAAAAGATGATCTATGGTATCTTCCTGAAACTATTGATGATATCAAAAAGTGCCTCTTGAGCCATTTTTCTTCCAATGAAACATTGACAGTTGGAGATTTTAAAGAGTTAATTGGAGTATCCAGAAAACATGCTGTAGGTTTGTTAGAATATTTTGACGGCCAGCACCTGACCAGAAGAATTGACAACCACAGGGTATTGCATAAAGAACAATAAGTTGCATCAAGCTTATTGATTTACCCCAAAACTGACTTTTCCTCGGAACTTTAACCAATGTCCCTGGTAATTTTCGTTTCTCAAAAAACGGTTATCATATCCAAATATGACCTTGAGTTTCGTTTTAATCCTCCAGCGCCAAATCTTACCAAGGCTGCCTTGGGAGCTTACCAGCTTCTCAAACAATCGGAAGTCCTGCAAACCGAATCCTCAAGGGACCAGAAAGATGAGGTAATCACGCTTCTCAAACATTACGGGGAGGCCTTATACAATTCCATAGTTCCGGAGCCAAACAGATCCCAGGTTTACAAAGCCGGGGGCATCTTCATTTACTCTCTGGAAAAAGACATAGTGAACCTGCCGTGGGAGTTAATGTATGACGGTGCTTCCTTTTTTGCCCTGACGCAGGGTGTCATAAGAATCCACAAGTCGGATGCCATACTTACCGAGGGCTCTTCGGTTTATATGTTTCCCTCATTAAAGCTTTCGCTAAACTCTTATCTTCCGCTTGAGCAGCAGGTAGTCAATCCTCGTTTTAGTGCCTATATTGAAGAAATTGCCACAAAAGCGGTTCCCAAGTCTCCGTTGATTGATTTGAAAGTCAACGGTAATGCCAGCAGAATGTCGATTTCGCAAGCATTGGATCAATCCCCGAACATTTTCTTTTTCACAGGATATGATTCTGAAGAAGGTTGGATACTGGAACCGGATATTGATAATCCAGGGGCTTACGGTTGGACAGTAACCGAACTCAAACCAAAACTAATTAAAGCCGTGAAAAACGGTTTGAAAATGGTGGTTTTGCAAACCTCTTTCCTGTTAAACCAGCCAAACACCATTCGCCGCAGTCCGATGCGGTTCTTTTTTGATTGCGGTGTCCCTTACGTAATAGCTATACAAGGAAGGCTGGCCCGAAAAAGACTATTGGAATATCTCAACATATTCTTACTGAACCTGGTCCGAGAAGAGAATATTTCACGAGCACACCGACTGGCCATTAATCACATTCAAGCCACGTTGCCTCTTAGTTGGGACTGGTCCTGGATACGTTTTCATATCAATCAGAAGATTCTGGAGTCGGCCTCAGAACAGCCCCTTCCTCCTTTTCACTTCAATCGTTCATCTGCTGCAGAATCAGCAAATGAAAACAGATACCCCCACAGGGATTACCTCCCACACAGAAGGTTTTACGGCAATTACTCCGTTTTACGTAGTTTTACCGAGGCTATCACTTCAGCAGGGTCGAAGAAGATAATCTGCTTACGTGCGGCTGATGGACAGCCTATTGACAGTTACCTGGGGGAATGGCTGAGAAGGGCTGTAACGAAACAATCCATAGCCGTATCGACTATTTATTACCAACGTTGGGGGATGAGCGCGGAAACAAGTGCCCGACTTCATTCGTCCAAGTTCGCAACTTTATTCTCATTCCTCACCAACGAACACCAACTGGTCAATCACTTTGAAAAAAGCCTGATCTCTCAAAACCAGGTTGACCGTTCAAGCCAGACGAAAAAGGTTTTATTGGTATACACACCACCCGAGAAACCTGATCATGAGTTTGATCGCTGGATTAGCAGCAAACAAGAGGAAAACCGGCAAATAATCTATATTTACGATCAATCCTTTTGGACAAGGCACGATACCGTCAGGATTGATTTGGCAAAAACAGGTCAGGTTGAGGTCATCAATAGTTTTGAAGATGGTCTTCCGGAAAAATGGATCGACTTGGTGGAATCAGATTTCCCTCCCTGTATGGAAGATGTGACGTTACTTAAGCTTATTAAACAATCCGGTGATTCTACGCTGATAAACGGGATTGAGAAATCGTCCACAATAGACCAGCTTTATGAAAAAGCATTTGAGACCTTTCTGGCGGATCTGACGCTTAATAGACTAAAACTGTTCGTATACCTTTATTTAATGCGAATTTCATGTCCAAAAGATCTGTTAACAGGGATGTTAAACCTTAAAGGAGTAGAGCAGGATATAGTGTTTCTCTACGAAACTCACTTGATTGAGGCAAACCTTGAATTTGACAAGTTTTGGATACCGGTGCAGCTATATCATCATATTCAAAGATTGAACCTGGTTCCCAAGAAAACCTTGTTGAGCATAGGGCAAGAGTTGCTGCAGCAGCTGATAGCTTACCAGAAAGACAGTTTTGATCAGCTGCGTTACCTTGAAGCGGGGTTTCAGTATTGCTTATTGCACCTGGTTCGTCTGAAAGAGCTGGAATATCCGCTGCAGCGAAATCTTCAGTTTGGTAAAAAGCAAACCCGCAAGTTTCAAGGTGCGTTCAGATACGCACAAAATATGGTGACCAGTCTGGAACTGGCTTTGAAAACCCGGAAGGGAAATCTGATTCAGAAAGCCATGTTTTCACTAGTGGAGATTCTGGAAGAATTACCTTATGAGAAAGAAACCATAGCGATTTGTGACTGGCTCCTAAAAATCGAAAAAAAACATAGGAACTGGCTGCTGGTGTCGGAAATACAAACCCGAATGGCATCCATTTTTGCCTCATTGAACAAAAAGGAAAAAGCGATCGGTTTAATTTCTTCGGCACTTAAACTGAACAATGATATTAAGAACTTTGCCGGCAGATATAAAAACCTGATATCCATCGCTCTGCTTCTTTTGGATTTGGGAGAGTTTGGCAAATTGAACAAGCTGCTTACCTCGGCCAATTTTGATATGTCCCTGTTGAATAAGGAAGATGTCGCAAGATTATGGCTAATCGACGGCCACATGCTGTATCACCATAAAAAACTGAAAGAGGCTGAATTGTCTTTTAATAAAGTGATCAATCATACTTCACTTTCCGTTGCAGACAGCCTCCTGGCAAAAACCTATTTGTTTTTGGCAGAAATTCATAACAATCGCGGCGAATATGCCGCATATGTTGAAAACCTGAAAAAAGCGTTGGATTATGTTCAGGCTTCGGGAGATCAGGAAAAATCTGCGGCCTTGCATGAGGAACTCTATGAACTGTTAATCTCACAAGATGAGGTAAAAGAAGCTGTGCTACATCTTGAATGGCTTTATCATTTCTACCGTGAGAACGGAAATAAAGCACAAATCCGAAAAGCAGCAGATTTATTAGGAGGACTCTATTTCAAAATAGGCGAACATGCCAAATCAACGGAATTATATTCCGTCGCTCAAGGCATATGATATCAATGACATTGAACCCTGCTGCAGACCCCAAGAAAGTTTTGGTAATAATTTTGAATACACCCTCTAACTAAAACGAATAACACTAATTATATTATTTCCAATTCCTATACTAAGTAACATTCTGAAATTATAAACAATTATTCTAATGGCAACCAATTTTAAGCAGATCGAAAAGATAATGGTAGATCAGGATTTTACCCCTGATCAAATCGAACAATTCGGTGATCTTTACAACCGGTTTACAGCTGAAAAAGACAATAAGATTGACTGGCAAAATATAACATCCCCGGCGGAAGATTCAATTTTGAATTATGATGACCTGGAGGCCATCGATAAAGATGAGATCCCTGAAATGCTGTCAAAGCTGACGGTTTGTAAGTTAAACGGTGGACTGGGAACCTCCATGGGTTGTGTTGGACCGAAATCCGCCATTGAAGTGAAAAACGGACTTAGTTTCCTGGATCTTATTGTGGATCAGATTCTCTCGCTGAATCAGACATACGGTTCGGATGTTCCCCTGGTGTTGATGAACAGTTTTAATACGGACCAGGATACACAGAAGATTATCGGTAAATACAACGGGATGTTGCCGATCTATACCTTCCAGCAAAACAAATTTCCCAGGTTAAGAACAGACTCGCTTCTACTTCTTTCCA
>JANQLH010000352.1 GCA_028280735.1 SAR324 cluster bacterium | reverse complement strand
TCAGAGTTCTTATCCATTTTTCAACCATACCTAGGGTGACGTTCGCAAGCTCACTTACCCTAGGCTGTTATAATCTTCCCTTACAGGGAAGTGTGTAATTTTGTACTATCAACTTAGCGCTTATGGGGCTTGACTCGAAAACTATGATGTTAGGCATTGAAATCATAGACATACTCCGGGTCATGAGATGTGGAGCTTGCGGCAGCGATCGGAGTGACAAGTGTGACATTTAGTCGAATACATTTGTAAAAATCATAGATTTTTCTATTTTAACCCAGTCTGCCGGTTCAGGATCTTTCAGAGGCATGAATCTGGTGATGAAACCTGATTGGAAGGATAATAGCAGGTGGCAGACTTTATGATTATTCATTCCGATTGATCAGCACGAATCTGGAAAATCACATTTTTCAGAAAGCGGATCTTTTTAGGTTTCCTTCAAGGTATAATACCCACCAATGATGCGGGAGATAATCGTTATCCAGCAGAGCCCGGCGAAGCCATAGGCCAGGATAGGAAAATGCCCCGGAAACAAACAAAAAACCGAAAGAGCGATAATGGTTTCAGTGCCTTCCGTGAGTCCACCCAGGTAATAAAACGATTTCTGGGGATAGATAATGCTGTTGATATTTCGTTTGGTAGCTAAAACCGCGAATGCCAGAAAGCTGGAACCCGTGCCTACAAAAGAGAAAATCAAAGTCGCTGCTGCGAGGGCATTTTTAGAAGGATCAGCCAGTGCGAATCCCCAAACAATACCGGAATAAAAGAGAAAATCCAGGGTGATATCCAGATAACCACCGGCATCCGAAGGCCCAACCAGTCTTGCCAGGGCACCGTCCAGCCCGTCAAAAAGCCGATTCAGCAAAATCAATCCCAGGGCCAGATAGTATTGTTGTTGCCACAAGGCAGGAATGGCTCCCATTCCAATTAAAAATCCAACTACCGTTACCTGGTTCGGGCTAATATGCAATTTATTAAAACCCTTGGCGATTTTTTGTGTCAGTGGTTTTATCCAGCCTAAAGTCCATTTATCCAGCATGATTCTCCCCATTCATGGTTAAATCGATCAATTGACCGTTTGGGCAATCCTTTCGATCATGGGTAACCAGCAAGGTAGGTATGTTCATAGCTGCAACCTGCTCAAAGACAAACTCTCGAATCTGGCCTTTCAATTGTTGATCCAGTTTGGAAAACGGTTCATCCAGCAAGAGGGCCTTAGGCTCAGCCAACAGGCTACGCAGCAAACTGACTCGTGCCCGCTGTCCTCCTGACAGGGTAGCGGGGTCCCTGCGTTGAAACCCCTCTAAACCTGCCCGTTTCAGCGCGTTTGCGATGCGATCCTTCCTCTCGGATTTAGGAGTATCCCCGGGCAATCCAAAAGCCAGGTTACCGGCAATATCCAGATGAGGGAACAGCAAATCATCCTGAAACAACAATCCAATCTGTCGTTTTTCCATAGGGATATCCAGAATCGATTTCCCGTCCAACAAAATATCTCCTTTCAGGGTGAACGATTCGGAAAGATTACCGCAAATCGCAGAGAGAAGCGTCGATTTACCACAACCGCTGGGCCCCATAACCGTTGCCACTTCGCCCGCTTCAATCGCGATGTTGAGAGGCTGAAAAAGCGGACCTTCCTTTAAAAAAATTTGAACATTCTTTAAATCCAGCAACATCATAACTATTGGGCAAGTTGCATAGTTTTACGGTTTCTAAAATAAAACTTGGGAAAAAGAAGAGCTATCAGAAAAAAGATCAATGGTGCCAGTAGCTGGCATAATGCATAAACAGCTACAATTCTGCGATCCGATCCGCCGGCCAGAGCCACCGCTTCCGTGGTGATGGTATCATACCTACCGGCTCCGATAAACAAGGTTGGCAAATATTGTGAAACACTGACGGAAAATCCGATCGCCAGAGTAAACAGAATGGGGCGCATCAAAATCGGTAGTTTGATTTTGATTAGTGCCTTCCAACTGGAACCGCCCAGGGTAACCGCCACATCCGTCATTCTTTGATCATATGCCCGGTAAACAGGGCCCAATGTTAGAAAAACATAGGGCAATACAAACAGAAGATGCGACCAGACCAGGCTGAACCATTTTCCATCCAGTCTCAAGGTAACCAAAACAACCTGCACACCAAACAAGAAAGCAATTTGGGGAATCAACAGGGGCAAATAGATCAGCCATAGAATCTTTTCTGTATTAGTCCCCATACCTTTGCGTAAAAGACGTATTTCATTTTCCAGACAACCAATTACAATAATCACCGCAATGACGGATGCAGTCAAGCCAACCGAGAGTGTATTCCAAGCCGGTAAACCCAGTGAATCCAATCCCTTGTTCCAGAATCTCAGACTCCAGTCTTCCGGTAAAAAGTCCGGAAATCGCCAACGCCAGGTAAATGACCAGATATGCAGTATCAGTACTGAACTCAATGAACAGATTACAATTTTCAGAATCAGCAAATTTCCCAGCGGTCTGGCGATGGTGAATTTTGATTGACGCGAGCCGCTGATTAGCCAATAGGTCAGGATTTTTTTTACAATGTATTCAAGGATATAAATAAATCCAATGGTACCAAGAACCAGCATCAGAATAAATGTTGCTCCCGCGGCCCCGAATAAACGGCATGAAAGGTCGGGATCATTGAACCAGCGAAAGATTTGAACAGCCAATGTCGGAGGGATGGTAGGTCCAACTATCTGTGCGATGTCCACTACAGAAAGGGAATAAGCTAAAATGGCAAAAATTGAAAGGCGGACCTTCGGGTAAAGCTGGGGCATGATCACTTTAATCCATACTTTTCCGGTGTCGTAACCCAGACTCCGTCCTACCGCCAGGGAATTCCGGACATCGATTCTGCTCAACGCACTAATGGACATCAAAACCAGGAACGGTACTTCTTTAATGACCAGCGTTATCATCAGGCTGATCCCATAGGTATCCCTGATGAGGCTCCAGTCGGGAGGTGAAGTAAAGCCGGTTAATTCCGGAGATATTGCCCTGAAAATCCAGCCGCTGGGAGCCACCAGAAAAAGAAATCCAATGGCAAACGCGGCATGTGGAACCGCCAACAAAGGGGCTAGTGATCTTTGCAACACTTTCCAGAACTGACTATTGTAACTGGTAGCAAAAATCAAAAAGGTGATTGAAGTTACCAACAGGGTTGAACCGAGACCTGAAATCAGAGTCGCACGAATAGCTCCAGCTGATGCAGGATGAGTGAAAAAATCCACCCAAGGCTGCAAAGACAAGGAATTGAAACCGATCACCGGTAAGTAGCCAAAGGCAGGCAACCAGGTGCCAAATAATCCCGTTACTATTGAAGAAACAAAGAGGATAATGATTGAAGCGGGAAACAGGTTCAACCAAGCGCCTTTACGGTAAGTCATGTGTAAACTTACTTGTTATATCTACGCTGCCATTCCCTCTCCAACGCTTGAACCCAGCTGGCATCAGGCTCCAGAATCACCATGCCCAGTTCTTTGGCCGTCAAGGTCGCCTCACCCAAAGGGATACTTTTAAAGGCTTGCTGGTCTTTGTCCGGGAGAGAATTAACATTAAGCACGGTGGGATCACCCCAAATGTCAGGATTAGCCTTGCGAATCTGCGCCTCTGCAGAGATCAGGAAATTGGCAAAAACCATAGACCCTTCCTTCGCATCAGAATTAAAAGGAATTGCCACAAAATGAGTGTTTCCGATGGTACCTTGATCGTGAACATAGCTTCTGACGCTTTCCGGCAGCTCACCATTGGCTATGGCATTACTGGCATCGTTGGGATTAAAGCTCATGGAGATAAAAATTTCGCCATCGTTGAGCAATTGTTTCATCTGCGGTGCACCACTGGTAAACACGCTGCCTTTCCGCCACATCACCGGATGCAATTGATCCAGGAATTTCCATAATGGTGCGGTAACCTTTTTAAAATCGGCTTTTTCTACCGAATCGTAAAGCGGGGATTTGTCACTGACCAGTTCCAGCAGAGCCTGCTTGACAAAGGTGGTTCCGTAAAAACTTGGCGGTGCCGGATAAGTAAATCTTCCCGGATTCTTTTTGGTAAACGATAACAACTCTGCCATGTCGGAGGGATGAGACCTCACTTTGTCACTGTCATACATAAAAACCAACTGGGCCATACCCCAAGGTGCTTCCATGTGATCTACGGCAGTTGTGAAGTCATAGAGCAAGGTCGGTTTGTTTTCGATATCTAAATAACGATAATTAGGGAGCTTATGAGAAAATGGACCGAATAATAACCCATTTTTTTTCATTGCTTTGAAGTTTTCCCCGTTTATCCACATGAGATCTACACTTCCGCCGGTCTTTCGACCTGCCGATTTTTCCGCCAATATTCTGCTGACAACATCGCCGATATCCGTCACCTTGACATGTTTTATCGTGACACCATATTTGCTTCGAACCTGTTTGGCAGCCCAGTCGATATAGTCATTGATGGCTGCCGCCCCTCCCCAGGCGTTAAAGTAAACTGTTTGCCCTTTGGCTTTGTTTTTAATGGTATTCCACTCATCCGCATTAACGTTTATTGCTAATAATCCAAAAACTAACACAACGATTAGTTTGAATGCCTTCATTCGGATCTCCTGTTCTAGGGAATTGGAAGCTTTCAAGACGATGAACATCGAGTTGACTAAAAGGTGAAATATCAGGTGCTTGATTCAATATTTTAGACACATCATGATCTTATGTCCAGCCGGCGCCATGTCAGGGTGTACCAAAAAGTTCCGGGATATCCGATAGCCGCTCTTTATTGATGTTTTGTATCGTCCCTACGGGACTCGAATACCTTGGGTCTGAACACCAACGGTTAAAACGGCCGGCTACTATGATGCCCCCCTTCGGGATTTAGATGAATAGTCAACCATGCTTCAAAACTGTTAGAAGATGACGACCAAGTTAACCTTGGAAGCAGTTTGTTCACCATTGATAGATTGGAGAATTTGCTCTGGAAGATCACTTTCCAGAGCTCCCTAGGAGCGGTATATAGCAGCCAGAAAAGGGAAAAGGTTATGAACTTAGCTAAGGTTGATTCGGTGATTACGGCCTATAAGGACGAAAAAGTTAGAGATACAGTTTTGAAAAAGGTCTTAGAGTTGTCAAGGGAAGTCCAAGAAAGGGTGAGGGTTTATTTGGTAGGGGAAGTGTTTAAAAATGATTTGAAGGAGATCTTGATGATGAAAAGTTTGGATAGTTTATTTGTTGAAAGTCATTGATGTTCAGAAATCCCTTTGATAGCTTAAATTGACAGGTGACCTTTAAGTTATGTAAAATGAACGTGTGCGTAGAAAATTCCCCAGTTTATCTCGCTTTTTGCAATGGTATAAATCTTGTATACTGTTGACAATATAGCTAATTTGTGATAACCGGCAAAAAGCGCATAAATTTATTAATTTAGCCCACTGATTATCTTTAGAATAACAAAAATTTTAATATATCTCTTTGTTTGAAATAATTAGGAGATTGAAAATGGCCGAAGAAATTGAAGATAGAGCAGATTATTTGAATGCCTGCGCTATAAAAACCTTAAATAGAATAAACAAAGAAATTGAAACTGGTGGTCTTGAAAAAAGAGCATTCAGAATAGATCAATTGAAATTTAAAGCTTCTGAGTATACAGCAAAACAAGAGGATGCAGAAAGAATTGAGGCAAAGAAATACGAGCACAAGATTTACAATGCAAGTTGTTGAAAATATTAAAAATAATCCTATTGTTCTCTTAAAATGTAAAAGGTCATTCTATTGAATAGAGAGATTTGGCATTCATCATTCAAAGACGAGATAGAGTTAAGTGTATTAAAAAAAGAAGAGATTAATTCAATACTAGGTTTATGGAACAAAGATTTAAAGTTTGATGACTCAAAGTTAGAAAGCCTCCAATCAAATCGCCTATTCCCATATCTTACGCATAATCGAAGCAAATTTCCCCTTAGAAGTGTTCTTGCAAGCGTCACGTATCATTATTCTGTGTTCGGACTGATTGAAGAGCCATATCTTGACTTAGAATTTTGGGACAGCCACGCGGGTTTTTATTCGAGTAGTTTTAGTCAATACAGAATCGACTGTATCAGGATTCACTTTTTTGCCGGAGAAGAAAGTTTGTCTTCAGAGCTAATAGACTTACTTTATAGTGGATGCTGTAGGCACGAAGTGGAAGAAGCCCTAGACGTTAAATGGAAAGGGTATTGTGTGCTTCGACCAATTCATTCATATGTTGTTGGTCGCACTGGAATTGAATTCGATACAAGGTGCGCAGAGCGTCTGCCGAATAATGCCAAAATAAAAGAAGAAGGTGGGAGCAGACCTTTTTTAAAGGCATTCCAAGAATGCTCTGTAAACTTACTCAATGCTCGCTTCACAATTAAAACTCCTGAATTTATTCAGCAAGATCCAAATCTTGGACACTGCGCTACAGCCTCTCTTTGGGTTGCTACAAAACTCATGTCAAATAAATTTGGCACCAATAAATTCAACTATCGAACAATAACCAGCCAAGCATTTGGGGCAAAAGAAAACCAGGCTAATTTCTCCAATAGTCCTCTGCCTCCTGACAGGGGATTAACGCCCTCTGAAATTAAAAATGCGATAAATGCAACCGGGGCAAACACTCTTACATTCATTAGAAAAGATGAATCGTATGAAAATGTCTTTTCACGGCTAACTCATGAAATCTACTCTTTTATGGAGTCGGGCTTTCCTGTAATCTTATGCATTACTAATTCAGACAATAACCAAAGCCATGTTGTTTCAGTGGTCGGACATTCACTTCCCGGAGTTGAAAATCCAAATAACTACGTAGATGCATCTTTTATATTTCCCAAAGAACAAAGAAATGAAAAGATGAAAAAACATTTTTTAATTGGCAATATTATTAATCTTTACTATGTTCACGACGATGCATATGGACCATTTAACCGAGTAATATTCCAAAATAAAAGAAAAGAAGTTGTTAAAACAGAAAAGCAAGAAAAAGGAAGTGTATTCCGCCCAGGTAATAGCAAGCAAAAAAAATCAATTTCCTTGAAATTGGGCAGGATATCCTCACTTTATGAATTAGATCAAGTTTTAATTCCTGTTCCCTCAAATATCAAGGCAACCTCTACTTCAGTTTTTAGGGATATCGTTAAGGTATTCAATGATGACCATTTTGATTCGTATGATGATCTAGTCTTTCTATGGAGACCAGTGTTAATAGAAGGGAGTGACTTTAAGCAATCCATTTGTAGAAGAAAATACCCCCCAAGTATCCGTAAGAAGTATGCTAATCTTCACCTGCCTAAATTTATCTGGTTATTTGAATTATCTATTTTAAAACCAAGGGAAGCTAAATCATATTTTAATTATCCCAACTATAAACCTCGTTTGATTGATGGGGAATATATTTATGATGCAACAATATCTGGAAAAGAGGCGAGAATGATTTCAGCTAGGATTTCTAATATTTTCTGTGATTATAGGAGCCCTAAAGAGTATGTTATGTTAGAAGGGAAAATTAAAAGATACGACTGCTTTCAATTCTCGTGTCATGATCAAAGCGCTAATGTAATTAATTCGAATGGAGATTGTCATGAATGCTTCAAACAACGAAGAGAAGCACTATGAAGCTTCTACGGTTCCACCTCAAACATCTGACGATATAAAAAACAAACTAATTGACAATGAATACAAAAAGCCAATGTTCTTTGTGTTTGCATTTATTTTTCTAGTAGCTGCTTTTGCTTTTGCATTTTTAGGACAAAACGAACAAAAGGAAATTATTTTAGAAATACCTGACACTATTACCTTTAAAGGTGGTTTAGCAGCATTGTGTTTAGTTATTGCAGGATTTTGTATTTGGTTGGCTAATCCAAAATTCATTATCAAATCCAAATAAGAATTTCCCTGACCTTTGTAAAGTCAAACAATTAAACTAATCTTAATGAATTTTTGATAATTGGGTTTTCTTTGCGAATCTTCCTTTTATACTTCCTCTTACCAGACATCCGGATTTTCCCTCCCCGAAATAAAACCCCAAGAGACTGTGCAGAAAAAAGGAAACCTGAACACCTTGCAGAGGAGAGAATAAAAAAATGGAGTCAGAAAAATGGGGGTCAGGCTTGGAGCTTTGGATTTTTCAAAGTTTCAACCTTCTGCTTGAGGTGTTCGTCGATGAAAGGTTTTTACTGGCTTCGGTTTTTCCAGCCTAATTCATAAAGGGCAGAGTAAGCATATTCCTGTAGATACCAGTGGTCCGTTTTTTGGATAAAATCGAGCAAAAGGGAAGCGTTTTCAATATTCCCCCTCCGCCCTATTGCGTAGAGCGACTGGCAAACTACGTTCAAGTTCGGATCTTTCAGGAGTTGAATGATTTCATAAAAGGTCCTCGGATGTTGGTCTTTTGCCAATGCCCTGGCAATCCAGTATCTCTCGGGCACCGTACCGCCAACCAAGTGCTTATGGTAACCGTTATAGTTGCTGAGTTGAATATTATTATCGTGGATAGTTTTATAAGCTTCTATTCTTTGTTCCCGATTTTTACTGTTGATGGTTTCCCGGATAGTTGATTCTGTTATATCCACAGAAGCGGCTTTAAATATGGGTATAAAAAACCAAAAACCAATCATTAAACCAACAAAGGAAGTTGCAAAGTAAGATTTTTTGTCGGATAGAAACAAAAGTGTTAATAGTCTAACGATACAGAAACCGAGAAAATAAAAGAGGAGTGGAAATCCAAGCAGCAAGGATAAAAGCAGCAATTTTCTGAAGTTAACCAAAGGGTCGGTCAAGCTTGAAAACCGGATTAGAATCTCAGCAGGGTGGTTTAGAAAGTGGTTGATACTTGATTCAAGAACAGGTTGAGAGTGTTGGGAGAACACAAGCCTACCCGTTTTACCGGATATGATAAAATCTGCCGCATCATAGCTGTTGACCACCTGATAACCGGCACCTTCAAGTTTTAACGCCAATGCCTGTTTCAGGCTATTTTGAGATATCTCTTTAAGAGCACAGGTTTTTATGGTTTTTTTGTGGAGCGGTTTGATCGTTTCTGCTGAATAAAGAGTGTATTGATAGTAAAAATCATTTACCTTTTTGCCAAATTGGCTGGAGTGGAGAAAGTTGTCTCTCAGGTTGATTAAAATATCTTTGTTATACACCTGCACCCAGGATAATGCCAAAATGACAATGGGCAGCAATATGGAAATCAGTCGGTACCATCCGTTTTTAGCCACTCCCTGTCTCAGAAACCTGATCATTGCGAAATAAATAATCGGAGGTAATAATACGAAATACAGAAAAGGAAATAATGAAGGTCCTTTTAAAAAAGCATAAGAGATTGCGGTTATTTGTAGACATAATGCCGGCAGAAAAATGATGGTTTTGTGCTTGAAAAACCGAGTTTGAATGGTAATTAATGCGATACAAACCAGGCTGATCACGGCCCCTAAACTCAACACATAAAAAACAGATCCCAGGATTGCCGATTGAATGCTTACCAAGGAGTCAATGACCCTGCCATTTGGGATCGCCAGATAGTTCTCATCAAGTACGGCCGAGATTTTGGTATAAAGCCGTCGATTGGAGAGATAAATGTGGAGCGTTGCTAATAAGGATGTCAGAACCAATCCGGTTAAGACAGCTTTGATCCGGTTTATTTCTACTTTTAATAGACGCGACTTATGGTTTCCATCAAAAGATGAATGTAAACTCACATTCATTTTTTGATGTTTTAATGCAGCCATCGGCCCCTGATTCCGATGAAGTGCCGGCGTTAAAGCTGTTTTTACTATTTTGACATCCGCCATTAGTCATCTGACTGGATAGAGGACATAAAACACCCGCCACCGCCACCGCCACCTCCTCCACTGCTGCTACTGCTTTTGTTACTAATGAAGGTTGCAGTGATCGTCATGTCGGTGCTTACCCCGTTGATAGTCAGGGGATTATCATTACCAAGATAATCGCCGGTCCAACCGGCAAATTGAAACCCATCGGCCGGAACAGCCGTAACAGAATCAGTGTCGTTTCCATAATTAACCGTTTGGCTGGTTAAGCCAGTTATCGATCCTCCTGAACCTGCATGAAAATTAATTGATTTTGATATGCTGGAAAAAACAGCTGTTATTGTCATATCCGCCCTGACATTTTGCAAGGTTAGGGGATTATCCGTTCCACTGTAATCGCCGGTCCAAGCGTCGAACATAAAATCGGTATCCGGAACGGCGGTGACAGGGGCTGCATCGTTTCCGTAGTTGATTGGTTGGATGGTAATGCCTGTTACCAATCCATTGGTTCCGGCATTAAAGCTAACGGTATTAACTTTTTTGGCGAAGTTGGCCATGATTGCCATATCCGCAGTGACATTGGTGAGGGTCAATGGATTATCGGTTCCGGTATAGTCCCCGGTCCAACCTTCGAAAAGGTAGTCCGCACCATCCGGTACGGGAGTTACGGCAGTTGCATCGTGGCCGTTTTTAATATGCTGTGTCGTGGTACCTGTTACGGAACCCCAATTATTATTACTTGATGAAAAGGTAACCGTATGTATTTTTGCGAAATTGGCCGTGATTATTCTATCTGAGGTAACGTTCGTAATAACGAGGGGGTTTTCAGTCCCGGTATGATCCCCTGTCCAGCCGAGGAAATAATATCCACTAGCCGCTACGGGCGTGACAGCAACGGTATCGTCGCCATAGTTTACAAATTGGTTGGCTGTACCGGATATGGAACCGTTGCCGCCTGAAACAAAACTGACTGTATTCACTGATTTTGCGAAATTGGCTGTGATTGACATATCAGAGGATACATTGCTTAGGGTAAGAGGATTGTCCGTACCGCTGTAGTCCCCTGTCCAGTTCAGAAAAAAATAACCTGCTGCCGGTACTGGCGTCACAGTAGCAGCATCACTTCCATGATAAACACTCTGGCTGGTAGAGCCTGATATGGAGCCGTTTGTACCAGCATTAAATGTTACATTGTAAATATTCAGTGAAAAGTTGGCGGTTAGATTCATATCCTGAGTGACATTGGGCAGAGTTAGAGGATTCTCTGTCCCTGTGTAATCGCCTGTCCAACCGGTAAAAAAACAATTCGCATCCGGAACGGCGGTAACTGTTGAGGCCGAAAAGCCATGATTAACAGTTTGGCTGGTACTGCCGGTTAAGGAGCCGTATGTCCCGGCGGTATAATTCACGCTGTATGTATAGTATGAAAAAACAGCAGTCAGGTTGTAGTTTTGGCTGACATTAGTCAACGTCAGAGGGTTATCCATCCCGGTGTATTCTCCAGTCCAGCCGTTAAAATAGGAACCGGAATTGGCTGTAGCCGTAACGGGCGTAAAATCGGTGCCAAGCAGGCCGGCTTGTGAAGTATCTCCTGTCAGTGTTCCATCGCCGGAGAATCCAAATGTGGCGGTAATTTCATTGATCATCATCACGGAAATGGTGTGAACTCCCCTGTTGGCAATAACAAGATCCGGAACACCGTCTCCGGCAAGATCACCCACGGCAATAGAGGTCGGACCTTCCTCGCTGAGATAATTCTGAGAATCCTGAAAGGTTCCATCTCCATTGCCTAAAAACAAACTGAAATAATGGCTTCTGGACAGGGTGAGCAGAAGATCCGGGATTCCGTCTTTGTTCATGTCTGCTACGGCTAAAGAATTGGGGGCATCACCGGTATTGTATGTCGTGCGAGCTGAGAATGATCCATCCCCGTTACCCATGAGGACAGATATTGTTTCTTTACCACTCCCATTTGTCACCACCAGATCCGCATGGCCATCACTGTTCAGATCGGATAACACAAGGTAACCGGGTACTTCCCCGGAAGCATACCTGCGGCTGGTGTAATCCTGAAAAGTACCGTCTCCGTTTCCCAGGCGAACCGCTACCTTGTCTCTAAAGTATTCTCCGAAGACGATATCCGGGTAGGTATCCCCGTTCAAATCTGTCATGGCCATGGTCTGGGACCCGTTGGAAGCCCCAATGTTCACCGCAGCCTGAAAGGTGCCGTCGCCATTCCCTAACAAAAGAGAAATATCATCACTATCCCAGTTCATAACCACAAGATCAACAATACCGTCTTCATTTATATCAATAATTTCTATCACATAGGACCCTGAGCCGGTCGGGTAACGTACCCCTTCGTCATTGGGAAAGGTCCCGTCTCCGTTGTTTATACGAACGGAGATATCGCCGTAACTGTAATTTGCCACAACAATATCCTTGAAACCGTCGTTATTCAGATCTCCGATGGATGCATTTATAATCCCCTTTCCTTGGGCAACTGCCCCACTTTTATAATTACTATTCGTTCCGAATGTGCCATCTCCATTTCCAAGTCGAACCGAGATCCCTCTCAAGTTGTAACAAGCCACCACGGAATCCAGATTTCCGTCATTATTCAGGTCTGCCAATTTTACATTTTCCGGAGTATTGCCGGTTGAATAACTCGGAAACCGGTTAAACGTTCGATCGCCATTACCGGGCATGACGGCAACTAGCCGGGCAGTTCCGTATGTCGGGGAATCTTCATTAATATGCTGGGCCACCACAAGATCATCATGTCCGTCGCCATCCAGATCCGAAACCGCAAGAGACCCGGGGGTGAACCCCGCTGGATATCGGGAAACAGAACCAAATGTACCGTCTCCGTTTCCCGGAAATATGGAGATATTATTGTCATTTGAACCAATATAGTCGAAATCCTGGGCAGTGCTGACCAACAGATCCAGATTGCCGTTATGATTCAGGTCTACCAGGGCAACTGATTCAGGATTTCTGACGGCGCCGAAATTCACAGCGGCAGCAAAAGTGCTGTCTCCATTACCGATAAACCTGGAAATTTTGTGAGAGAGAAAATTGGTCACCACCAGGTCGGGATCTCCGTCGTTATTTAAATCCGATATGGCGATGTTTTTGGGACCATCACCAGCGTCGTAATTTACCGCCGCCTCAAAAGTACCATCACCCACACCTTTAAAAACAGATACATTGTCTGTGGCATAATTAACCACCACCAGATCCATGTGACTGTCTGTATCCAGATCTGATGCTGCGATGGAAAACGGTTCATCGTCGGCAGTGAAATTAACGGCCGCAGCAAAAGTACCGTCTCCATTCCCCAGCAACACCGACATATTATCAGAGCCTTGATTAGCCACCGCCAAATCAAGTTTGCTATCGCTGTTAAAATCCGAAATAACGACGGATATAGGACCGGTACCCACTGCAGTGTTCACCGGAGCGCCAAAAGTCCCTGTACCGTTCCCCATTAACACGGATAGTGTGTTGTCAATAAAATTAGCCACCACCAAATCCTGGTGCCCATCACTATTCAAATCCTTGATTGCTACCGACCTTGCACCGTCTCCGGCAGCGTAGTTTACGGCAGCCAGTAATGTGCTATCCCCCCTGCCCAGCAGCACAGATATATTATCATCAACCTGATTGGCCGTTACAATATCCTTATGACCATCTCCGTTGAGGTCAGCAATCGCCACCGACCTTGGATCTTCCCCGGTAAAATATTGCTGCATACCCGGAAGGCGAAAAGCAGCCTGGACTTGCATCGCTATTAAGATTGACAGGGAACCTAGGAGTATCAGCAATAGTTTCTTCATCATCAAAAACCCGAATAAATTAATAGAATACCTGCCTAATGTATTTATAAATATTAAAAGCAGGTGATTACTTTTTGGAAAATAATATCAGAAAGAAGAGGGACAAAAACAAGGGAAAACAGCAGGAAAAACCCGGAAAAAACTGGAAATAAGCGGTGTATATTTCTGTAATTTTTGATTAATTAGAGATACAAAGTCGTCGGGAAATATAGTTGAATTTGACAACGGAACGATGGACGTCAAAGTCAAAAAATTAAATCAAACTGAGAATTCGGACAGGAAAAAAGTCAAGTGATACTATTTGTCAACCCACTGAGTGCCTCTTCCAGTTGGGTTCTTTGAGGTGATTGAGTATTGCAGTTACCCAGCACAAAATAGATGGTGTTGATCACTTGTTCAAGTCTGGGTTTTTTGGGACAGGTCTTGAGATCGAGGTACTTGTCCAGGGTTCTGGCACGTTCCCAGCCATTGGAATCGCTGTGAATCTTCCACAAGTTCGAGCATTTAGCCAGATCCAGTTTAGACGTGCCTTTGCATTCTATCCAATAGCCCACAGCCAGTTTCATGGCAGCAACCACTTTTTCAGGTATTGATTCGGGACTTTCATGTACTCCACGCGTTGTGATCCGATTCAGGGACTGATCGATGTTTTTCAGATCATTTTTCAGTTCAGGATGATTTTCCAGGGTTTTGGTAGTAATGCCGATCAGGGATTCTTCCAGGGTTTGAATTCGGGACCTGTTTTGATTAAGTTCATCGATAATTGCCAAACTGTTGTGCAGCAGAGCTTTAGAAGTATCATCAATGCTGATTTTGGAACTCTCCCGGAAAATCAAAACAAACAATTGCTCATCTTCAATTTCCAGTGGTGTGAGCAAAACATCGACGGTTAAGACTTTATCGGCGGCGGCGCAAAACATCAGGTGATGGTATTGTTTATCCACTTCAGCAGCCGGCACCTGCCCTGATAAATCGTTGACAAGATCAGCATAACTCCTGCTTCCTTTTTCCTGAAAAAATGCCATACAGGGTTTTCCCAACAGATCATCCGGTGCATAGCCGGTCAGATCCAGAAATGATTGATTTAAAAAGCTGATCTGATTGATTTCATTAATGGCAATCATCGAATCAGGCACGGTGTTCAGGATATCCGACAACTTTCTTTGAATCATTAATAAATGCTGCTGATCCTGTTCTTTTTGCTGCAGCTCTTTTTTCAGCCTGAGGTTTTCCTCCAGTGCCTCGTAGGCATGTTTGATACTCAGTTGGGACTTGATTCTGGACAATAATTCGTCCTTGGCAAAGGGTTTAGTCAGATAGTCGTTGGCACCGGCGTCAAATCCTTCAACCAGATCGCTCAGCCTGTTTTTCGCGGTCATCATAATTATGGGTAACCGTGATGATGAATACTTCTCCCTGAGAAACCTGCAAACTTCGTATCCCGTCATTTCGGGCATCATGATATCAAGCAGAACCAAATCCGGAATAGGGCCGTTGGTAAGTCTCTCAATCAGTTTTTTTCCACTGGTGATCAGTTGAAAACTTATTTGTTCCAACGCCAGAAAGTTGGCGACTACCTGTAGATTCACAGGCTCATCATCTACAACCAGGATTTGTACTTTATCCTGCCGTGTTGTTAACCCGGTTTTAACCTCCGACTTTTGATCAACTCCCTGCTTAGCAGACTTTGGGTGGTGATGAGAGACTTCGTCGGGTGAATCCGTATCGGATTTTTTTTCAGCGACAGCTTTTTTATCGGCCAGAGGCAAGGTAAAATAGAATGTTGAACCCCGGCCAAGTTCCGATTCAACCCATATCCTGCCATTGTGCAACTTAATCAGCTTTTTGGTAATGCTGAGGCCCAGCCCGGTCCCCTGCGACGTTCTTGCTTGAGCCTGCTGATACTGCTTGAACGACTGAAAAATCAATTCGTAACTGCTCTCGGGAATTCCAGGACCGGTATCAGACACTGACAGCTCCATCCAGTCTTTCCTCTGTATGGCAGAGACGGTGACATGCCCCTGGTTGGTGAACTTCACCGCATTTCCCACAAGATTATACAGGATTTGTTGGAGGCGGTTTTCATCCCCATCAACACAATTGAGATTGCCGGGAATATCATTCACAATGGACAACTCCTTTCCGGTGATTAACTGTCGTGAAACGGTAATGACCGTTTCCGCCACTGAACGAATATCCACAGCCTTTTTATGCAGTACCAGATCTTTGTGCTCCAGTTTGGAATAGTCCTGAATATCATTAATCAGACCGGCTAATCGTTTCGCGGAAGAAACGACCATGGAAAGATTTGAGGTGACGGCCGAGGAAAGTTTGCCGGCCACACCTTTGATCAGAGAATCGGTAATACCAATAATACCGTTTAGCGGAGTGCGCAATTCGTGGGATGTGTTGGCCAGAAATTCATCCTTTAGTTTATCCAGGTTTTCCAATGCGAGGTTTTTTTCCTTTAACTCGTCCGTCAGCACCTTCACGGCATGGAAGTCACTCGAAAACTGTTTCGATAGTAAAAACGATTGGATCAGAATAAAAACAAAAACGCTCCAACTGGATAATTCAAAGGTTTGAATAAGGTAAGCATTACCCAATGCGTCATTGGTAAAGGCGATGACCACGATTAATAAACCTAAGGCAAAGATAACAGAACCTTCCTCCTTTCTAGCGATGACCTTGTAGTGCGGATATGACAATATCAGGGCGTAACAAACTGAAATGAACTGATACATGCGGCTGACAGGTAACACGGTCTCAATCGGCTGAACCAGCGCAACAGGTATCAATAAGAGAGTCAATAGCTTGACTACCAGTAGAAATTGACTCTGAAAATGAAATGGGAAAAGCCTCACATAAAACAAGGCAAGAAAAAGAATAGTCAGATAGAAAATGATATGAGTCAATCTGAATACAATAGACGCTGGGAAATCACTTAAGAGAAAACCATACAGGACGCCATTCCCGTACATGGGCCTAATGGCGACCAGAATACAAAAAACACCAAAAAACAGGAGCGATTGATTGTCAGTCCGGAAGGCAAAAAGAGTAAAATGGTACAATGCCATGACAAGAATGGCGCCGAAAAGGAAAACCTCCAGCACCAGTTTCACTATTACCCTGTTGTCTATTTGTTCAACTGTCCCTAAATTGAACTCGTTCCATATCACATCGTTATTAGACTGACTGTTTGGAACCTGAACTGTTAGTTGCAATATATCATGATCATTCTTGAAATCTATGGATGATTCTGCATGCAAAGGAACAGCGTAAAATTGGCCCTTTGGACCGATACCGTTTTCAATCAGCAGGTGATCATTAGCCTTTAACCTAAAAGAGTAAAGACTCGACACCATTTTAATCGCCAGGCTTTCAGGTTCGTCAGGTAATTTAAGCGTTAGCTGATAACTTACCGACTCTGGGTGTTCGTGGATTTGGCCTGCGCTTTCGGAGATGACCCAATTTTCTTTCAAAGAAACGACCCCTTTTTCTTCAAAATTCCAAGCGGACAAGTCAACAAAACCATCGTTGGCAACAGCTAATCCAAGCCCGTCCTTTTGACAGCCAGTCAGCCAAAATATCATTGGCAGCCATGCTAACACAAAAGCATAATTCCATGATGTTTTACATCTATTGATCAACCTTCCTGCCCTGATCATCAATGTTCCCGTGCCTAAAGTTAATTTCCCGGAATTCGCTTATGGAGAGTGTCGAAAGAGGATACTTTTAATAGTGGTTATTACAACATCACTTTTGATATATTGTCCAGGTGGGGCCGTGGCCTCAAACGAACACACTTGAGCGCACTCTCGAAAGAGGGTCACCCCCATAAGCGCTTGAAATAGGAAAGTTGATTCTTGAGTGGATTTATCAAAAACCAATTGTTATCTGTTCATTGGTCGGGATGGAATGCAGGATGGATAACTTGTTACCCATCAACCTGATATAAATGACTTTTGATCACATTTCGCCTGATGGGTAACAAAGTTACCCATCCTACGGATCATCTTGATCCAAAAGGTCTGTCATGTGCGTCATGAATGTTGAATTGCCATTGCTTTAATAATCAATAATCAGCGGTTAATTGCTAATTGTTAACGATGCTTGGCTTAAGTAAGCGCTTATGGGAGTCACCCCTTCACTTCACGAAAAAAAACAATAACGCCAAACTGACCCCGGGCTCGAAAGGTCCCAGTGCACCAAAAAGAAAAACAGTTGCCGGAAATTTTCCGTTCAAGCATAATCCGGTGTAGCTTTCAGGTAGGTATTTGTTCAAACCATGAAAAACATTCAGTCGATCAATAACGAAAATCAGTGCGGAAAAAATCCGGACATCAAATTCTTCATACGAGGATTTAAAGAATGGCAACCATTAAAGACGAACTAATAAAGGAATTGAAATCAAACGAACATATCGTACGTTTTTAGTGCTTTCAGCGATCAGCTTTCAGCCAGTTTTTGTTAGAATTTTCAATGCTTTATACTGAATGCTGAAAGCTGACGGCTGACAGCACGTTAATCTTCAAGCTGAATTTCGGTATCTAGTATAAGGCTGGATAAGGGTTTAGCGATTTTCCATTCAGGCACTAATCAAAAATGATACTGACGAAAAAACAGGCACATATAGGCCTTCTATTCTTCGATATCTTCGCTATCGGCTGCCTGATTTACCTATTTCGGGAACACAGGGAGCTGATGCTCGGGATCGAACACAGAACGGAGCCCATCACTCTTCACACCGGGATCTATTTTCTTTTAGGAATGTTGATTTTTCCCTCAATCCGATTGCTTCAACTTTACAGCCTGATCAAAAAACTGGGAGACAAACTCCCGGGGCAGCTATACCTGGTTTATTTCATGATCGGCGTATTTCTCTTCTCCGCGTTTTTTCCTTTGTATCAAAAAAAAGTCATCGCCGATGCCGGTTATCACCAATGCGGTGAGACTGTGATCTATAGAACGTCCAGGGGAAGCAAGCATACCTATTATTTGTCGGCCTGCCCGGAACTAAAGGGGGAAGATGATATCTGACCATACCAGCGGTTCCTGGCAATTGGTGTTTGAACGAAAACCAGTTTAAACCATACCAATGAAAGCTTTAAGGGCAGATTGATGTTTCGAAGTTTAGTGCTTTCAGCGATCAGCTCTCAGCCAGTTTTTGTTGGAATTTTCAATGCGTTATGCTGAAAGCTGACGGCTGACAGCACGTTAGTCTTCAAGCTGAATTTCGGTATCTAGCACAAGTCTGGATAAGGGTTTAGCGATTTTCCGTTCAGGTACTAATTAAAATGATACTGACCAAAAAGCAGGCAAACATTATCCTTATTTTTGCAGATATTTTCGCCATCGGCTGTCTGATATACCTGTTTCGGGAACATAGGGAGTTGATGCTCGGGATCGAACACAGAACGGAGCCCATCACTCTTCACACCGGGGTCTATTATCTTTTAGGAATGTTGTTTTTTCCCTTGTTCCGGTTGATTCAACTCTACAGCCTGATCAAAAAACTGGGGGACAAACTTCCGGGGCAGCTATACCTTGTTTATTTCATCATCGGTGTGCTTATCTTCTCTGCCATTTTTCCCTGGTATTTTAAAAAAGTCATCGCCGATGCCGGTTATCATCAATGCGGTGAGACTGTGACCTACAGAACGTCCAGGGGAAGCAAGCATACTTATTTTTTGTCGGCCTGCCCGGAATTTGAGGGGGAAGATGATATCTGACCAT
>JANQLH010000336.1 GCA_028280735.1 SAR324 cluster bacterium | reverse complement strand
CTTATTAACCCTGCTTCCGGCTTAAGAAAGGTTCTTTCCAGATGCGAGGTCAAAAAACCATCTTGCGCATTAATTCCGGGCGTCAGTGCCAGTTCGTTTACTTTTCGGAGAATCATTGCCTGATCAGACGCCTGTTGGGCATCCCTGGCGAATAGAATCGTCCAACCGGTGTCAGTCACCGAATAAACATCATCATGCCCGCAATGAACGTTTAAAGCCTGTTTGGTCAGGGCCCTGGCTGAAATCTGTAAAACCATGGTACTAAATTTGCCCGGTGCATGATAATACTGCTCCGAACCGTATACGACACCCTGGCCGGAAGTGAAATTCACCACTCTTTTTCCGGTGATTGAAACAGCAATAGCTCCACCTTGAGCTGAATGTTCACCTTCTGTTTCAATGGCAATTTTGGAATCTCCAAAAACATTGAGTTCGCCATTGGCAAATGAAAGTTGGAAATTTTCCCCCATTTCTGTCGATGGGGTTATTGGATAGAACACCCCGGCTTCAGCAAGGCGAGCTTCAGTGTAATAGGATACCAGCTCGTTACCATTTGTAGTGATGGGTATTCCCGGATATTTCGGCTTCTTGTTCATAATGCGTCCCTGCAAAAGGTGTTTTAACATTGTTCTCCAATCCCGGGAGATGCATCAGAATCAATTAGTCCAACTGTGTGTTGATGGTTCTAACGTCCAGTTAAGCGAATGCAGCAATAGACACAAGATCAACTGTGATCTCCGAATAAAATGCAAGGCGGAGCACACACTTATCCCTGTCTGGTCAGTTCACGGAAATAACTGCCTGAATGAAAGCGCAATGAGGGTATCAGCTATAAAATTCGATGAAACCTGGAAAGTGCGATTGGCTTCGTTCGATACATAACTCCTCCATGAGTGTGAACCAAATCAAAAACGATTAGCTGCGATTCCTGCCTCAATCAAGGCCCTTCGCCACTAGCCCATCAGCTTCAGTTGGGATTCTGATTCTGAATATACATCCTGTATGGGGCTTGGTTATCAAACAATATGTTAAGAACGGAAATGTTGAATTATTCGTACCAGCAACTGTTTTTTTCCTGATTGAAACAATACTCGGCATGAAGTCCTTTTCATTGTCATTCCGCATTGTTTTTAAATCGCTTAAAAATCAGTCTACTAGCATCACACCAAGTATCAATATCCATCATTGGGTATTTTCAATACATTGGTAGCGATAATATTACACTTAAGATTGAAATGTTTGCAACTCCTATTTTTCAGGGCTGATGGATAACGGCCGCTTAAGACTTACGAAATTCGAAGCTGTTAACGCAAACACTCTTCTCTGAGAGTAGGAAGAAATGGAGTTTTTCCTGAAAGACATTCATCGCAGAAATCGTCTCTATCTTTTTGAATGGCTGTATATAACCCGTTGATACTCAGGTAGGCAAGACTGGTAGCTCCCAATAGATCCCGAATCTCTTCAACTTCCCTATTGTGGGAGATCAATGTTTGGGGATCACGGGTTTCAATGCCGTAATGACAGGGATGGTTATACGGAGGACAGGGAATGCGCAGATGTATTTCCTTGGCACCGGCTTCAAACAGCAGTTTCACCAGTAGTTTGGATGTCGTTCCCCGAACAATGGAGTCATCAATAACGATCATCCGTTTATCCTTAACCACATCTTCAAGTATATTATACTTCATGATAGCCAGGGACTTTCTTTCCTCGGGATTGGTGATAAACGAACGCAAACCTCCGGTTATGGGCTCTTCCAGGATGGATATACTATAAGGTAGGTTAGCCGCTTTGGCGAATCCCACAGCAGCCGGGATACCCCCTTTTGGAACTGCTGTTACCATATCGGCTGCAACCGGTGATTCTTTGAACAGCTCCATCCCCATACGCTCTCTTAACATCTGAAACGATTCACCTTTTTGTTTGCTGTCAGGTCTGGAAAAGTAGATGCTTTCAAATACACAGCCAATTTTGTTCAGGGTAGGATCACAAAATAACGCGGATTCAATATAGGAATCAGCATCCGCCGCGACAATTTCACCGGGTTTAACCTCCCTATGGGTATAGGATACTTTGCTATCCGGATATCGTGCATCATTGTAGCGCTGGATAATATCAAAAGCGCAGGTTTCCGACGAGAAGGCAACACATTTTCTACCGTTGATAGTAAACTCACCTACATGGAGAGGCCGAATTCCCCAGGGATCCCTGAAAGCGAACAGGCGACCGTCATCCTCCATCAACATCAATGCAGCGTAGCCCCCTTTGATGTCTTTCATGGTTTCTTTTATTGCCTGAAAAACGTGCTTGCCGTTTTTTCTAATCTGGATATTGATCAGGGCTGCCATGATTTCGGCATCGTTTCGCGTGTAGACCTTGACCTCTTTTTCTTTAACCTTCTCGATCAAAGAATCCACGTTAATCAAATCCCCGTTGGTCACGATAGCTATCTTGCCTCGCATGCTCTGGGCCCAATGGGGGTGGATTTCCCTGATAGATGAAGACTTGTTCCTGGTCGAGTACCGGGTATGGGCAATAAAGGTGCTGCCGGCGAATTTTCCGAGTGAGTCTTTATTTATTACCGCTTCAACTTTTCCAATTCCCTTGATGGTTTCCAGGCAGGAGGTGGATTCCGTGACAAAACCAGCCACTCCGGCAGCATCCTGACCACGATGTTGTAAAGAAGAAACCACAGTTGGAAGAAACAGTTTTGCCTGGGGATGGCCAACAATACCAAAGACACCACACATAATGTTTAACCGGATGTATTGAAGATAAAGCGACTAGTCGCCGGATGTTAAAGGAGGATGTTTATCTCTTTCCCTTATCAAAATAAGAAGGTAAGTGTTACACAAAAACAAGTTTTTGAGCACAAAAAAGCTGGCTTTTTTTAATTTGGTTCTTTAAATCAAATAAATAACAATCTAAAATACAAGCATAATCGTTTGCTGGACACATTCATAACTTTGCAAAAGACCACAGGCAATTCATGTTTTCACCTCTTTCAAAATTTTTTAGATCCAGGGAAGCAAAACAGGCTGAAATATTAGTCAACAAAGGCATTGGCTTTTTGCAGGGGAACCTGCAGCACAAAGCGCTCTTTCAGTTTCAACAAGCCGTTGAAATAAACCCGGAAAAAGTTGCAGAAATGTTAAATGCCGAATTTGAGAAATGTTATAAAAGGGGTGATGATGATTTGGCCATTTCCATTGGTCGCATTGTACTGAGGATCAGGGAAAAGGATTACGAGCTTGCAAACAAGCTGGGAAACAGTGCCCGCCGGTTGAAACAATACAAGGAAGCAAATGATTTCTATCGCCAGGCATTTCGAATCAACAGGAAATATGAAACAGCGTTTTACAACCTGGCTGCCAGCATGGGGAGAATTCCCAGGTATAACAACGATGTGAAAGCCCTTGTTGACAAGTTTGCTCACCTGACTACCTATGTCCTCCCAAACTATAAACTGGACGTCAATTACCTGGAGAACATCATTCTCGCGATAAAGGAGGAAATCCAGGAGGAGGAATCCGAAGGAGGCATGCAAGAAGCCTTGGAACCGACTTATCTTGAGATTAGTGACAGGATTCGATCCAGAATAAAGGACGTTGGAAAACAAAAAGCCTCGCCAAAACAGAAAAAGATTTTTGAAAGTGAAGTGTTTAATCTTGGTTTGTTCGCCCTCTCCAGAAAAGACAGTAAACTGGCGTTAAAATGCTTTCTGCAGCTGAAAAACAGAAACAGTCAGCTGCAATACCTGGACATGGTGACAATTTTGGCCATGGATATTGAGTCTCCTTCCAAAAAACTGGTGCAGGACATGATGGTCTTGCTGGGAGCTGACAAAACCAACCGCTACATTAATGTCAACCTTGGTTTGATGTTCAAAAGGCAAGGTAAACGAATTCTGTCTTATAAATACCTTGCTACCACCGCACTCTTATTGGAGAAAACAGGCGGTACTTATTGCAGAAAAGAATTGATCAAAATGGCGGACCAGGAAATGGAGCT
>JANQLH010000276.1 GCA_028280735.1 SAR324 cluster bacterium | reverse complement strand
CCATCCTACGGTTCTTGGAAAAATCATAGATTTTTTCATTACGACACAGTCTATACGCCTGATCCACCCTATGGTGTTTTTCTCTAAGAATGGGACCAATATTTCTGCAAAACCGGGAAATACCCTTCAATTTCAGAATTTTATAACCGCTTCGTAATTCAATAGTCATCAGCATGAAAAAAGCAAATTCTATCAAATTCAGCATCAGACAAGCATGTCCGGAAGACTATGAGCTTTTAGGCAAGTTATCCGTTAAAGCTTATGAAGCGCTACCCGGGATGCCCGATTCCAGGGAGCAACCGGACTATTATTCGATGTTACTGGATGTAAAATCGCGCGCTGAACGACCTAGCGTTGAGATTCTCGTTGCGATTTCTCAAACCGGAGTTATCCTGGGAGGAGTGACATTTATCGGTGACATGAAATATTATGATTCGGGGGGAACTGCGTGCGGCGTTTTGAACGGTTCCGGTATCCGACTGTTGGCAGTGGATCATTCAGCCAGACACGCAGGTATCGGCAGAGCATTGACTATTGCCTGCATGGAACGGGCTAAGGCGTTGGGCTCAGATAAAGTCATCCTGCATACTACCAAGGCTATGAACATTGCCTGGCAACTATATGAAAATATGGGGTATCAACGTTTGCCCGAATTGGATTTTATGCAGGGAGAGCTGGAAGTGTTCGGGTTTTGCTATGATTTGAAGTGTTTTTAGTAGATATCGTGAATCATATTGTTCCCTGGAGCATTCCCGGCGATTCCCCTCCAGCAGCAGCCATAAAATCCGTTCCCGCTAAAGCCGATCCTTGACTTTTTAAGGAGCTTGGGGTTCTAATGTAGCTACGCCTGTATTCTGTAGATCTGCAAACGATAACTCTTCACATGGCACCCAAATGAATCCCATAATTTACGAATTCACTTATTTGGATGGTATTGAAAACCTGAGCTATTTTCCCAATTTTATATTTATATTATTGTCCCTGTTTTTGATTTGGGTCGGGAAAAAGCTGTTTGACCTCTTTACCCCCTATTCCCTTGAATATCAACTGGTAAAGGCGGACAACAAAGCGATAGCCGTTGCCTTTGTCGGCTACCTTAGTGGTGTCATCGTTGTCCTGGAAGCTGCCTTGGAAGGGTATCATGAATCCGTTGTGGGTAATCTGATCGAAGTATCGATTTGGGGAGTGATCGGCATTTTACTCTTGAACATTGCCGGTAAAATGAACGATCGCCTTATACTGCGAACGTTTGAGAATAAAAGGGAGCTTCTGGAGGAAGAAAATATCGCCGTCGGTATCGCTATAGCCGGAAGTTACATGGGAAGTGCCATGATCATTCGCAGTGTCATTATTGGCGAACCCATTGGCTGGGTTTTTGAGATTTCCCTCACCATTTTCTACTTTCTGCTTGGGCAGCTTTCTTTTTATATTTTCAGCCTGCTTTATCAGAAAATCACCCAATATGATTTCCACAAGGAAATTGATGAAGGCAATGCCGCAGCAGGAATCTCCTTCGCATTCAACTTGACTGCGATCGGCATTCTGCTTTCCATTCCTATCAAAACCTCCTATTCCCTGGTTGTTTTTGTGGCCTGGTTTGTATTGGGAAGTACTGTGCTTGCTTTGTTCCGTTTTATCGTCGACAGGATCATCATCCCTTCAGAAAAACTGGATGAAGAAATTCACCAGGACCAAAACTGGGGGATAGCTTTGTTGGAAGGTTGCTTTGCCATTGCAGCCGTGGTTATTTTGTACATCATATTCGTTAAACCCGTATAAATCCATTCGTGGCTTCAGGTTGAATCAAGAATGAGTAGTTCAGAACCAATTTCTCTTGATGCTTTTCGAAAGAAAAAGCAAAAGGAAGAGGCGGAAAAGCCTTATCCGGGCGTGTTAGTCTGGCTGCATTGCCCCAGTTGTGAGACCGTTGAGTACACAGAAATTGTGGCGCCTCATGGTCGAACACATAAATGTGGGGCTGCGGTTGAGGAGCTGGAGGTCTCCCTGGATTTACGTGCTGAATATACGATCACTCAATTCAACCTCAAAAGGATCAGCGAGTTACTGGAAAAAAATAAGGAATCCAAGCTTCGCAAACTCATTTCAAAATCTTTGGATAATGCCTTAATAGCCCTGAGGCAATCGGAAGAAACATATATTTCCCGGTTGCATTTGGCTGCAGGATGCCAAATTCCCATCTATCCGGGTGATTTAGAATCACTGCGCGATCAACTCCCCATCGTAGAGACCAATAAGCTCGGCTTGCTGATTTCTGAATTCCGTTTTGAGCCGGAAAAAAGATTTGCCGACCAAAAAAAAATATAGCGGTTCGATTTCAGATCTTATATAATAACGCTATCTGACCTTGTATTTCCAATACTTAGAAAAGAAACTACAAAGGTCGGCAATTAAAATCAGCAAACCGGTACGGCATACCTGCCCAAGCCAGGATACCGATCGGTAGAGAGTTTAAAAAACCACACTATTATCGACTCAAACATATGACTGTGAAATCAAATCAAACTCTAAACGCCATATCCAAAATCATTTGCGAATGCGCAAAGGATGTTCTGGACTCCGTTACAGGAAAAGATGTCAGTTATGCCAAAACAATCCAAAAAGTACCCGTGATTCATTTGAGACCGGACATTGGCTGTTTTGTATTATTTAGCGGTGATTATTCAGGCTTAATGATTATGAATTTCACTGCCGAATCCGCCATGTCGATCTATAAAAACCAGATGATGCAGATGGGAATCCCCGAGGAAGAGCTGGCAATTGAATATACCGCGGACGAGGTAGTGGATGGCATCGGTGAGATTATCAACCAGATTATCGGGACCGTTCGCAGGCGAATCGAAGATCAATACGAATTGGTTGCGACTAATACGCAACCCAAAGCCATCGCCTTGACGACATCAATTGTTTTAACTATCGACGCACCGGAAGTTGAGAAGGATTTATGTCGCAAACTATCATTTAAGATCGAAGGGCAGCCGTTTCACATCGAGGTTTCAATGGAAAAAACCGAGTTTGTTTCCCTGGAGGGGAAAAACGTTCATCAGCGATCGGAGGATGGGCCGCCCACCACCTCAAAAGATATAAAAATGGAAACATACCAGGAAGCAGCGGATGCCCAAACTAATACGCCCAGTAAGCCTGTTAGTAACCAGGATATCGATTTCGATGCACTGTTAAAAGACAATACCTGACCTGTCAATTCACCGAATATTGCAGTATTCTGAACGATTTAATATCCAGGCTTTTCGTCGAGTCTGAATACTCTATTTCCAATATTGTTTCCGTTGTGACTGTCACACGAAGAGTTGTGACAGTATATTCAATAGCCAAAAGATTGGTAGTGGTTGAGAACAATTTTTGTTCATCTGCCGTGAGTTGCAACCCTGCGAGTTCCAGAGCCTGTTCCCACTCTGTTGTTCCCCTGCTGTAGAGCGGCGGTGAATACCTGGGATCCGGATCTGATGCTTCACTTCCTTCTTCCTGATCCTCATCTTCCATGGTGCTGTCTCTTTCTTCCAAAATACCGCGAATAGTAGCTGCGTCGTCATACATATTGGGGTATTTTTCCGCGTCTTTAAAAATGAGCAGAAATTCCTCCACTTCCTCCGGAGAAGACAAATTCAGGTCTATGGATATTTTATTGGAGTCTTTTTCAAGCGCAAAAATACGAAAACGTTCCTTTAAATCCTTCTGGCTGAATCCCAGCTCCTGAACAGCAGGGATGAGTTTGACTTCCGAAAGACTGTCCAACTCCCGGTTTTTAACTTCAAATTCGGGATACACATCAGCGTAATCCTCATTGTTGTATAAAAATTCAGCATCAGCCTCATCATCGGAATCTATCCAATCGTTCAAGGCACTGAGTACGGGGATAACCTCTTCCAGGTTACTTTCTATAGCCAGGGGATCACCGGCAACCTGATACTGGTTATAGATATTGAGGAAAACCGTAGGCCAAGGGTCATCGGCTCGGAACCGGCGGTTCAGGTTAAAAAAATGGTCGATGGGTTGGATTTTTTTAATCTGAAAATATTGATTTTCATTTAATGGCACAGGAATATCTTGCCATTGATCCCTGTTGTTCAGGACAAAAAGCAAGCCCTTGGTTTTGATGGACATGATAATTGCTCTAAATACCGAACGTGAAAGCGTTTCGGATTGAAAGCGCTGTAAGGTATTCGCCAGGTGGACTGTTTCAACCGTGCGGTTTTCGAAGGTGTGCATCAGGGCAATAGACAGCAGTAAAATCACGGACATGGCCATGATTAATGCCACTCCCCGTGCCCTGCTTTTTTTTATTGTTTTTGTCCCCATTCGACGTACTGCCCCATGTAAGGTTGAATATTGATGGTTATATCGGATTCCAGCCTTTCCCCGTTCTCACTTTCAATCCTCAATTGAATAACGACCCCGGCCGGTACTTTGTCAGCTGCCAGCCCCGTGGTTAAGACACTGCTGGAGTCCCATTCTTCAGCGGCTTCTTCGATGGTGGATTTAAAGTACTTCACGTCAAAAGAAGCAATTTTACTGGAAAGGGTGTGGGTGATACTGCGCTCTCCATCCGTGATATCGGCATCAATAAAGAACTCTTCTCTTCTTTTAAACTTTAATACTCCCCCCTCTTCCTCCTCCAGATAATAGCTGACCTCATGTAATTCAGGATCCTGCTCGGTTGTCAGATTCCTATGAAACCGGGAGATATTGTTAACGTGCATATGAAGTCTGTCTTTGCTGAAATCTCCGCCGGACTCATCAACTCCGTAAATCCCCGATTTTCTGCCATCCTGTCGCTTTTGGGGATCTTCCATGAACTTATCCAGGTAAACAACAGCCTGGACATCATTTCTGATGATCTGTTCAAGGATGCGCAGTTCCTGTCGTAATTTTAAAATCGTTTCCAATCTTTGTGACTGCCTGCTGAATTGAAAAAACGAGTTCATCAGAATTCCCGCTATTGCGGCAAACAGACTGAGAGCGATTAATAGTTCCATTAGGGAAAAACCTTGATGTACAGCAGAAATCCTCATCTTATTTGACCTCACCGAGCACGGAAGCTTCAAAGAATTGTTCTTCGGCATCTTTTTTAGGTCGCCAATAGATCCTGTAGGTTATTTTCATGACCGGTACGATTCCCATAAAATCTTCTTTTGTAACCTCTCGTTGCCAGCGATCTCCGGCCAGAACATGATCCTCCGGAAAGACACCGTCTCCGGCACTGATAGGTTCCTTTGCATACAAACGCTCGGTTTTCAGCAATTCGTTGATCACCTCCTTTTGCACAGTCGATAGTTTACCGGTTTTTTCCAGAAAATAGATCGTCTCCCCCTGGGATTGAATGATCACAGTGAGGAGTATGGCTAACAGGGAAAAAGCCACCAAAACTTCCAAGAGGGTAAATCCTTTGATTTTCTGAAGTGATTTCATTTTTCAGAACATTACAAATTAGGAATCAGAGAGGTTCTTCACGACTGATGGAGATCTCACCCATGATGTTTTCAACCGTTAGTGCAATGACCTTGTCTTCATCCTTGAGATTCAGCGTAAACAGATCGATGAATCCGGAAGAATCGATACGAAAGATGTATTGCCGGCCAAATATTTTGTCAAATTCCAGTTTTTCACCACCAAACCTTCTGGTCGTGGTTTCTTCTTCCATCTCGGTGGAAATTTTTGTGAGTTCGATTGGCGGTGTCAGTTTAATCGGAGTTCGATATTTTTCGTGGGGATTCGTTATTGATGAATCTTGAGGATCGGTTGTGAAAACCTGGTATTCAGATTTATTTGTATCGAAGACCAACTGATAGTTTTCACTTTTGAGGATTGCCTGCAATCTCAACTCGTCAATGATTGCTGCAATTCTGTGGGTTTCCTTTTCCAGATTGCTTTCAAACAAATTTGAAAAATTCGGCAGGGAAACACCAAGCAGAATGATCATAATCAGCATAACCACCGTCAGTTCCAGCATAGTAAAGCCGGAACCCGGATTTTTCTGTCCTGGCATATTATTCCAGCTCAATATCGGCGTTTAGACCGTCACCGCCTTCCTGTCCATCGGCACCCAAACTTTTGATAACAAATGTTCCACCATCGGACCGATAATAATAACTGTTTTCCCAAGGATCCTTGGGAACATTCTTGCTGGTTAAATAGGGCCCTCTCCAGTTATTTGGTACAATTCCCAGGTCCGGTTTTGAAACCAGGGATTGCAGGCCCTGGTCCGAAGAAGGAAACACGGAGTTATCGAGCCGGTATAACTCTAAAGCTGACTTCAGGCTTTTCATCTGGATTTTGGCCTGGTCTGTTTTTGCCGTATCCAACCTGCTAAGCAGTTCAGGCCCGGCTACCGCGATCAGCAATGCCATAATTGCCACAACAATTAAAATCTCGATAAAACTGAACCCATCCTGGTTTCTTTTGGCTTTTATTGTTTCAAGGTTTTTTATTTTCATTATTTTCCTGCTTTTTATGGTCATTGACGTGATTTGGATTGAGGTGCTCTAATCCAAT
>JANQLH010000256.1 GCA_028280735.1 SAR324 cluster bacterium | reverse complement strand
TTTGTTGTGAGCCCCGCAGGGGCGGTATAGAGTAGCCAGCGGTGTAACCGCTGGTTTTCAGTATCCAACCCACTCACAAGAGTTCCGTAGGAACGGTATAAAACAAATTCCATAATAACCATCAAGCTTTATTCCGAGCCGCGGTATTATACCAATCCAACTTACGGGTGATGTACATTATGGTTCACGGTTTACTAACGACTCACGCCGCTGGCTACTGTATGTCATCGCTTCGGGATTATTAAACAATAATCCCAAGTTTAAATAATACTTGTTGTGTCGTCCCTATGGGACTCATATCCTGGCTTGTCGGTTCAACCAGCGGCTCGCGCCGCTGGCTACTGTATGTCATCCCTTCGGGATTTCGTTGTGAGCCCCGCAGGGGCGATATAGAGTAGCCAGCGGTGTTAACCGCTGGTATGCAGTATCCAACCCACTCACAAGAGTTCCGTAGGAACGGTATAAAACAAATTTCATAATAACCATCAAGCTTTATTCCGAGCCGCGGTATTATACCAATCCAACTTACGGGTGATGTACATTATGGTTCCCAGGATGACAAATAATCCTATTGTACCGATTAATAGTGAGTAGGTCTCCGATTTCAGCAGGATAAACAAAAATCCATACAATATTGTCAAGATGGCAGCAATAACGGCAGCCTTGGGTTTGCTTCGTAATATTGTAATACTGTATCCGAAAACCAGGCCCACTGTCCCTAAAGTTGCGATTAAATAAGCCCGATTAAAGGTTGTGTGCTCCGAAATAGATAGCAAATTCAGGTAAAATAAACAAATGGATAGCCCGATCAACAGGTACTGCAAGGGATGAATGCGGAGCTTCCCCAGCGTTTCAAACATGAAGAACGCAGTGAACGTCAATACAATATACAAAACGGCGTATTTTACAGATCGGGTGGTTTGAAGATACACACTGACGGGCATCAGCAATTCGACTCCAAACTGGGAAGCATGCAAAGCATCGGTGTCAACTTCGCCTTGTTTCCATTGCTGAGGATAGTTTCTGTTTAATTCCAAAACTTTCCATTCTGCTGAGAAACCCGATTCTCGTATTTTATGTTGTGCAGGTAATGAAGTTCCGTAAAAACTCGGGGTTTTCCAGCTGGAAACCACAGCCGCCCTGGTTTGTTTTCCAAACGGTAAAAAATCCAGGGATCGACTGCCCCTGAGATCCAGTTCAAATGAAAATGAGTGGAACTGATTTGTTCTAAATCCGGCATCACCAAGCGCAACCTGGGCAACAGATTCAAAATTGTCAATAGGCTTAAATATCGGCCCAAAAGGAAGCAGTTGATCATTCCAACGCAACATGGGGATCTCGTTAAGACCCGTTTTGTCTTCAATTTTTACGGAAATAAAGGCTTTCTCCCACAAAACATTTTTAGCATCGATATCCAGTTTATTGAAATTGGGCGGTGTAAACTCACCCTGAAATGTTACCTTGGAGTTATAAACAGGCATTTTGTACAATCCCCGATACCGGACTTGAGGTTCGATGTGGGATTCAATATTCAGCTTTTCCGGCAAAAAATAGGCATGTTCGACTTTGGTTTCATGAGTTTTGTACCAGTCCCCCTTCGAATTCTGCTTCATGACTTCATGAAGGACCTCATACGGAATGGTTAAAATCGGACCGCCAATTTGCTGGGCTGCTCCCCAGTTGTTACTTATTTCTCTTTGCGTATCAATGAGTCGATAACTCCTTTCCGTGATAAGAGACTCGATCATACCCATGGGAATCATCATCAACAGGGTTAATATTCCAACAATAATCATCTTCAGTGCGGGTGATTCGCTGCCTTGGGGTAATCTGTTTTTGATTTTTTCTAACATCTTGTCTCCTTGATTAGTAGTATCTATGAATTAGCGAATGTACACCGGCAGAATAAACAAGTGATGTGCACTGGTGATGGGGAAGAAACCGAGATTTTGTGGGGATATTGTGCAGAATTTTTGCAGAATGAAAACACTCTCTAAAGCTGAAAAGAAAAGGGAATACTCAGGCTGTCCCAATAACCTTTTAACCTGGTCATTAGGATAAGGTTTTTAGAAGCTGTCTAAAAACAATACAATAAATACCATTTGCTTAAAACCATTGTCATGCCTTGGCTTTTATCAGGCAGTGAAAGTCGTTACCAGTGATGATGTTTTGGAAGAGTGGCAGGAATGGCACTGGGAAATTGAACGCTACCGTTTTTTTGCAAAAGCGTGACTGAACTGGGAGTGACTTCTTTACTTGCCTTCGTGAGATTTCTTCATGCGTTTGAGTTGTTCGCGAAATCGTTCGCAGGGGTCCTCATAGCTGGTTCGTTGGGTGAACCAACGATACTCAAACATTGGAGGGAAGGTTTTATTCCCGATTTTTACCGTGGGGAAATAATTTTCAAGCGGTGTCGGATTAATGGCGATTTCCGTAAATCCGAGGTTAAGCTGGTTAACTTCCGGTAATCGGTGGGCAACCCTGTCATAAACAGCCATATTATTCTCAGTGTGACCTTTACCCAGGATCATAACAACCGGCTGTTCCGGATTGGCCTTTCTCATTGTTGCGATTGAGTGTGCCATGCTGTCATTTCTGGCAAGCCAGCTATCATACATCCTTTCCATCATTTTCTGGTGACCATATCCGCAATGGGCAGCCTTAATTCTTTCAAACATCAGCTTTTGATAGGCATCGTCTTCAAACGGTGTTGTTTGTAAGAATCCCTTTTCAATTTCAGTCAGCTCTGCAGTTCCATTTCTGGTAATTCTCCTGACAATGCCTGCCGGCAAGTCCGCTCCAAAGACAGTGAGTTTGTTTTTGGCGGCCAGCTCAACGAACTGAAAATAAAACTGCCAGGTGGTATCTGTTCTGTTCAGCCAGCCGAGATTATTCCTCAGCATTGCCTCTCTCTTCTTTTCAACTGATTCAGGATGCTTTGCAGAGAAACCGGCTGCATAATTCATTAAATGACCGGTTTGATCGACACTGAAGAACTCAAAACCTATCATCGGCTTTTTTCCCTGCTTGATCAGGTCTTGAATGATCTGCATTTGATGTGCGTGATGATCAGCATTTTCATGGTTTTCACCGAGATAGACAACATCAGCTTTCAAGATTTCATTAAACAGTTGCTGGTAGGGGATTTCCTGATTTGAACGGCTGGAAAAAATTTTCCCGATGAGAGGATCTTGCCTGATAGGTGTCATTTGTGAGCATCCGATTAGCAGTGCCAGGAAAATACATGAAATAGTGACTTTAAATCTCGATAATTTGTTCAGGCCGCGTTGGTAATAATTGCCAATGTTGTTTTCCATTAATAACACCCTAATAGTATGGTTGAGTAGCTAGTATCTGATCGAAAACTAGTTTAAACAATACCAATAAAAGCTTTAAGAGCAGTTTGATGCTTCGAAGTTCAGTGCTTTCAGCGATCAGCTCTCAGCAAGTTTTTGTTTGAACGTTCAATGCTTTATGCTGAAAGCTGATGGCTGATAGCACGTTAATCTTCAAGCTGAATTCCGGTATCTGGCACGATGCTGGATAAGGGTTTAGCGATTTTCCGTTCAGACACTGGCTAAAGAGTAAAACACCATGCTGCTTTAAACATTTCGGAGGCTGTTTATTCACATATGATTGCAACAATCTGACCGAAATCCAAGCAAGATCCGTTGAAACCGGGTTGGGGATCGATCACTTTTTACCGGCTTGTGATTTCCAAAAAAAGTGATGGATCCACCAGTTGTAATATTTAGGACTAATTTGTCAATCCGTAAACGGGATCAGGTTTGAGATCCGGAGCTACGTGAGAAAGCGCTTCTTTCAGCATCGATCTTCTCTCCCTCGTGCTCTTCCATCGCTTTTGAATTTTCGGGTCCAGCCTGTGCAGCGGATCGAAGTAGAAGAAAGCTTTTTCCGGCTTTACACTGGGAGAGCGCCAGACACTGACACCGGTTTCCTCATTGTAATAGTCATAAGATGCAATGTGTCGTTTGCCACCGCCGGTAGGTAGATCGCAAGTGAAAGTGGGTATGTTGAATCCTGCCGTATAACCCCGCATCGCTTTTTCCATCTCAACAGCGTCACGCAGGGTTGTTCGTAAATGCTCAATTCCGGGAACCATATCTAATATAAAAACATAGTAGGGATGGACATTCATATGGCTGAGCTGCTTAATAAACAAGCCCATTACATTTATATCATTATTGACTCCGGACTGAAATACAGTCTGGTTACGCACTGTTAATCCTTCCTGGAAGAGCCTGTCTGCAGCTTTTCTGGACCATAGGGAAATCTCCCGAGGACTTGAAAAATGGGTGTGAATGCAAACATGTTTTCCCCGTTTTCTCCCGATTTCATTCACTTCAATCAACGCTTTGAACCATTCGTCATCGGAAAGTACCTTCATTGGGAAAACCGCAAGAGACTTGGTTGCATAACGTATGCGCCGGATATGGTTGATATCCAGAAGAGTTTTGCCGATAGTTCGAATCAACTCCGGTTTAAGGAGTGACGTATCGCCACCGGAAATTACCACGTCTTCTATCTGATCATGCGTACGAATGTATTCGAAAATTTCCTCGTACTTGGTAATGCCCGGACTGTAAACCTGCTTTTCGCGGGATAAGGTGGAGCCACCGATCAGACGACTACGTGTGCAATACGAGCAGTAGTGGGGACAGACACTTAAAGTCAGAAACAGGACTTTGTCCGGGTAGCGATGCGTGAGGTACTGTACCGGGGAATCCACATCCTCATAAAGCGAGTCTTTCAAAATAAAAGGATGATTTTCCAGCAACTGGGATGCTATCGGCATAAACTCCCTTCTCAGGGGATCTTCCACCGGATTGTCCCAATCGATCAGGGAGAAAATGTATGGCGTGATACGAATGTTCATAGGCACTATTTCCAAAGCCTTTTGAAAATCCTCCAGAAGATGTTCCTTCGCACGGTGTTTGAGGACATCCCGCATCTTGTCCAAACTGGTGATTGAGTTCTTTAACTGCCACATGTAATTTCCAAACTCTTCAGCGGAGACCGATGACCAACCGGGAATCTCCTTCCAGAAATCCCCATCCTTAAAAGCCCTGTGATCAGGATAATGACAGAGATGGGCGGGAATGGTTTCTTTACTGATTTCTAGTTTCATGAGCTGCCTCCATATGAGATTGGGTAGACCTTCGGGATCACCTTATTGGATGAATAACCCGGGCAACCCTTCAATAGCCTGGAATAGGCCTGTGGCGATATTGTTTCGGAGTTTTCTATTGATTTTTCTGTCACTGCCTTTACATTAAACACTTTTCGTTTGTACAGGTTTGCCTTTTACCGAACCACCGGTATCGATTTACTGCGATGGTAGTATAAACCTTGTCTCGTATCGATTTAGGAATCCATTTCAGCCAGGCCAACACCTTCCATTTGCCTCCAAGATCTCTCCCAATCTCGATGATTGCATCGCTTTTCAAAAACAGGACATTATTCTTGAAATAGATGACGGAATGAAAATCTGAATCCTTTGCTATGCCCAGCCGGATTTTTTCCTGCCGAGTCAAGTCAGTGACGGAAATAAGCTGAAAAGGAGGGGTTGAATTAGATTTCAAAAGCACATCCAGCCAAAAAAGGCACAGATTGCAATTGCCATCATAAACTACCGTTGCTTGGGAAAAATCGACAGGCGCATTGACCGTTTGCGATTGATTTGCAGTATCCACAGCTTCTCTTCAATTTTTGACCGGTTTGGAATGTATTAGCTATTAGCTATTAGCTATTAGCTTCATAAGTTCCAACATCTGTTCCAAAAGCAATACCAGATCAGAAAGTTTTATAGGGTTTTAGAAAATTTTATGAAGAGGGATAGACTAGTTGCCCTGGTCTGTTGTCAGGCAGTTGAAGGCAACAGTTCGTCGATTTATTTTGACTTCAGGAGATATGATTTGACGGGGAATGTTGAGACAAAACCGGTGAGTTGTAAAAAAAAGACCTGTCTCAAGAAGCAAAGTTGTATCAGGTAGCTTGCATCGATTGTTGGTTCAGAAGCTTGCAGGAATATTCCTGGAAACAACCCCGATATCACTTCTAAATGACCAACCAATCGACTCTCAAAATTTTAATCCTGAGTCCCCTCCGAAAAGTCATTTTCGATTTTTGGGGAAAAATTCGAATCTTTGTATCGCACGAGGATTTAAAAACTCATCCCTCTTAAGGGTAAAAGTATCCCTGAAAACGCGAATTTTTGATCAGTTTGGACTTTTCGGAGGAGACTCAATCCAAG
>JANQLH010000253.1 GCA_028280735.1 SAR324 cluster bacterium | reverse complement strand
ACAAGTTACCCATCCTACATTCTAGGTTGGTTTCCGATATAACAACAATGAATTGCGCTGAACGCTGAAAGCGTTCATTAAATTAGCCTATGGTCAGCGAGCTTGTAAGCGCCACCATAGGTCAGATAACTTCATTAAACCTTCAGATTAAGGGATGTCATGAAAAAATTCGCTATTTCCGTCGGAATTGGAATCAGCCTGATTGTCTTATTGTTTGGTGCTTTTTTCTGGAAGATGAAATCAGAAATAAGTTTCATGACTCCCACTGAAACCGGCCCGGTCATCCCTGGAATACTTGCTGTGCATGACAGTTTCGTAAATCTTTTTTTGTTGGAGAACAACGGCAGGTATATCGCCATTGATTCAGGCAATGATCCCGAGGTAGTCAGGCGGGAACTGAAAAACCTTTCAATCGATCCGAAACAGGTTGACGCGGTTTTTTTAACCCATTCCGATTCTGATCATGTAGCGGCAGTAAAGGAATTCGCCAACGCTACCGTGTATTTGCCTGAACTGGAAGTCCGGATGATAGATGGCAGTACCAATCGATTTCTCTTTCTCAAAAACAGCCTCGACGTCAACTATAATACAGTGAAGGATGGGCAAAGATTCACATTTGACAACATTGGAATCGAATGTGTTTCCACCACAGGACATACCCCGGGCTCCATGAGTTTCCTGGTTAACGGGAAGTACCTGTTTGTGGGTGATACCTTGAGTATAATCGATGGGCGAGTGGATTTATTCAATGACTTCTTTAACATGGACAGCAAAACACAAACCGAATCTATAAGGGAAATAGCTAAGCTGAATGCTGTTACCCATATCCTCAGCGCCCACTATGGCGTAATAGAAATAAACAATGATACTTTTTCCAAATTCAGGTAATAAACTTATCCCGTTGCGGTGAGGTAAAGGCCAAATATCATGCAGGCGGCTAGCAGCAGACGAATACGAAAATAGGATTCACGAAAAAAGAACCATCCCACAAACACCGCAAACAGAATACTGGATTGCCTCAGGGTGACAATATAGCTCAGGTTCTCCGTCTTCATGACATGAAGGATCAGTGAATATGAGGTCATCGTCCCTATGGCTGCCAGGATTATTTTCCACCATTCTTCCTTAAACACCGACAGCTTGATAAGACCGGGCTTGCTCATCATAAAGCTCCAATAGCCAATATAGCAGACCGCATTCATCAGTACAAAATAGATAAACGCTTGTCCCTCGTTGGGAAGTGAATCTATTTCCCGGATATACATCATGCCCATTTTATCTACGATACTGTAAGCAACGACAGTTCCAAGTGTTGCGAATGCCCATTTGTGCTCGACACGAAAAAAAGATTTTAACAAGGAGTCCTGTTTCCCCATTTTCCCTTGAAGAGTCAGTGCAAAAATACAGATAACCACCACAAGAATTCCAATCCCGCCTTTCAGTGATATTTTTTCGGCAAAAATGATAAAAGCAACACCCGGGATTAAAGCCGGTGCCGATCGGACTATCGGATAAACAAATGAGATCTCGCCTTTTTCATAGGCAGTACTTAGAAAAAGAATGTAGAAGGTGTGGATCAGTCCGGAAAGCACAATCATCACCCACAGTTTTTGAGGTATAACACCAAGATCCAGAAAAAAAGGAAGTGAAAGTGCCCCAACCATCAGAAAAGAACCCTTAAACAGTGAGAAGACCCTGGGATTGGAACTGGATTTCGTTAATGAGTTCCAGGTAATATGAATTCCGGCAGAAAGGAGAACTAAAATGATGGATGTTAACGACATGAGATTTTTGGAGATGCAATCTACCGGCTATTAGCGAAACGGTAACGTGACAAAGATTAATAAAGTTCCTGATGCAATCAGAATGGATACAACCAATTAATTGAGGAATTGTTCCTCAAACCATCAAAGGAAAATCAGCCTGGTATAAGCTTGATTGCCCAATTGAAGCCATGTTTCAGCGGTAACTTCCTTCTATTGCTGATCTGCGGAATCACCGGCAATATCGGGATAGCTGTCATACAGCTTCTCAAGCAGCTCCTCAGCCGGAACAGTGCCGATCTTTTTTAAGGCTTCCACGATCAGTATTTTTGAAGAATAACTGGTTCTCGCAAACATTTTACCAAAATGATCAACTGCTTTCTCTGCCCCGGATTCACCTAACGCGACAATGGCGCTATTACGCAGATCCGGGTCGTAACTTCTCAAGAGAGATACATACAAATCGGTGTTCAACGGACTACCCGCTCTTGTGAGGGAGTGAATGATGATCGATTTAAGAAACGGATTTTTCTGTCGGTTAAGCTGCCCTCGAAGATAGCTCTTTGCCTGGTTGGTTTGCAGATAGCCCAGAGCCTCATAGCAAGCACGCAGGGTGCTTTCCTTCACGTTTTGGTGGGAGGCGATATCTATGATATCTCCCACCGCCTCTTTGTTTTCTCGCTTTCCCGTGACCCGAATAGCGCTATTCAAACGCTTGGTGGCTGCAGTCTGAAAAACGGAACCTTCGTTATTCTCCCCGCCCGTCGTTAGGTTCAGGTAACCATCATGCAGTATTCTATCCAGCAACTTATCAATCTGTTGATCTTTAACTTGGGCCAGAATGTTCTCAAGGTAATCACGCTCATATCCCGGGAGATCGGCGGAAAACAATTGTAAGATCTCCCTTTTTTTATGACGTCTGTATTTCCGATTTAATTCGGAAACTGGCAGCTCCTCCCCTTTTGAGCTCTCAAGTCCCCTTTTGTTTTTTGCCTGAACTAAATACTCTCCGTCTTTACCGGTAGAGTATTTATTGGACCGATTTGAAGATTGCTCGATACTTTTTTCGGATGTCAGGTCGGATTGCAAATCATCCGTGGTTTCATTTTTTCCTGAAACCAGAATTATACTGCCCGTGAATATAACGGCTAACAATACAAGCAATCGAATGTGAGACGGAATAGAGTTTAATTTGCCGACAAGCTTTCTCATGGTACCACCATTAAAAATTGTCAATTCAGAGTCTCAATGTTGTAGCGGTTTTTTCATTCAAACCGATCTTAAAATTCCTACTATTTATATCCTCAAAACACAATTGGGAATTCTTTTCCTCTTCCCTGGGAGCATAGGACAAACAAAGGATTCGGCACGATTCTTCGCTTGTTGGTAAAAAAAATGCGAAAGTGTTAAAATTTTAGCAAAAGATACAACTACAGAATCACTTTTCCTTAATCCTGTGGTTGTAGTTGCTGAATGACTGCTATTTTACTAATTTTCTACCGGCAGGTGATGACGGCGGAAGGCAATGAGCTTTTATCGGGCAGATTGCCGGTTACCGGTATCATGAACTTGCTGAATCCTTTCGATATAATAAAACCTGTGATTTCACATACGAGTTTCGAAATCGGGAAAAACGACTACAATGGGATGCTATGAGAGAGTTTTTATTGAAACTGGCAGCTGCCAGAGGTGAGATCGAGGCAGATCTGTTGATAAAAAACGTGAGACTGGTAAATGTAATATCCGGAGAAATACACCAGGCTAATGTAGCCATCTATGACGGTCGTTTTCTCGGGTATGGAGACTATGATGCGCAGAGGACAATTAATGCGGAAGGTCTTTTTATGGCACCCGGCTTTATCGATGGTCATATCCATTTTGAGAGCACGATGCTCACCCTGCCCGAATTTTCCAGGGCCTTGATCAGGAGAGGCACCACAGCCGCTGTCATAGATCCTCATGAAATCACCAATGTCTTTGGTATGGACGGTATCCGCTATGTACTGCACAGTATCAATGAAATTCCACTGGATGTGTTTGTAATGCTGCCTTCCTGCGTTCCCGCTACACCTCTCGAAACGTCCGGTTCCACGATCACTCACCGTGAACTGGATTATATGATTAAAGAGGAAAGGGTCGTCGGTATCGGCGAAATGATGAATTTTCCGGCCGTGATTAATGGAGAAGAGGAAACTCATAAACGGATCCTTTCCGCAAAATGGAAAAAAATAGATGGTCATGCACCCGGAATCACGGGAAAAGCCCTCAATGCCTATATTTTTTCCAACATTGACAGTGACCATGAATCCACATCAGCAGAAGAAGCGAAAGAAAAACTGCGCAAAGGCATGCACGTGCTGATCAGGGAAGGTACTTCCGAAAGGAACCTGGAAGAACTGATTTCGGTGGTTACCAGGGATAACTCCTGGCACTTTTCTTTTGCAACAGATGACAAACACCCGGATGATTTGCTGGAGGAAGGTCATCTGGATCATTCCATCCGCAAGGCTATTTCGCTGGGCATGGAACCCATGATGGCGTACCAGCTGGCAACGATCAATCCGGCCAATCATTTTAATTTGAAGAATGTCGGGGCGGTAAAACCCAGGTACTGGGCAGATTTCGTGCTGCTGTCCGATATGGAAACCGTGGCTATCGAATCTGTATACAAAAAGGGGATTGCTTTTTTTGAAGGCGGTAACCTGAAATCGGTTCCGGTTTTTACTCCTCCAACTATTCGCAGTGCAATGGATCCCGAGGACATCGAGCTTGATCAGCTGGCGGTCCCTGCCGAATCAAAGCAGATCAGGGTGATCGATTTAATCCCGGGACAGATCATCACAAACGAGCATATCACCGATCCTAAAATCGAAAACGGGTTTGCCGTCTCCGACATTGAAAGAGACATCTTGAAAATTGTCGTGATAGAACGGCATAAGGCCACGGGTAGAATAGGCAAGGCATTTGTCCGTGGGTTTGGTTTAAAAAAAGGAGCGATCGGATCAACGGTTGCTCACGATTCACACAACATCGTAATTGTCGGCACCGATGACAAAGAGATCTACTCGGTGTTTGAAAAACTTAGAAAAATGAAAGGAGGTCTGGTAGCCATGGCTAACAAAAAAGTTGTCGCCGAACTGCCACTACCCATCGGAGGATTGCTTTCCGACACAAGTTTTGAAAAAACAGCTGAAAACCTCAAAACCGTCAAATCAAGAGTTAAAGAGTTGGGGTGCACCCATGAAGCGCCTTTTATGATTCTATCTTTTTTAAGCCTGTCCCCGATCCCCAAGCTAAAAGTAACCGACCTGGGCCTGATCGATGTGGAAAAATTCGAGGTGACGTCTCTTTTTGTGGATTGAGAAAGGACACTGTTCTCGTAATTTAACAGCGATTGACGAGATTACCCCCGGAAATGGAATATGCTCGAATTTGATGAATGTGTCCTGTCAACAATAGAAAATCACGTTGAGCTGACATTAGTGGACATGGATTGAATTGCGAGGCTCACAGTAAGAATTTGATTTCAGGGGATTCAAAGCGACAGCCTTCCGTTGACACGACACTGGTTTGGAATAGCATATATCAAAAGAAAGATGCGGCTCTATCGTCAACTGCAATTTGCTTGACTTGGTATCTGCTTTACGCATAAAATATGCGTAAACTTGAAAGGAGAAATAAAATGAAAACCGCAACAGTCGGAGAAATCCAAAAAAATTTTGCCCGAGTACTGAAAAGCATTCAGTCAGGAGAAGAGGTAATGATAACTAAAAGAGGAAAAGCCGTTGCCAAAATTGTTTCTATTGGACCAAAAGGGACAATAGACTGGCCGGACTTTGTTGCTGAATCGCTTGTTTTAAAAGGAAAGCCTGCGAGTGAAATTATCATGGAATCCAGAAATGAAAGGCTGTAAATGGTATATTGGGATACGAGTTTGATTATTAAGTTATATGTCAAAGAACAAGAGTCGATGGCAGTTGAAAAAAAAGTTAAAGCGGTAAACCAGGCTATACCGATCACAAGCTTGCATGAATTAGAGTTTCAAAACGCCTTGCGTCTTAAAAGATTTCGTAATGAGATTTCCGAAGTAGAAATCGAGCATATTACTACCTTACAGCAGGAACATGAAGCTATAGGTGTTTACTATCGTCCTAACATCAATTGGGGGGATGTGTTCAGAATCAGTCTGGATTTATCCAGTCAGCATACACATATCACCGGTTCTCGTTCATTAGATATTTTGCATGTAGCAATAGCAAAAGGCTTGAAAGTGAGTCAGTTTATCACAAATGATAATCGCCAAAGAAACCTTGCCCAATCAAGCGGATTAACAATTGGATTAATCTAGGAGAGGGATAAAGAAGCGGATTTCTTAGAAGGCTGTTTTTGGGGTCAAAAAAGTGGTTCTAAGACCCTATGAGGGCCTTATTTTTTGGAGTTTTTCCCTGTTTACCGCCCACCGCGCTGGTTCGACCCGATTCCCGCGATTCCCAGGAGGATTGAATTAATCCATAACTTCCTACTTACCTGCCATATCACTTCTCTACAAGCCGGCCATCTAAGTATTTATGAATCACACTTCCAATTAATGTTTGATATGGAATATTCTCTTCAATCGCTTTAATGTTGATACGTTCAAAATCTCGTTCGCTCATTCGGATATTGACTCGTTTGGTTTTTTTTGTTGTGTTTTTGGCAGTCTCAATTAATTCGGTTTTTCTTTCAGGAGATAAAACAGAAATGAACTCATCATTCTCAAAAGCTGCCAATGTTTCTTTCTCGTCACTGTCCAAATTGATTTCCTTTTTCATTTTTCCTTCCCTAAATATTTCTTATAAGCTTTTCGACTGGGAATGATTGTTTTGAGAAAGACACTTTCCTCAGTTTCTTCCACATATGGAACTAAATAGGTATAGTTGTTAATAAAGACTACAAAAAGCCTTTGGTTTTTGCGAGAGTGATGCCGGACATCATCAAGCAGGTGATCGTTTTCAATGGCGAAAACCACTTGCTCAAATGAAATATCTCGTTCTTCCTTTAATTGTCGGTTTTTATCCTGGTTCCAATTAAATCTCTTCATATACAAAATGTATCACTATGTGTGCCTTTTGGCAACTGCACTCTGAGCTATCAATACAGAGGGAGGATTCAAATATGGAAAATAGGGATGCTGTACAAGGATTCCTTCGTCTTTTCTTAGGAGAGCAGTTCGACGTTTTGTTAATGCCTTTCTTTCCAGTACCCAGGGCGCTTTCTGATATGCATTATTGCAATAATTTCAATTGATTCTGCTTGTTCCCTAAATATAACAGAAAATGGAAAAGTATCGATGCGGCGCCATCTGGTATTCTTTTCGATGGTTTTATATATTTGCGGGTTAAGGGAGATTTTATTCAAGGTTTGTTCGACTGCTTGAAGAAATCGCTTCCCTAGTAGCTTTTGCTTTTCTTCATAGAAATGTGCAGCAATTCAGCCTGTGGATGAAACTTAATTGATTTCATCCAAGGATTCCATAAGCTGCTTTAAAAACCTCGTCTGCGTCTTTCAATTCAACCTGGGAATTGTCTATTTCCTCACATCGCATCAATATTTCTTGCTTCCATTCGTCTGAAATCACGAAAGACTCTCCCTCATCCAGGCTTTTCAACAGTTTTTCCGCCAGCCATGCCCTTATTTGCACCGGCAATTCCGATGCCTCATTTATGGTTTTCTCGTTTTTTTTATTCATCTAGGCACCATTTATAGATTTTTTACTAATAATTGCTCAAAGATGATCAGCAATTCTTTTTTTTGACAATTCTGGTGGAGAGAATAGATGAGTTCTGAAAAGCGTTCCGTTGAAATGAATTCTGATGGATGAAGTTAACCCCAACCTCAACTCCGCCAATCATATGGGGTTTTTAATCAAAGCAAACAGAGTGAGGAATCAAATATAACGGGTTTGGATTTCTTAGAAGGCTATTTTTGGGGGTAAAAAGGGGGTCCTAAGGGTTCAAAAGGCACCAATTTGAGGGACTTTTTCCCTGTTTACCGCCCACCGCGCTGGTCCGACCCGATTCCCCGGAAGCAGGGATGCCGAAGCACCAAACAGAGGGAGGATTAATCAAAGCATAAATCGAAATGTCAAAAGTAAAGACTTGACCACGGCTTTTCTACGACCAAAGGGAGTACCATAACCCAGCCCTGATCCCCTTCATTGGAAGCATGCGATGCCAATGTGACTTTGTTATAGCCAATTTTCTAGCTTGAGGTTTTCGATGCGGGAGAATTCTTTTTGATTGTTTGTAACAAGAGTTAAACTGTTCGAAAGTGCTTGTGCGGCTATCAGCATATCAAGCTGACCAATTACTTTTCCTCTTCTTTCTAGACTACTGCGAATTTCACCATAATATTTACCGCTAATGGCGTCAAAAGGAAGAATATCAAATGGGAAAAGGAAACGTTCAAGTCTTCCAATATTTTCCCTTACTCTGGAATTTTTTTTAGCTCCATATTCTAATTCAGCAACAGTAATGGATGAAATCGCTATTTGACCCGGGCTATAATTTTCAAATCTATCAAGCACAGCTTTTGGTCTTCGGTTTAAAATATAAATACAAATATTAGTATCAATCAAAAAGTCCATCTAGTCCCTCTCTCAGCTGTTCTACTTGCTGTCGATCTTCGTCCATAAAAGGGTGATCATACATTTCAATTCCTTCTCGCCATTTCTTCCAAGGAGATTGAGATTTAGGGATTAGCAAAACACCATAAGAAGTCTTTTTAATAAATACTTCCTCACTATCAAACTTGAATTCTACCGGCAATCTTACAGCTTGGCTTCCACCGTTTTTGAATAATTTTGCGCTTTTCATTTTTCCTCCATTGTAAAGTATATATATAACAGTATATACTTTGCATATAAAAAGTCAATTCCGGTTTTAAAAATAAACAAACTATTACAGAATTTCTTCTCAATAGGGTTTATTCGCCCCGACGGCAAAGGTAAAAATCAGGGAACTCAGCCTTTCTAAAAAAGCACTAAAACTGTGAGGGTGAATTCATTTGTACACCCTCGCGTTTGCTGGTTTGCAGGAATGCCCGAAGCAGAGGAAGGATAAAGATATAACAGGCTGGATTTCTTAAAAGGTAGTTTTTGGGAATTTGGTATATTGATTTGAATTCATGGCGATTTGGACAATTTATGAAAGAAGGGTTATCTTTGCTAAGCTAACATGCAAAAAGAATCATATGGAGTCAAGATGAAAGTAGCTGTTACAGACAAAGGGGTGCTGATCCCCAAAGAGCTTTTGTTTGATGTAGAAGAAGTCGAAATAAAAAGGGAAAACGATTTAATCATTATCACCCCTTCCGACAAAAAAGATCCGATTTTAGGTTTAGGGAAAAATCCAGTCACATGCAAGATTCCCGATGCCTCCGAAAACCTTGATAAATATCTTTACGGCTCAACGGAATAATGCCCCTGTTTTTAGATACCGGATTTGTAATTGCCCTGGAAGTTACTGACGATCAGAATCATCCAACAGCTACAAACTATTGGAAAAGCTTGAAATCCCCACTTCCTAAACTCTCAACGACATCCTACGTGTTTGATGAAATGGCAACTTTTTTTAATAGCCGTGGCTTACATCACAAGGCTATAGAAGTTGGCTACAGACTTATTGAGAGCCCTTAGGTCGAATTGATTCAAGTTGATCAAAAGCTATTTTTTCAAGGATGGCAATACTTTAATGATCATCAGGATAAAACCTATTCACTGACTGATTGCATCTCGTTCGTAGTGATGGAACAACAAGACATCTCCGAAGCGCTTAACTTTGACAAGCATTTTGCTCAAGCCGGATTCAAAAAACTTCCGTAAGAATGAGTAGTCCTTCTTCCAGCGGCTAAAACTAAATAATCAGATAGTGAATTTATATATTGGAACCTCCTCTGTTTGGTATTTGGCTTCAGCGTTGCAGCCGTTTTGATGCAGAGGGAGGATAAAGACATAACAGGCTTGAGTTTCTTATAAGGCTGGTTTTGGAGTCGAAAAGTGGGTTCTAAGATCTCAAAAAGTACCATTTTAAGGGACTTTTTCCCTGTTTACCGTTCATTGCGCTGGTCCGACCCGATTCCCCATTCCCTCCGATTCCCTATTCCCTCGATTCCCTTGGAAATTGGTATATCTTTCTTGGATTTCCTGATTCGAAATCACATCCACCAATTGCATATTGCCCAATTTCTTAGCTACAACTTGTTATGCATTGACTTTAATCAGCAAGAGGCATAAAATATAATCATAACTATTATGGAGTCAAAAATGCGCACTACTCTAAATCTTAATGAAGAAATCATCAATCAGGTTATGCAATATACCGGGATAAAAAACAAATCCAAAGCTGTGAATATAGTTCTTGAGACATATGTTCGAGAAAAAAAAAGGCAAAACATCCTAAAAATGAAAGGAAAGATGAATTTGGATGATAACTGGAAACAGCTTAGGGAAATGGAATTAGATGAAAGCTAATGTTCTTGTAGACACCTCTATCTGGATTGAGTTTTTTAATCATCCGGAATCAAAAAATGGAGAACACCTTGAGAGATTAATCATAGACGACAGAGTCGTATATTCAGGCATCATCTTAGCTGAACTGTTGCAAGGCGCCAAAATTGAAAAAGAATATCGTGAAATAAAAGATAACATGATCGTTTTTCCTTTTTTGGAAGCCAATTATGAAACATGGCTTTCTGCTGGAAAAACGGCTTATGATCTGAGAAGAAAAGGAATAACAATTCCAATCTCAGATTTACTCATTGCCAGCCTCGCCAAAGAAAACAATTGCCTCGTTTTCAGTCTCGACAATCATTTTAAAAAAGTTCCGGGAATTAATCTATTTAAAGATTGATAGGATAGGCACCTCGTTACAGGGGGAGGATAAAGATATAACAGGTTGGATTTCTTAGAAGGCTGTTTTCGGGGGTGAAAAGGGGGTTCTAAGGCTTCAAAAGGGCCAATTTTTAGGAACTTTCCCCCTGTTTGCCGCTTTTCGAGTTGGTCCGACCCGATTCCTGATTCCTCGATTCCTTTTATTAAAACGCAGAAAAGTAAATAGCTACTAAAGAAATACAGCAGGACTGCAATGAAATCTTTCACTAAGAGCGATGATTTGCCGCTTGTTTAGTTCGCGCTTTCGGTTCAACACTTCAGATATGACTCCCGGACTACCGATTTCAACAAGGTCTTTTTGTCTAAGTCCATGTTCCTTCATTAGCAATTGCAGTGCTTCAATCGGATCACCCTCTGGTTCAGGTATATTTTTAGATTCATACTCTTCGATTAATAAACCGACATAGTCCAACAAGCCCTCAAGTTTTTCGCTCATGTGATCCATAAGATAATCCGATAATTCAATTAGCCTATCCAAATCTTGATCATTTTTCGGTTTGCTGAGATGGGTCGCAATCTCAGACCAGTTCCTGATTAATTGTTCATAAACCATTCATCCTCCTTCCATTTTTCTTTATCGTAATCCGCATGCGTCAAAATATGTCTGATAAAGATCCTTTTGGATTTGTAATTGACAAACACTATCAACCTAAAGTTGTTCCCACCGATGTTAAAAATAACGAACCGTTTTACCTGATCAGAGCTTGGAAAAATATTTTTGATATCCTGAAATGATAAAAAGCTCTCTTTTCTAGCAATTCGATACCAACCTTCCAATGGACCTTTTGAATTCGGATGCTTCTCTATGAATTGAAGTATCTTTTTATAGCTTATAATATGCATATCATGGCCCAGAAATTCTCAATATGAGAATATTATATTTATGAAATGAAATCTAGTCAAGGATAAATTCTCAATATGAGAACCGATCCCAAAGAGTGGGGAAGCTTTGAATATAACGAATGATTGGATTTCTTAAAAGGCTGTTTTTGGGGTCGAAAAGTGGGTTCTAAGACTTCAAATGGGCCTGTTTTCAGGGAGTTTTCCCCTGTTTACCGCCCACCGCGCTGGTCCGACCCGATTCCCGGCGATTCCCCGATTCCCTTCCTTTGATTTCGTGAATTAAAATGAAAGGCTTGATCCCGTTTTCAACTCATATCACCCTAAACCGACCCAGTTTTCAGGAGTTGATGAAAGGATTGCTGATTCTTAACTGATCGTCTATCAACAAGTTGTGCTGCATGTCCTCAGAGTATAAAATTGTGCAATTCCCCAAGAGAGCAGATGCAACAATCATAGCGTCATATACACTGAGTTGGTATCTTTCAGCAACAATCCTTCCTTTATCATGGGTTTCGACGGTCAAGGATTCTGTACGACAGATCGATCGAATCAAACCTAATACCTCATTTGTTTCATCCCATGACATCTTAAGCTTTCGTCGCGCTACATTGGTAAATTCGTTTAAGACCTGAACACTGATCATATCACCTGCTTGCAAAACCATTTCAGCTTGATTTGCTTTATCTGTATCAGCTGATAAAAGATAAAGAAGAATATTGGTATCTATAAAGGCTTTAGATTCTGGCATTTGCGTCATCCCGGTCAAATTTAAAATCGACTGGAAGCTTGCCTCGAAACTTTCTTAATCGCTTAAGTATAGCTTGTTTAGTGGGTTTCTTCCTTAATTCAAATGCTCGCTCGTCTGCAACAAACACCTCAACTTCGTCGCCTTCATTTAACTCCAACGCTTTAACCACAGAGGCTGGTAATCTGATTGCCAAGCTATTGCCCCATTTAGAAACTTGCATGATAAATTCCTCCTTAGGATATACATTTTACTATGTATATCATTCGATGACAATACTGGTCAAGAGAGAAGAGATGGTTATCAAATTTCATGAACTCTGTTTCAGAGGCGTGAAAGGGCCCCAAAGATCAAGAAAGAAGGTATTCTTTTGTGTGTCGTCCCTTATATGACGCTCAGAGCTTTAGATCAACCCATTTCCACGTAAGGATTGGGCAGTCATTTGTGGTGTAGCACCATACAGAGGGAGGATTAAAATATAATTCAGGCTCTTGACCTGACCATTTGTTTTAAATCAGGTATTGGTCTATATCATCCAAAGAACCGTGGAACACCCCTAATATATCGATTTGATTCAGATCTTTCTTGATAAGGTAGGCAACTCGGTAATGACCGTACAGGAGAATCCTAATATCTCCCTCCGGCTCTGATCGGTAGAGATAACCGATTTCGGGAAACTCTTCGAGGATTTGTGCTTTTTCATAGATTTCAGAGACCACCCTTTCAGCTACTATGGCACTATCTTTGGCAATGTATGAATAAATATTACACAACCACGCCTCTGCTTCAGCAGTCCAGTTTATCTCCCCCATGTCTTGATCCTACGCTTCATTTCCTCGTTGGAGATGGTCTTTCCTTTTCTTGAATCTTCCAATCCTTTTTCTACCATGCGGTGAAAAGCCAGTTCTTTGAGGATCTCATCATAGGTGCTGTCTTCAGGTAATGCCTGAATGATTCCTGTAATCTTTTCTTTGACACTTAACATGATTTCCTTTTAGTTTGATCGTTAATCTATCTAACTAGTTGTTGAATGTGCCTGCCTTGCTTTTGCATCTCTTACAAGGCTGTCAACGACGTATAAAATACGCTCTCTGGGATTTACGCTGATAGAAATGATAACCTGCTTCGAGATCTTGTTCTGCAGCACTGGTAATCCTTATTCGCATGAAACATTCCTACGAATCCTTTCCTTGGCTTCTTTCCAGTCGGAAACTGTTATTTTCCCGGCGGATAAGGCTTCTTCACGATCTTTAAGGACCGTTTCATGCCAATCTGGTGATTCCAATATCTCATCGTTTTTACTCAAATCATCCCAAATAGCTTCCATTAGATTGAGCTTCTGACCCAGTGTAAGTTCTGAAACTGATAAGTCTACCTTTTCCATAATGTTCCTTTAAACGGTTCTTCAAGTCTTTACAAGCTCTTCAAATTTATATTGTTTAATGAAAGCAGCCATCAGAGCGATCACATGATTCTGCTTAATTTCTTGAAGTTGGTCAATCTCCTGAAAACGATTGATCAATGCCGGATTGTTTACCTTCTTAACCATGAGTATCTTATCATTTTTTGTCACAATCAGACTACTCAAACGCTGACAAAATCAATAATTGACAGTGCAGAGGGAGGATAAAGATATAACAGGGTTGAGTTTCTTAAATTGCTGTTTTTGGGGGTGAAAAGGGGGTTCTAAGACTTCAAAAGGGGCAACTTTAAAGGTCTTTTTCCCTGTTTACCGCCCACCGCGCTGGTCCGACCCGCTTTCACCTGGAGTTGATAGAGCTTGACTTTCTGGATGGTATCTAAGATCATTTCCCTGCCTATGGCGATTATTATCAAAAAGGCAGGAGTTCCCTGATGGCTTATTC
>JANQLH010000242.1 GCA_028280735.1 SAR324 cluster bacterium | reverse complement strand
GTCTACTCATGATTTCAGCATGTTACATAGTAGATTCCGGGTCAAGCCCGGAATGACAAAGAGTCAGGTTCTTTGCAAAGTAGATATATTTCAAATTATGTCACGGCCTGGAAGCCCGGAATGACGAAGCTTCAAAATCATCGCATGATATGCAAATTGTATAATTATACACAGCCTGTTGATTCGGCATCCGGATAACATACAGACAAAAGTGTCAATGAAGGTTCTCTTTCCTGCTCCCGGGATGCCGTTAACCCCCTACTCGGATGGCCCCGCCGGAGTAGGGAAGGATTTGCTCCAAAACCTGTTGAGCTTTGTCGAGATGATGCCTGGCATTGCTGTCAATTGATGTGATAGCCCTTTCAAGAATCGTTCGACTACCCGCTAAAACAACCTCGACAAGTTGGTTTAGCGGAAGGTGTTTTGTTCTTGCAACATTGGTGGCGGAAATGGGCTTCGTCATTAAGTCCGTTCCAATATTCCCATTTTCCGCACCTACAAAAACACTGGTGGCAAATCCTTCGCCTGCAGTTGAAGGTGTCCGGCCCTGCTTTTACTTCTTTGCTGTCATTCGTTATCAAGGATTGATAAGGCCGGAACCTTCAGGATTCAAGGTTGTTTAACAATTGTTTCAGGATATTTTCAGCAGCTACTGTGATGACTGTTCCAGGACCAAATATGGCAGCAGCACCATGTTCATATAAATAATCGTAATCCTGAGCAGGAATAACCCCACCGACGATGACACCTATATCCTCACGGTCGCAATTTTTCAACTCATCAACCAGTTGAGGCAACAAGGTTTTGTGACCTCCGGCCAGGGAACTCATTCCCACCAGGTGAACGTCATTTTCCACTGCCTGTTTTGCTACTTCTTCCGGTGTCTGGAAGAGAGGACCAATATCCACATCAAATCCCAGGTCTGCAAAAGCTGTTGAAATAACTTTTGCTCCCCTGTCGTGACCATCCTGACCCAGTTTGGCAATCATGATTCTGGGTCGCCGCCCCTCTTTTGCTTCAAATTGATCAGCCAGAGTTTGAACGTCCTTCACGGGTTCCTCCTCTCCAAAGGTATTGCTGTAAACGCCGGATATGGATCTGATAACTGCTTTATGTCGACCGAACACCTTTTCCATGGCTTCGGAAATCTCCCCAAGGGATGCTCGCGCTCTACCCGCTTCAATTGCAAGCGAAAGCAAATTTCCTTCTCCTGACCCAGCACATTCCGTGATTCTGTTTAATATTTCCTTGACTCTTGCTTCGTCCCTTTCAACTTTTAGCTTTTTCAAGCGATTGATTTGAGACTCCCTGACTGCCGTATTGTCAACTTCCAGAATTTCGATGGGAGCCTCTTTGTTCAATTTGTGTTTGTTGACGCCAACTATGGTTTCTTTGCCTGAATCTATCAAAGCTTGCCGACGCGCTGCAGCCTCTTCGATCTTCATTTTTGGAAGACCGGTTTCAATGGCTTTGGCCATGCCTCCCAGTGATTCCACCTCCTGAATGTGAGCCCACGCCTTGTGCATGATTTGATGGGTCAATGATTCTACGTAATAAGAGCCGGCCCAGGGATCGACGACATTGCAGATGCCCGTTTCGTGCTGCAGATATAACTGGGTATTTCTGGCAATTCTTGCAGAAAAATCTGTTGGAAGGGCAATGGCTTCATCCAGTGAGTTTGTATGAAGTGATTGGGTATGCCCAAGAGCAGCCGCCATGGCTTCTACGCAGGTTCTTGCCACATTATTGAATGGATCTTGTTCGGTCAGGCTCCAACCCGATGTCTGGGTATGGGTTCTCAAGGCCATCGATTTTGGATTTTGGGGATTAAACACCTTTATAAGTTTTGCCCACAACAAGCGGGCCGCACGCATCTTTGCAATCTCCATAAAGAAATTGGTTCCGGCTCCCCAGAAAAAAGAAAGCCTGGGTGCGAAATCATCGATATTGATGCCGGCCTTAATCCCTGTTTTTACGTATTCCAAACCATCCGCCAGGGTGTATCCCATCTCCAAGTCTGCAGAAGCCCCTGCTTCCAGCATGTGGTAGCCGGAAATACTAATATTGTTGTATTTCGGCATATTGCGAGATGTGAATTCAAATATGTCCGCAATGATCTTCATTGACGGCTTTGGAGGATAGATATAGGTATTTCTAACCATGTACTCTTTCAAAATATCATTTTGAATAGTACCACTGAGCTGCTCAAATTTTACTCCCTGCTCTTCGGCGGCTACGATATAGAAGGCTAAGACTGGTAAAACTGCACCATTCATGGTCATAGAGACGGACATCTTATCCAGTGGAATACCATCGAACAAAATCTTCATATCCAGGATTGAGTCGATGGCTACTCCTGCTTTGCCAATGTCCCCTACAACACGTTCATGATCGGAATCGTAACCCCGATGGGTTGCCAGATCAAAAGCAACGGATAATCCTTTCTGACCGGCAGCCAGGTTTCTTCTGTAAAAGGCATTGCTTTCTTCCGCAGTTGAAAACCCCGCGTATTGCCTGACGGTCCATGGCCTGGTTACATACATCGTTGGATAAGGACCACGTAAAAACGGCTCTATTCCGGAAAGGTATTCCAGGTGTTCGCATTCCTTCAGATCATCAGCCGTGTAAAGCGGCTTGATTGGGATTTGTTCCAGAGACTGCCAGGTTAAGCTGTCAGCTGAGTTGCTTGTACTCTTTTTTAGGGCATTTTCCCATTCCGCTATTGATGATTGGGCAGGTTCGGATTGAAATGGAATGTTGGTGAAGTCAGGATGATTATTCATGATGACACTCCTGCTTCTGATTGAAGTTTCTGAAGTAATGAAAGATTGTCAGCTTTTAGATGAATGAAGTCATCCACTCCGGCACTACGAAAATCGTTGACATGTTCTGCAGGATAACCGGCCACCAACACATACTTTTCAGGTCGCTGCTCCTTGATTAGCTTGGTCAATGGCGGTACTAGATCCGGGTACGTATCATCGGTGGAACAAATCACCACAATATTTGCTTTGGAAACAATGGCGGCACTTGCGGCGTCCTCGATAGCATTGAATCCATCGCTGGTTATAATCTCGAAACCGCCCGGTTGCAAGAAACCTGTTGAAAAATCGGCACGAGCTTTGTGTTGTCTTAAAGGCCCCATGTTTACCAGGAATACTTTTGGGTAGCATCCGTTTCTCACTTTATGGTTTTCTGATTTTTTTCGCAGATCTTCGTAGTCATTGCTCAATCTCCCGATTGGTAATGTTGAGTCGAGTTTCAGAAAACTGTTATCTTTTGAAAGGATGGCGTTGATTTCACCGAGCGTGAGTCCAATCTTGACGGAATCAATGATCTGGTTAAAAAATTCAGGACTCTGGAAACTCATGTCTTTAAGGCTTGCCCAATTCGATCCCTTATCGCGCGAATATTTCCACTTTCTTGCCTGATCGATACGTCTTTTTGCAAAAGCGTTTTGATCAAAATCGCTGGTAGGCGGCAGTTGTTCTTTAAGATTCGGGTACATGTTAGCACCAACAATTACTTTTTTTCGCCTTCCAACTAGTGACTTTCGCTGTCCGGCTGTTTTTTCGATGGCTTTTTGCGGTAATCCTTTTTCCAGTGCCGATCGAAATCCTCCTGAGCTTTCTATCTCTTGAAAAAGGGTCCAGGCTTTTTCAGCCAGTTCCCTGGTTTGCTCCTCGACAAACCAGGCTCCTCCTGCGGGATCAATTACTTTGTGACCATGACATTCTTCTTTTAGTATAATCTGAATATTGCGTGAGATGCGCCGTGATAATTCCTTGGGAAGACCCAGTACTTTATCAAACGGAGCAATACTCAGCGTGTCGCACCCTCCCAGAATTCCTGAATAAGCTTCGGTGGTTGCTCTCAGGATATTCACATAAGGATCATGCACTGTTTTATTCCAATTAATGGATGCACTGTGAATGGTCAGTTTTTGAGATTCTTCGTTGCCTTCAAATATGGAGATCATTCTGGCCCACAAACTTCGGGCGGCTCTTAGTTTGGCGATTTCAGTGAAAAAATCGGCTCCGATGCCCAAAAACAAAGACATGCTGTTGGCAGCCTGATCAATGTTTAATCCTCTTTGTCTTAATTCCCGAATGTATTCGACCGCGGTTGCCAGGGCATAGGCCAGTTCCTGAACTGCATTACCTCCTGATTCGGCATAGGGTCGGCCATCAATACCGATAGGCTGGAAATCCGGGGTGTATTGGGCTGTCCAACTCACCAATCCAACCATTTCATCAAAGAACTGAGGTGCTGATCGGGAAAGACTATTATTTCTGCAGCCGTAAGCCAAAGGATCAAATACCGATGCGCCATTCAATTTCTTGATATCGTAACCTGTGGTTTGAAGGTATCCGATCAGCAATCCAAAAACAGAAAAAGTTGAAGAACCACCATCCAACAGGATCGATTTTGAAGAAAAATCGAATCCCTGAAATGCCTGCTCAAGGTCCTGTAGACCACACAGGGATAATCCGTCCCTTCCGATATCAGTATCATTTGCAACATCAGGATCGAATCCTTTTTTACCGGCTTTATCAATCACCAGCATCAAGGCATCAAGTCCCCTCGACTGATCATGTTGAATCGCATCATTAAGCAAAGCCGAATCCGGATAATAGTATTGTTGGGACACCTTCCAACCTGCTTCAACCGAACCTGCAGGATTTGTACTCCTTGTAAAGGGAAAGAATCCCGGAAACGAATCATTTGTTGATTCTTCCGACAGATCAGATTTCAAATAAATTGGCTTAAGTGTGATCCCTTCAGCCGTTTTACTGATAAGTTTTTTTTCGAATGGAATTCCCTTTAGTTGTTTTTCCACCAATTGCAGCCACTGGTCGTAGCTCGGGATGGGAAATTCTGTTAACAGCTTGTCTTGTTTATTTTCCATATTTTACTTATCGCTTACAAAATATCTGAGTTGGATCGATAACTTCTCTGATCAGCCTGATTTCTTCTTTGGTAGGCGCTTCAAATTCATAAAGATCGGCATCGACAAGCAGCTCAAAACCGGTAGCATCCTGCACACTCTCGACGGTTTCACCCGGCATGGTTGCCAAAATTTTCATCCGCTTTGAATCGTCATCAAATCCCATCAGTGCTTTCGTGGTGATAACAATCTTGGGTCCTTTACCTTGCAGGCCTGCTTTTTTTCTGGCATCTTTCGATCCGTCGAGGTGACCGATACTGGTTGTGTATTGTAATTTTTCCACGAACCTTCTGGACTCGTGCTGAACGATCAAGATTGTGTGCGTGCAGGAGCAGGACATATCTCCGGCGCCCCCGCTACCTGGTAGTCTGACAGATGGCTTCATGTAATTGGTTGGAAATTCACCAATCATTGTTGAATTGAGGTTTCCGTATGGGTCAATCTCAGCGCCCCCGATGAATCCGATATCGGTAAATCCTCTTTGGGTCAGTTCAAATGCTGAATTTAACCCCTGTATGAAGTTGGCCTGGCTGGTGGTTCTGGAATCACCAACCGACAAAGGCAAACTCCTGTTTAATGTGGGACCGACCGCCCCCGCTTCAAAAACAGGGATAATTCCCGGGCCGCTTGTCAACTGGGCCAGGGTAATGCCAACCATGGGTAATCCGGTACCTGCAAAAATAACTTTGTTATCTTCAAGCTGCCTTGCCCCGGCGGTCACAATCATTTCGCTGGGTGAATAATCCGTTGCATATTCAGTCATGTTTTCCCTTCTTGTCTGGATGAGTATCAAGGACTAATACTCATGGCATTTATCTAATGTCACAAAAACAAAAATTTGAAGCTATGGTGCGACCAAATGAGTTTGCAGTTCCAGGGCCCTTGATTCTGTTTGATGGGCATAGCGCAATTGCTTATAGGGAATTTGATCGATATACTCGTCGATGTCTTTAACACCAAAAACATATTTGTCGTAATATTCTTCAAGCCCATCTGCTTCGCCTTTGCGGAAGGCGTTGGTGAGACCCTTAAAATGTTCCAGGTGAACTTTGTCATAATAATGAATGTCATGACATACCGTTGGATAAGATCCATAGGGAAGCTCAACAATGGCGTCAACAGCAAAGAAAGGTATGGATGTCTGGGTAGGATTCATGGCTACCAGCTCGTGATCGACAATTTTTTCGCAGGTGACGATCACATTTTTTGACGCCATGGCAATTTCCGGGCAGGTAAACGTTTGACCCTTGATTCTGCAATTACCGTAAATATCTGCTTCCTGGACATGCAGTATCCCAACATCCGGATGACAAGCCGGAATCAACAGTATATTTCGTTCGGAAAAAGGACATTGGATAACCTGAGAACGGTTGCATTTTTCTATGTCGCCTCCCAGGCCGCTTCTGATCGGCATGAAAGGAATTCCCATGGAACCGGCCTTAAAACGGGCCGACATATTAAAGTTGGTCCAATCTTCAATAAAAATCTTTTCGTTTTCTGTCATGTACCTTAATAACGATGAGGTTCCCGCGTATTCATGACCGTTATAAGCGAACTCCATTCTTTTTACTGATACATGATCCGGCCTTAAAGCCATGGCTCCCAGGAGATAATCAGGTACTAACCCGGCTGACTGAAACGCAAGTGTTAAACCTTTTCTACCCTGCCTGATAATCTCATGGGCAACAGCAACCGGCTGTCTGCTGTTTACAAATCCACCCACACCAATGACATCATCATTCCTGACGTATTTCCGAACGGCCTCCGTTAATGTCATTCGTTTGTCTCTTTTAGATTTATCTTTTTGTTCCAGATATTCTCTTGCCTCATCTGGTGATAATCCGGTCCATAACATGGCTTATCCCCCTATCAAGTGGTGATTGTAGAAAGGTTTTTGGGTAAATTCAGGAATAATAATCTAGATGACCTTTAGCAGTTAACTGATCGATCTAGATATCGATGGTTCCGTACAGCGAGGTTTTGATTTTTACTTTCAAAATTCTCAGTGTTGATACTAGCTAAATTAAAACCGGACAGCAGACAAGCGTGATGTTCCGAATTGAAAAGAGTAAGGAACGAATTTTTGTCAAGCAAATGAATGCTTTCAGAAAAAATGTAGAAAATACAATGTCTTGAGGGGATCATGCTGTGACTTCCAGGTGGGATATTTGGTATGAAATTATTGTGGTTTGGAAGCAATATTTGAAATTGTTTCCGGATTGACAGTTATCAAAAATATCAAATAAGCAATTCGCTCTCTGGATTTCAGAGGGATGGGCAGCTCGTTAGCTATCAACCAGGTAATAGTCAGAAAACGACTGAACACAGGCGGGCACTTCTACAAGCTGGTGCCCCGATCGGGAAGGATTGCAGGAAAATTCGAAAAGACGCTGCGGACTATCGGAGGTTTTTGGAATCGGGGCCGGCATAATTAATCCGGATATTCATTTTACTCGATTTTTAACCATTCCGGATAAGGTCAGGGAATGTCTTCATAACTGTAGACAAGTAGTTGACACCAACAGGGATTTTATCTTTTCCCAGGTTGATATCAATTCGTTTGTTTTTAGCTACCTCAATTGAAGTGACCAGATCCGGATTAATCAGGTAGGAGCGATGAACCTGAAGGAGTTGGTATTCCCTGAAACGAAATGTGATTTCTTTTAGTGAAAGTCTTAGTTCAATCGATTCATTTTTTGTATGGGCGATACAATACTGCTTTGCAGCTTGAATATATAATATGTCATTCAGCATGGAGCCAATCGTGAATATCTCCTTGGATATATCGGGATCAAAAGAGAATTTATTGATGATTTCACGAACTATCTTAATCTGCTCCACCATGCTACGGATGTATTCAAGTCTCAATCCGGTAACAAAATCGGCTGTTTGTAAGACAATCTGGTGACTGTCCATTCCCTTGATCCGGATACTAATAAGCTGTGAGTTGGTATCGGGAAACACATCTATTTCGTTTTCCGATTGTTTGATTGCTTTAACCTTCCTAATGAACTCGTCATTTTCGACTTTGGATGATATGAGCTTGCCTTCGGAAAGCAAAGCGCCGTTTTGGATATGCCTGATTTTCACCAGGTAATTAAAGGCATGCTCGAACAGCTGGTCGAGGCTTTTATAGGTGTCGATCTGGTTGGTAAAATTCCGGAGATCGATGAGTCTGTCTTTGGCTTCCAGCAAACGAAACTGGGTTTGAACCCTTGCAAGCAGTTCATTTTTGGAAAAGGGTTTGGTCAGGTAATCGTTCCCGCCAACATTGAATCCCTGTACCAGATCAGTCACCTGGTTTCTGGCGGTTAAGAAGATAATTGACAGCTCGTTAAGCGGATAGATTTCTCTTATGGCGTTACAAACCTGGAATCCATCCATTTCCGGCATCATGACATCTAACAAAATCAGCCCGGGTTTGTTTTGTCTGACATACTCCAGGGCTTCGATTCCGGAGGTAAACTCGATAGTTCGATAATTCAAAGTACCCAGGTAACCGCTTACCACATGAAGATTTACTATGTCGTCATCCACAACAACGATTTCCGGTTGATGAGTGTCATTAGGCCCGGCTTGCGGAACGGTTTGCTGCACGTTGTTCGAATGAATCTCAATGGTTTTGGCTACAGGCAGGGAGCCGGATACTGCAGGAATACGTGAATGCTCCAGGGTAAAGATGAAAATCGACCCTTTTCCGGGTTCACTTTCGACCCAAATTGCTCCGCCGTGAAGCTCCACCAATTGTTTGGTAATGGATAATCCCAGACCGGTACCCGGGTATTTTCTTGTAGATGAATAATCAGCCTGCTCAAAGGGGAGGAATATAGCTTCAAGCATGTCCTTTTCAATGCCTATTCCTGTATCTGATATGCTGATTCGCACATTGCCGTTATCTATACGGGAGGTGACGGTAATGGTACCTGATTCCGTAAATTTTATGGCATTACCTATCAGGTTGTGCAATATCTGCTGCAACCTTTCTTCATCGGCCATAACAAAATGGTTATCGGGAACATTGTTTTCAAGAATTAAACCCGGATTTTTTTTCAAGGTTCCATGAATACTCAGTACCACATCCACATTCTTTTTTAAGTGAAGCGGCTGTTGATAAAGGAGAATATCTTTTTGTCTTAACTTGGATGAAACCAATAAGTCGTTGACGAGATTGGAGAGTCTTTTTCCGCTTGAAACGATAATATCCAGGTTGCTAACAACTTTAGTAGGCAGATCCCCGGCGATTCCGTCTACCAGAGATTCAGCAATGCCGATTATTCCATGCAGGGGGGTTCTAAGTTCATGTGTGGTCATTGCCAGAAAATCATCCTTTATGGCACTGAGACGTTTTAATTCATCTGTTTGATTTTCCAGAATTCTGTTTTTATCCTCAATCTCCTTTTGCCTTTTGATTAGTTCCAATTCCGATCTCTTTTGCTCGGAAATATCGTTAACGAATCCTTCGATATATTTTAGTTCTTCATCATTCCGGATACCGCGTATAGATAAGGAGACCCGGATGATGCTTTTATCTTTTTTTTGTAATTGGGTTTCATAATTGGTAACACTCCCTTTTTCTTCCAGAACACCTAGGATATCTGTTCCCGTGGTTCTGTTAGTGAACAAATAATAAATTCTGTTTTTAGTCGCTGCGACGAGCTCTTCGGGATTATCGTATCCTAACATTATGGACAGTGAGGAATTGAGGCTGACAATCCGGCCTTCGGCAGTCGACTTAAATATGCCTTCCACTGCCCCTTCAAATATACCTCTAAAATTTTCTTCGGATACCAGCAGCTTTTTATGGTAATTTTCCAAGCGTCTCATGAAATCATTGTAATAGGAGGCTAACTCTCCGATTTCTCCACCCGATTTGACTTCCATACGATTCGAAAAATCACCATCCGTTTCAATTTTAAAATTATTGATTAATTGATAAAGGGGATGGGTTATCGAACGGCCCAGGTAATAAGTGGTTACAAAGGCAAGAAACAGTGTCACCAAAAAAACAATCAAAATGGTATAGTTGATGTTCCGAAGCGGCTGATAAAACTCATTCAGGTAGCTGGAAGAAGCGACAAACCAGTCCAATTCCGGAATGTAATTGAAAATCACGAGTTTTTTCCTGGCTTCGGCTTCACCGGGATTTCTCCAGGAATAAATGATGTTTCCCGTTTTTTTCGCCAACATTTCATAGAAAAAAGCATGATCATCGGCATTTTTAGATTCCCTGACGTTGGTGCCCTTGTGGGTCGGATGAATCACAAAATGCCCTTGTCCATCAATGATGTAGGAATAACCGGTGGTGCCGAATTGAAGGGACGAAACACCCTGCTCGAAATCCTCAGGTTTGAGTAATTCAATAAATTCTTCCCTGTATGAAGAGGCAGAGATGATCCAATCCCAGGGGGCGAAATGAGCCATGTACAATGCTTTTGCCCTCGGTCGGGTTTCTCCCGGGTTTGCCCAATCGTATTCCAGGTAACCCGCCTTAGTTGCCGTTTGATTTTTGGCAAAATCAAACTCGGATATGTCTTCGTCTATTAACTTTGAATTCGGATGAACTTTTATTGTACCGGTGCTGTCAATACAATAGATATAACCGGTGCTGCCGATGGACTGACTTAGCAAAACCTCTTTAGCCTTTGATTTAGCGGTTTCCAGGTCCATCTCACCATTAACATGCAAATCATAAAAATGTTGAACAATATCTCTGTTTTTTTCCGCTATAGCCCGCAAAAGGTTTTTTACGGCAGCGTCCGTAGTGCTTTTAACCAGGTTCAAAATGGTATTGGTGGAGTTGGAAAGCTCACTCTGAATATTAGATTCAATCGAATTCCTGATAATAGAAGACATAATCAGCCCTCCCAGGGAAATAGTAAGCAGCATCGTCAAAGAGTAGCTTAAAAAAAGCTTTGATCTGACAGGAAGGTTGTAGACTACCTTTTTTAATGATTTCATAGCCGGACGATCTGGTTATTTATTAACAAAAATTCAACAGGGATTTACCAAAGGTAATCTGTTCAGGAACACGGATTGTAAGCTGATGATCCCTTTCGAGGACATTGCAACTCAACAGAATCCTTCATGCGTTGTCTGAGAGCTAAAGCAACGATTGAAAGCGATTTTCCTGATCAAAAATTCCAATTCAAATCGCTTTAAGCCAACAAAATTAAATTTGTTTTATTGGATTTTCTTTAATTTGACAATTATTAAAAGAGCCGGGAATGGCCAGTCCCATCAGCTGTTTGAACCGGGAAAGAATAGCATCCTAAAATTTAAACATGTTCAAAGCTTTGAAGTGGAGGTATCACTGTGTTAGCCTGATCCCGCAACACATCTTTAAATAAACGTTTTTATAGGTATGTTCCTATAAAATAAGATATGTGAAGTAAATTCATAAACCCGGGAAAATATGAATGTGTCAATTAGAACAAAAATGCTTGGTGCGGCTTTAATGCCATTGATTGCAGCTGTAGTAATCTCAACTGTTATATCAGTGTCAGCAATCATTTCAGAGGGGAGTGAAAGAATTGAAGATTACAGAAAACAGCTCCTTGAAGATGTAAAAAACAATTTAAAAAGTCAAATCGATATTGCGGTTAATTCCGTAAAGAAAATTCATGGAGAAGGGAACAATGAAGCATCAAAGCAAAATGCTAAAGACATAATCAGGGCCCAGGTTTTCGGTGAAAGTGGTTATTTTTGGATTAATAACTATGAGCAGAAAATGATCGTGCATCCCTTCAGTCCCCATTTGGAAGGTGAAGAAATGAAGGGAACAAAAGATCCTGACGGCGTTTTTCTATTTGCGGAATTTGTGAAAACCGCCAAGGAAAAAGGAGAAGGATATGTTCGCTACATGTGGCCAAAACCGGGATTTGATGAACCCCAGCCGAAAATGTCTTATGTTGTCGCTTTTAACCCCTGGGAATGGGTGATAGGAACCGGTGTTTACATTGATGATATTGATAAACTGGTGGCAGCGGAAGAAGCAAAGATCCAGCGCACCATCAATAACACTATCAGGAGAAATGCCTTTGTCGGTTTGATTCTGGTGTTAATGATCGGGGCTGTTACCTATCTGTTTGTTAACGTGACAATAGCCAGAAGACTTTATCAATTAATTGAAGGCCTGAAACAGGTTGAAAATACTGCAGATTTTGAAAACAGGGTTGTCGTTGAAGGTACTGATGAAATAGCTGAGGCGAAAGTGGCTTTTAACAACCTTATAGAATCAATTCAGCTTTTTATAAATGATTTAAGTGACATTTTATCTGCATTGGCCTCGGGAGATTTAAGCCGGGATGTTGCACAGGAAAGCAAGGGGGATCTTGAAAAACTGCGTTTGAATACTAACAAATCGATTGAATTGCTGACAGGTTTGATTGTCGATGCCAAAGAAGCGGCTGTTCAGGTAAATTCGGGTTCAGACGAGTTGGCACGATCATCACAAAGCCTGGCCGCGGGAAGTAGCGAACAGGCGGCTTCAGCTGAAGAGATTTCTTCGTCCATGAGCGAGCTTGAATCACAAACCAAACATAATAGTGAAAATGCAAACAGCGCCAGTTCGCTCAGTCAAGAAATGATGAAGAATGTGGGGAATGGTAACGAGCACATGGAAAACCTGTTGTACTCCATGAAAGAAATCAACAAAACAAGCCTGGATGTGAGCAAAATTATCAAAGTAATTGATGAAATTGCTTTTCAAACTAATCTTTTAGCTCTTAATGCAGCGGTTGAAGCAGCCAGGGCCGGTAAATACGGGAAAGGATTTGCTGTCGTTGCCGAAGAAGTCAGAAATTTGGCCGGTCGCAGTGCAGAAGCTGCTAAAAATACTACCACCTTGATTGAAACATCCATGAAAAAGGTTGAAGAGGGAGTCTTAAAGACCGACAAAACTGCACAAGTATTAAAGGAAATTAGTGACAATGCAGAAAAGGTGAATAACCTCGTTAATGATATTTCAACAGCTTCTGTTGAACAAACTAAGGGAATTGAGGAGATCAACAATGGCCTTGCGTTGATTAACGGGGTCATCCAAAAGAATGCCTCAATATCTGAAGAAGCTGCATCCGCTTCCGAACAGCTTTCAGCTTTATCAACACAGCTAAGGGATTCGTTGAGACGTTTTAAAATTGATACCATCAGCATTCATCAAGGAAGCGAGTTGCCCGGCATGACTACTGAAATAGATAGGATAGCAGAAAAAGAGGTAGTGATTCCTCGTCAGATCGCAAATTAGCTAAAAGAGAACCAGACTACCAAATACACGTTGCAGGTATGAATAGAGAAGGATCTCCGGGGATATATAATGGAGATCCTTCGATCTAACTATTTAATCACAAAGCTCAAACAGTGCAGCAGCACCCATTCCACCACCGATACACATGGATTCAACGCCATACTTCACGCCGAGTCTCTGCATATTAGCAATCAGGGTAGCAGCCAGTTTGGAGCCTGTACATCCAAGCGGATGACCCAGGGCAATCGCACCACCATTGATGTTGATAATTTTATCCGGACTGTCATAAGCCCAGTATTTTTTATCACCAACACCAATCACTCTTGCACTGTAGAGACACTGGGAAGCAAAAGCTTCGTTCAATTCCCACAGTCCAATATCAGACGCTTTCAAACCGGCTTTCTCCAGCAGCTTCGGTACGGCAACAGCGGGTCCGACACCCATTTCGTCAGATTTACAGCCAACGGTAGTGTAAAGCTTCAGTTTGGCCAGAGGCTTCATGCCATACTTTTTAACGGCATCTTCACTCATAATTACACAAGCAGCCGCGCCATCAGTCGTTTGTGAAGAATTACCGGCTGTCACGCTTCCCATTGCTGAGAATACAGGGCGTAGTTTTCCAAGGCCTTCAACAGTGGTTGTTGGTCTGACACCATCATCAGAGTCCTGCATGAACTCTTCTTTGGTTACCGTTCCATCCTTTTCGTTCACAACATACTTCACAGCCGGAGTTGGAACGATCTCAGTGAAAAGACCTTTCTTCTGTGCTTCAGCTGCTTTCATGTGTGAATGAAAAGCAAAATCATCCTGATCTTCACGGCTGACATCATAACGTGTAGCCACGTTCTCAGCTGTCATACCCATGGAGATGTAACTCTCGGGAGCTTCCTGGGTCAATTCCGGATTCGGTCGTGGAAGGTTTCCACCCATGGGCACAATACTCATACTTTCAACACCACCAGCCATGGTCACTTCCGACCAGCCGGCCATTACTCTCATGGAAGATTGAGCAATGGATTCCAATCCGGAGGAACAGAATCGATTAATGGTCGCACCTGATACGGAATCAGGAAAACCGGCCATTTGCACGGCAATCCGACCAATATTGATTCCCTGCTCCGCTTCCGGGAATGAACATCCCAGCATGAAATCATCAACAGAACCTTTATCAAGGTCGACCTGCTCGGCAGCGGCTTTAACTACGTGGCTAATGAGCTGTTCCGGTCTGGTTTGAGCCAGCGCGCCTTTCTTTCTTCTGCAACCGGGAGTTCTAACGGCGCTTACGATATATGCATCTCTCATTATGTTTTCTCCTGTAAATATGTTCCTAGATCGTCCGTTAAATAAAGAGCGGCTTTCCGTTTTTCAACATATGCTCAGCCATTTTCTGGGTATTTTCCGTTTTCCAGAGTTCAACAAAAGCTTCGCGTTCTGTTTTTAGTAAGTGTTCTTCAGGTACTTCCAGTCCGCCGAGAACGTCACCACCGGATAATACGGCAGCTATCTGTTTAGAGATATGTCCCATATGGGCAGGAACATAACCGCCTTTTTCCATGTTATAGAGGTTAGCCAATGCCATACCGACACCTTCCTTACCCATGGCTGGCAGCATCTTCTTTCTTGGTGGCATGTAACCTTCGTCTACCATTTTGAGGACCTCTTTCTTAGCTTCGCCAATCAGGTAGTCTTTATTGTAGACAATACGATCTTTCGGTCCTAAGAGACCCATTCTTCGTGCTTCAGCAGCAGAAGTAGAAGTCTTGGCCTGACCAATGTTTGTTAAGAGATTGATAAAATAAGGAGCGTAATCTGTTGTTTTTACATCAGCCGGAATTGATTCGAGAACCTTTCTCCAGTACATCATATGTCCACCACCGCCAGGAAGCAGACCAGCACCGATTTCCACCAGTCCCATGTACAATTCGCTATGTGCGACCAGTCGATCTACTGACAAGCAGACTTCACAACCGCCGCCCAGAACCAGACCGAACGGAGCCGCTACAACCGGGAACGGAGCGTAGCGAATTCTTTGATTGGAGTCCTGCAGGGTTTTGCAACCTGTGAGGATATCATCAAACTTTTTTTCTTGGGCTGCTGTCAGCATCTGGAGAAGATCCGCACCTGCCGAAAATGCGCCGGGCATTCCACCAGCCTGATTGCCAATCACAAGACCGGTGCCGTTTTCATAAACATAATCGAGAGCTTCAGCCAATGTTTCAACAATCTCGAAGTTCAAGGCATTCATTTTGGTATGGAACTCAAGGTTAACCACACCGTCGCCCAGATCGATCATAGAAGCGGAATCATTTGACTTGATGACTTTATTGTCCGCTTTCAGGTCAGCCAGGAAGATAATATTGTCGCTCAGTTCCAGAGTTTTGTATGATCCGGATACAAAATCGAAATATTGCCTTTTACCGTTTTCAATCTTGTAAAAGGTCTCGTTGCCGCCATCCAGCATTTTCTTAACGTTTTCCGGAATAGCCAGTCCGTCAGCTTCCATCTTTTCAACTGATTTCTTAACACCCATCATGTCCCACATTTCGAAAGGACCAACTTCGTAGTTGTAACCCCACTTCATGGCGTTATCAATTTCTACGATGGAATCAGCGATTTCGGGAATTCTGTTGGCTGAGTAGATCAATGAGGCAGCCGTAACCTCCCAGGCATATTTACAAACCTTGTCCTCACCATAAAGAATGATGTTTACTTTTTCCGCCAACGTCTTTGCTGCTTTGGCAGTTTTAACACATTCCAGATCGGGTTTTTTAACCGCATCTACATATTCACCGGTATTGAAATCATATTTTAGTTTTTTCTTCTTCCAGTCAGGAGTGATCTCTTTTTTGAAGAAACCCGCTTTTGTCTTGTTTCCAAAAAGCTTGGCGTCAATCATCTTCTGGAACCAATCCGGCACCTGGTATACCTCTCTGGCTTCATCATTAGGAAGGAGTTCATGAGAATTGATCAGAAGGTGATGGAGGGTATCCAGACCAACAAGATCTGAAAGCCCGAAAACACCGGTTCGAGGTCGCCCAAGTGGTGGGCCTAGTACAGCATCAACTTCCTCAAGAGTAACGCCTGAATCTTTGATAGTATTGAGCATCACAGCGATACTGTGAACACCAATCCGGTTTCCGATAAAATTAGGCGTGTCATTTCCAATTACAATTCCCTTACCCAGGATTTTCTCTCCCCAGGCTGAGATCATGTCAACAATCTCTTTACTGGTGTCCACACCGGGAACAACTTCCAGAAGCTTCATGTAGCGGACAGGATTGAAGAA
>JANQLH010000099.1 GCA_028280735.1 SAR324 cluster bacterium | reverse complement strand
TCTTTCTGCTATTCAGTAAATGCACGTCGAAAACTGACAGGAGGTCAGTAAAAGCGTCGTTTTTAGCTAGGGAACATAAAGATAGCGCAAAAAACTAATTGGTTCCGGTTTTGCAGGCTTTGGGATTTTCTCAACAAAGGATTAAAGAGACGATAAGAATCTCTATCTCAGCCAGCGAGATTCCGGACGAGCGGGAAGAGTTTTTTGAAAGGTTTAATAAAGCGGTATTGGAATTAAAGAACCTGCTGGCTTAGGTGTAATCATGCTTGATCTATCCGGGCAGCACTTTCCTGGAAACCGTCTCCGAAGAGTATAATCCAAAACGGTACTCCCTCGGCATCAAATTCAACGGCCAACGATGAAGCTTCAGCCTGGACAAATACATCGGGACCGATAAGCGGCAATCCCAAATCAAAAGTCTGGTCTCCCGGGATCAAATCCGCCATCAATCTACCGGAAATAATATTAATTAGTTCTCCGAGAACATCTTTCATCAGGTCCTCGGTGATTTCTTCTTCTGTCAGGTTATACATGTTTTTTGTGAACTGAATAGCCAAGTCCATCGGTAGGACCAGTCTCATCTCACCTGGAAAAGGCTTGTTAATGAGGATTTCAAGTCGCAACCTGACCAGGTGTTCATCGTAGGGGGTTGTTTTGTCCGATTTGACAACCTCCATGAATGCCATGTTTTCTATTGTCTCTAAGGTCGCATTAACTAGAATATCTGATAAAGCCATTCGAGTACCATGAATTAGCGGTTACTTGTGTTATCCGTTTAGAATCCGAAGTCGTCCGTTTGTACATTGAAGATTTGATTTATTACCGGCATCAATTTAGCGGGTGCAATAGGTTTGCTTAAAACTTCCAATGCTCCCAGTTCCTTAAGTTCATCTCTTTTTGCCGGATTGTCTACGCTGGTTATTACAATAACAGGGATATGTGTCAGCTTTGGGCTTCCTTTCATCCATCTGAGCAGGGTAGCCCCGTCCATAACCGGCATATTCAGATCAATTAGAACAAGGTCAGCCGGATCAGCTTTTAGTTTACCAAGCGCTTCCTTGCCATCTCCCGCTTCAAAGAATTCTAGTTCGCCCTGATCGGTCAATACGACTTCCATGCACCGTTTGATGAACATCCTGGAAGTTGACGAATCGTCAACAATCATTATTTTCTTCATAGTTGCCCTTGTTGTGTTATGAACCTTGAGAAATTGTAACCCTGCCCGTTCCGGCATCCACGTCGACAGTTCTGCTGATGTTCCCGCCTACCTCTTCAGCAACCACGGCCAAGTTGTGTTTCCAAAGGATTTTTTTAATTGTTATAACATTTCGTTTACCGATGTTAAACCTCTGGTTGGGGTCCATCACCTGGGCACCTCCCACCAACTTAAAGATTAATCCCTGTCCGCTGGCGTTACTTCCCAGTTTTGCCATTTCCCCTAAAAGAAAGGGAATTCCAGTATCTGCAAAATATCCCGGCAATTTTTCGGCTTTTTCCGGATTAATACTGGAATCAGGCAATGCTATGTGCATAAGTCCGACCGATCTTACTTTTGGATCTAAGACTATTATTGCAACACATGAGCCCAATCCGAATGTTTTTATCTTCTCTTCCGGATTTTTTGACACTGCAAATTCACCGATACCTACATTTATCTGTTTCATGTAATATTCTTTAATATGGTCGGGCTGAAGGAATCAAAGTGTTTCAACCATAAGGTTCTTGAATGTGATCAATCCAAGGAGTTATAAAGAATCACCCAAAATCGCATCATCACCACAACTTGGCTAGCTAGTCATCATCATATCATTTTTTTTTGCGGTAATACAAGAAGTTGATTTTTTTGTCTTTACAATTTTTATCAATTAAACATCATTCCAAAACCCTAAGAATGTTAGGCACCATATTTTCAATATGAACCTGTTTTTCCACTCCGCCCTTTTCAAATGCTACTTTAGGCATACCATATACCACACAGCTTTTCTCGTCCTGACCGAAAGTTCGTGCACCGGCTTTTCGCATGGCCAAAAGTCCATCAGAACCGTCGCTGCCCATGCCGGTCAGCATAATGCCTATTGCGTTATCACCGACATATTCCGCTGCTGAATTCATCAAAACACTGACAGACGGACAGTGGCCGTTGACCTTGTCACCGTCAAAAATTTTCACCTGGTAGATTCCGCCCGATCGAAATATTTTCATCTGCTTTCCGCCAGGTGCGATCAACACTCGACCGGTCATTACGCGATCTCCGTTCTCCGCTTCTTTGACGATCATAGCACTTTGTTTATCCAGGCTTTCCGCAAATGCACCAATAAAACCCGGTGGCATATGCTGCACAATGGCAACACCGGGTGTGGATGCAGGTAACACTTTTATCATGGTGCGGATTGCCTCAGTCCCTCCGGTTGACGCTCCAATCACGATCACCTTATCGGTGCTGCCCGATAACACTTTGGTTACAGGACGGGATTTCGGAGGCTCGATAACTTTGTCCTGCCAATGGGAAACATCTGCAACGGAAGCAATTTTAACCTTTTCGATCAACTCACCCATCATCGTATTCAGCCCACGCGAGATACCCGTTGCCGGTTTTGTCACAAAATCAAGTGCTCCGGCTTCCAGTGCTTCCATGGTGATACGTTTTCCTTTTTCTGTGAGGGCACTGACCATAACCACAGGGATTGGATATTGCGGCATCAGTTTTCGCAGAAATGCCACACCATCCATGCGGGGCATTTCCACGTCCAGTGTCAACACATCCGGTTCCAGCTCAAGAATCCTATCCCTTGCCTGGTAGGGATCGGCTGCTGTGGCTACCACTTCAATCTCGGGATCCATCGCCAAACCCGATTGCAGGATATTGCGGACCAGGGCTGAGTCATCTACTACCAATACTTTGATCTTTTTGGGCATAATTTGAGCCGGACTTAATTTTTAATCTGTTGGTTAAATTTACAATGACGAAGACACGATTGGAATGACGCAACCATTAATCAGATCGTTTGTAAATGGAAGGAGCAATATAGGTATATTTGGTTTCATTTCTGCCTAAGGTTTCGGCGTTTCCAATGAACAAATATCCTCCCGGTGCCGTAAAGTCGTATAATCGTTGCACAAGTCCGGCACGAGTCACTTGATCAAAATAGATCATCACATTTCTACAGAAGATAACATGAAACGGTTTTTTAAAAGGAAACGTTTCATTCATCAGGTTAAACCGACGGTACAGAACCTCTTGTTTCAAATGCTCCTTAACCTGGTACTGATCGGGGCCTATTTTATCGAAATAGCTGTGTTTGTACTTTTTAGGAACTTGTGACATACGATCTTCGGAGTAGATTCCGTGCATGGCAGTATTTAGTGCATCATGCGAAATATCCGTAGCCAAAAGTCCAGCTGACCAGTTGCGATAATCCTTTCCCAGGTATTCCATCAACAACATGGCAATCACATATGGTTCTTCTCCGGTGGAAGCGGCTGCGCACCATACTCTCAAATCCTTCTGCCCCTGGGCGGTAATCCTGGGGATCAGCTCAGGCAGGGATGTATTCACCAAATAGTCAAAATGGGTACTTTCACGAAAGAAAAAAGTATGATTCGTGGAAACGGCATCGATCAACTCACTGAGTTCCGAGAGCGATTTGTCATTTTGAATGGATTCGTAATATTCCTTAAAAGATCGGAATCCTTTCTTTTTAAGGATTTTTTGCAACCGGTTCATCAACAACGCTCGCTTGGCATCAGTCAGGTTGATACCAAAATTGCGATAGATAAATTTACGAAACAGTTCAAATTCCTCATCAGAAATCTGAATAAAATTGCGCGAAACAAATCCCTCGTCGTTTTTTGATCTTTGTAACAAGTCCGATAAATCAGCCATAAAACTTAAACTCGATTCCTGCTAGTATTCAGTCCCGCCATTAACCCTGCTCCAGAATTCTTCTTTTGGCCAGGATTTCATCCACAAATAATACTTTTTCCAAATTAAGCAGAATATTTACTTCTTTGCCTATTTTACCCATTCCCATAATGTAACTGGATTCAATACCTGAATGAGACCTGGGAGGAGGGTCAATCTGGTTTTCCGGAATATCCGCGACTTCGTTGACTGTGTCGACTATGAGCCCGACAGCGGTCTCTTCATAATCAACTACAATGATACAAGTGCGATCATCATAATCCCTGAGTTCCATATTAAAACGATGTCTCACATCGATCACGGGAATAACCTTACCCCGGAGATTGATTACACCTCGCACAAACGCCGGTGTATCAGGGACCTCCGTGATCTTATGGATAACGATTATTTCGGTAATGTATTTGATGGAAAATCCAAATGATTCCTCGCCTATTTTAAAAGTCAGGTACTTGTCCTTTTGGGTGTCCTCAAACGCTTCGTCATCATCTTCGCTGACCAAAAGATCCGAGCTTGAAGGGGAATCAGCGGCCGGTTTATCTCCGGCGGCATCATTTTCGTCCAAATCGGATTCCATAGCCGGAGGAGAGGATTCTTCGGGTTCCTGATTCAGCTGCGTCGGTTCTTCCTTTTCTTCCTGAAAGGATTCCTCTTCCAAACCCTCCAAACTAATCGTTTTTTTGGCTGGTTTCTTTTCGTTTTCCTTATCTCCGGGTATCAGGCCTTCTTCATCCGGCTGCTTCTCAAGCGCTTCCGGTTCTTCTGCCGGCCTTGAATCGAGAGTTTCATCTTTATTCTCTTCTATACTGCCTTCAACGGTTCCGGGAGCATCGAGATCGATTTTGGATTCCTTATCTTGAAGCCCCTGTTCAGCTGCTTGTTCCCGGCTTTTGCTCGTTTTCTTTTTCGCTTTGCCGGATTGCTTTTTTGACTTTTTCTTTTCAACCAGATTTTCCACACCTTCATCATCAATGGTCTTGCTATCGACCTTATCCATGGCATCCAGTGTGTCCAAGGCTTTTCGAGTGCCTCGTTTATGCTTATGCAGTTGTTTTTTACTTGGTAGCCCCATACATTCACCTAATTAGAACTGATTTGAATGATTTCTTTGGCAATTGCTTCTACTTCGTTAATAGCTTTTTTGGCTTGATCATACAGTTTTGCGTTTGCTTTTACCGATTCTCCATATTCTATCAGATTATTCCCACCCCTGGAAAAATTTTCGAACACCGAACCAAAGGAAAAAACAGCCGGCAAACAATGTACAAAGTCTGGCATTATTTCTTTGAAATAGGCTAAAACATTAACTTTGTTGGCCAATGGATGGGTAAATGAAGGAACGATATAAAAAACGTCCCTACTCTCCTGATCGATCTCGATAATTTTCTTGATTATAGGCATGAGATTGTCCTCGAACGCCTCTTCATCGTTTGTCGAAGTTCGCATGGGAATCAGCACCAGGTCAGACACGGCACAGGCAAATTTGGTATGAAACTTTCCTATACTCTCGCCTGGAACATCCAAAATAAGGAGTTCATTTTCGTTTTCCAGCATCTCAATTTCTTCCAGAATTTCATCTTTATCCTCGCTTGAAATATGGTGAAAAACGATGTTTCCCTTCTTGTGAGCATTCTGTTCGCGCCTGCTCCACCACTTTCTTAATGTGCCTTGCGGGTCCAGTTCCACCAACGCAATGGAGGGAAACTCCTTACGCATGTATTTGGAATATGCTACGTTTAACGCCAAGGTACTTTTCCCTGTACCTCCTTTCGTTTGTACAAAAGCTACAATCATGGCTTGTTATCTATAATTTCTTGCCTCAAGTCTGCGACATCCAAGATCAAACTTACTTCTCCGTTACTTAATATTGAACAACCCGATACACCCGAAACTTTGCCCAGATAGTCCGAAAGACCTTTAATAACTGTCTGGTACTGGCCTAACAGTTCGTCCACAAAAAGCCCGAAAACTTCATCCTGGTGTTCAAGTATGATCAGGATACCATCTTCCAGACTTTCATGGTCCGGCTCGATATTGTGCAAATGATGCAACCGGAACACCGGTATTAATTGTTCGCGAATCATGACCACTTCTTTATTTTCGACCATGGTTACCTGGTCCGGATTGATTTGCACCGATTCACGAATATTTAATAGTGGTGCCGTGTAAATTGCTTTCCCGACACGTAGCAACATCCCGTCAATAATAGCCAGTGTGAGAGGAATTCTTAATCCGATGGTACTACCCTGCCCCAAAACACTTTTGATATCGACATGGCCTTTCACTTTTTCTATATTTCGTTTTACCACGTCCATGCCTACACCACGTCCTGATACAGAGGTTACCTGTTCAGCAGTGGAAAATCCCGGTTCAAAAATCAATTTGTGAATTTTGGAATCTGTCCATTCATCGGCTTCGTCACCCACCAGACCTCTCTCCTTGGCCTTGGCCAGAATTTTGTCCCTGTTCAATCCTCGGCCATCGTCGATGATGTTGATCCAGACTTCGTTTCCTTCATATTTTGCTTCTATGACCAATCTTCCGGATGCCGGTTTACCGGCTGCCTCTCGTTCTCCCGGGGTTTCAATACCGTGATCTATGGAGTTTCTCACCAAATGAACCAAGGGATCGGAAATCTGTTCAACCACGGTCTTGTCCAGCTCTGTATCCTCTCCCCTGGTTTCAAAAACAACCTGTTTGCCCGATTTTTTTGAAAGATCTCTCACCAAACGGACCATTTTTCGGAAGGTTCCTGCAAGGGGAATCATACGGATCGACATGGCCACGTCCTGCAACTCAGTTATCAAACTGTTTAACTGATGCGACGAACGATTAATCTTTTCGGAATCTCCGGAAAGATTGCTGGTAATCATTTGACTGACGATCATCAACTCACCTACCAGGTTAATCACGGTATCGACTTTCTGGAGATTGACACGAATATCGGTTTGCAGGGATTTTGAAACCGCTTTACCATCTTCTTTATCTGTTTTATCCAGTTCCGTTATTTTTCCCATTTTGGGAATGGTCGGCATTTCCGTTTCTTCAATGAGGGGAACTGTTTGTGGTTCTGCCTTTTCAAGGGCCAGCCCGGGAATTATATTGTCCATCATGTCCATCACGGCAGCACAACTCTGAACGGTTGGTGAGCCACTGTCAGCAATCTGATGCACCGTACTCCGCAGGACATCCAATACATTAAACAACACGGAGACAATTTCTTCCTTTGTGGGAATCTCCTTGTTTTTCATTCCGTCAAAAACAGTCTCCACCTTATGGCTGATCTTCTCCAGGTCCTTGAAGTTCATGAACCCGCAGTTGCCCTTGAAACTGTGTATCAATCTGTAAGCATCATCCAGAAGTTTCTGTTCAAACCCAAACTTTTCCAAAATCAATAAAATTTCTTCTATCTTCTCGAAACCACTCTCAGCTTCTTGCAGAAACTGTTGGATCATTTCATCGGTGATGGGAATTTCAAATTCCTCTTCCACAGGTGGCGCTTCTTCAGGGGCCTGTACGCCACCTTCCGGGGCAGCGGCTGTATCTTGTTTTTTGGGTTTTAAGGTGGGTTTTTTCCCTGCTATTACGGCTTCAATTTCCGAAGAGATGGCGTCTATTTCGGCATCATAACCATCATCAGTCAGCTTATCATCGACAATCAATAGAAGACTGGTTATCTGGTCACAAACCGAAACCATGATATCCAAATGATCTGAGGTGAATTCAAGTTTACCTTTACGGAAAAGGTCAAGGAGGGTTTCTGCGGAATGGGTTAGACGTTGTATATTATTAAGATTCAGAAAACCGGCTCCTCCTTTAATTGAATGGAAGCACCTGAATATATTATTAATTTTTTCATCATCATAGTTGTCTTCCAATTCTACTAAAAGGGGTTCTGTATCTTCCAGCATCTCCTTGGAATCCACCACAAATTCGTGGAGAATATCTCTCATATCCTCCATTCCACCTGAATTATCTGACATATGATTTATCTGATTTTTGTTTTATAATACCGGCTTTACACCTTTGCTTTTACCGTCGATGACGTGAATATATCAACTTATATTATCACACAAAAAAGTGTATAAAACTAGTAATAATATTTATTCAAACCAGGGGCTGTATTAAACTGTAAGGGAGTTCTTTACAACTGCCTGAAAATATTGTTCAAATTGTGAGGAGGCTTGTAACAATGAAGGTTATTGCCTGTTTTCTATGATGAATGATGATAGACCGATCAATGTGAAAAAGCAAAAAAAAAGCCGGCATTGCCGGCTTTTGATTGGATCTAAAAAGGGGGGAAAGTTACATCATTCCTGGCATTCCGCCGCCCATTCCGCCCATTCCACCGCCCATTCCGGCAGGAGGCATTGCCACATCTTTATTGTCCGCAGGCAGTTCAGCAACCGAAGCTTCTGTAGTCACCAGAAGTCCGGAAACGGAAGCAGCGTTTTGCAAAGCACTTCGAGTAACCTTGGTAGGATCGATGATACCGGCCTTCATCATATCGACGTAATCTTCTATTCTAGCATCAAAACCGTTGTTTCCGGTTTTTTCCTTAACGTCGTTGACTACTACAGCACCTTCGAGACCGGCATTAGCAACGATTTGTCGTAAAGGCTCTTCAAGAGCTCTAACAACAATAGAAGCACCGATTTTCTGGTCGCCTTCAAGCTTTTCGGAAGCTTTGGCCACAGCATCCTGTGTTCTCAGTAGAGCAACACCACCACCGGCTACGATACCTTCTTCAACAGCTGCTCGAGTAGCGTGCAAAGCATCTTCAACTCTGGCTTTCTTTTCCTTCATTTCAATTTCTGTTGCAGCACCAACGTTGATGATAGCGACACCACCAACCAGTTTGGCCAGCCTTTCCTGAAGCTTTTCCCTGTCATAATCGGAAGTGGTTTCTTCGATCTGGGCTCTGATTTGGTTGACTCTGGCTTTGATATCTGTATCAGCACCGGCACCGTCAACGATTGTGCAGTTATCCTTATCGATAGTAACTGTTTTTGCTGTTCCCAGCTGTGAAATTGTCAAATCTTCTGTTTTCATTCCCCTGTCTTCGGAAACAACTTCACCACCTGTCAGGATAGCAATATCTTCCAACATGGCTTTTCTTCTGTCGCCAAAACCGGGCGCCTTAACTGCGCAACACTGGAGAGTTCCTCTTAACTTGTTTACTACTAAAGTAGCAAGAGCTTCGCCGTCCACGTCTTCAGCGATGATCAGGAATGGCTTGCTTTCTTTTGCGATTTGCTCAAGAACCGGCAGGATGTCTTTCATATTGCTGACTTTTTTCTCGATCAGAATGAGGTACGGATCTTTTAGTACGGTTTCCATTCGGTCAGCGTCAGTTACAAAGTATGGGGAAAGGTAACCGCGGTCAAATTGCATCCCTTCAACAACGTCAAGAGTGGTGTCAAGACCTTTGGCTTCCTCAACAGTGATCACACCGTCTTTTCCAACCTTGTCCATTGCTTCTGCAATGATGTTTCCAATAGTATCGTCCTGGTTAGCGGAGATAGTACCAACCTGTGAGATTTCCTTGCTGTCCGAAACGTCCTTGGAAGCTTTTTTAAGTTCACCGACTGCAACCTCCACAGCAGCGTCAATTCCACGTTTAAGATCCATTGGATTTGCACCGGCAGTTACGTTCTTAACACCTTCGCGGTAGATAGACTGAGCCAGAACAGTAGCTGTTGTCGTTCCGTCACCTGCAACATCGGATGTTTTGCTGGCTACTTCCTTAACCATCTGGGCACCCATGTTCTCGATCTTTTCTTCCAGTTCAATTTCCTTAGCTACAGTAACCCCATCCTTAGTGATCAGTGGTGCGCCAAAAGACTTTTCGATCAATACGTTTCTTCCCTTTGGTCCCAGGGTAGCCTTAACAACATCAGCCAGCTGATTTACACCATTCAGCATTTTCGCTCGATTCTCGTCGCTAAATACAATTTGTTTAGCCATGTCTTAATCCTGTGTTTATGATTATTCAAAAATTCCGATGGTTACCATTCGTTAGTCACCATCTTCAATATACCAAATTTAGGGTAGTTTCCCGGAGATTTACTCGATAACACCAAGAATATCGTCCTCTTTCATCATCAGTAGTTCTTCACCGTCAATTTTAATTTCCGTACCGGCATATTTACCGAACAGTACCTTGTCGTTTTCCTTGACATCCAAAGGAAGTACTGTCCCGTCTTCTTTCCGAATTCCAGTACCAACAGCGACAACAACACCTTCCTGAGGCTTTTCTTTGGCTGTATCGGGAATGATGATTCCACTGGCTGTCTTCTCTTCAGCATCACTACGTCTTACAATCACACGATCGTGTAAAGGCTTTATTTTCATAGTCTTATTCCTAGAATTAAGTTAATAATTCAATTGCCGGGAAGCCATCCTGTCACGAGAGATAAAATCCCTTCGTTCCGGGGCTCCCAATAAAAGTTCAGATCCTATTAGCACTCAATCTAGTAGAGTGCTAATACAAAATTCAAATATAGCCGCCCTTATTAATAAGATCAAGTGGAAAATGGTTATTTTTGGGAAGGTAGGGCACCTGGTAACGTGCCCATTTTATTGGACGTTTTTCAATGAGGAATTAGGCTTTAGCTTCTTCTTCGGATTGTTTTTCTGTTGGGGGATCAAATGGAATGTTATAGTGAACGCGAACCGCTTTGTCGATGGCGTCTACCATGTCTTCGTGCTCCATCAGGAATTCTTTTGAGTTCTCCCGGCCTTGCCCGAGTCTTTCTTCACCATATGAATACCAGCTACCGCTTTTTTTAATAACGCCGCACTCTACGGCCAAATCCAACAGGGAGCCAAGTTTGGAAATGCCTTCACCAAACATGATATCCAACTCGATAATTTTAAAAGGAGGAGCGACCTTGTTTTTGACAATTTTGATTCTGGTTCTGTTTCCCAGAATATTATCCCCCTGTTTGATATCGCTGATTCGCCTGATATCCACCCGCACCGATGAATAGAATTTCAAAGCGTTTCCACCCGTGGTTACTTCCGGGTTTCCATACATCACGCCGATTTTATGCCTGAGTTGATTGATAAAGATGATCATGCATTTGGATTTGGAAAGGGTACCGGTGAGCTTTCTCAAGGCCTGGGACATGAGCCTTGCCTGAAGCCCTACATGAGCATCACCCATTTCGCCGTTTATTTCAGCCCGGGGAACCAGCGCCGCGACGGAATCGACAACTACGATATCGATGCCTCCGCTGCGTACGAGAATATCTGTAATTTCCAAAGCCTGTTCACCGAAATCGGGTTGAGAAATGAGGAGATCTTCGGTGTTTACTCCCAGTTTTT
>JANQLH010000079.1 GCA_028280735.1 SAR324 cluster bacterium | reverse complement strand
AAATAATAAAATATCAGATAAATGACTGGCTGCCAGCTGAATGCTGAACGCCACAAACGTCCGAAGCAAAATCTACCTCTTAAGTCTTTTCTTGCAAGAATTTGATGGATTTTCGTTCAGGCACTACATAAATTTGTCCATTTAAGAGAAAATGATGTGAAAAAAAAAGAAAATTAACATAATTTAAGTATAGAGTTTTCTTATAATTTGTCAATTAGTCTGCCGAATCTGTTGAAAACGAGAGGTTTTGAACCCGGATATCGAAGAGACCGAGCATGTTCAGGCAAAATAGGTATGCGTTAATTCGGAAATTGGAATCGAGCGCCGAACAAGCTTAAATCAGTTCCTGAAAACAATATAATCCCTGCCTTTTAACCCAACTCTTTCATCCTTAAAATGCGATAAAACCTGACTGTCAAGCTTTAGGCAGCTTTGAAAATTACCCTTGAAATCGTTTTTCCATTGTGTGATTATCCCAACAAAAATATCTCTAAACTCCTGAATTTTCAGCCCTGATCGGCAAAGCGGAAAAAAGAAGATCTCCGGAGAAAACGGAAAACTGCTGATCCAACCCAAGAATAAGGAGAACACTATGCCGGAAAACTGGAAACCCGAAAGCCAACTGGCTAAAATTGTTAATAATGCAGGATTTTATTACGATCCTGCGCAAGATATCATTTATTCCACCATGGACCCCTGGCAGAGAAAATTCGGGTATGCCTATACCTATGATGTCGCTGCCCCCTTGGCCATCAGTGCCATTATCGATTGCGAACCATTCTTTTTTGAATACGACGGTAAACACTGGATGATCGAACTCTGGAAGGGACAATACGGATTTGAAACCGGTGCTGAGATCGGTGTTTATGTAAGCAGGAAGGATCGCCCTCTATTGGATTCAACTTTAGGTAACAGACCACATGATCCCGAAAACAGTCGTTTTTTTGACTGCGTTGCCAACAATGAACGCCTGGAGATGGCTTTTACATTGTATCATAAAGGTCAGAAGTTGTTTCAAAGAGGGCCCGATAAGCACTGGTGGTTGACGGGTTTCAGATGGGGGATGCAGGCAGAGCCTGAAGATTTGACACTGGATGTGAGTCTGACAATTCCGAATGCCACCATGAAATCAGCCTTTGTAGCTGCTGTTGAAAACCTGGGTTACCAGGGAATAAACATTGATGGGGATAAGGTTGCTTTCACCTTCGAGAAACCTAAAACCCACCAGCCACGCTTAGATCCGAAGTGCTCCGTCATAGTCAGTGCAGCCCGGGAAACCAACAAAAAAATGGTGGACCCATTTAAAAGAATGGATCTTGAGAATCATGATCCCAACAAGCTGCCGGATGAGTTCGCGGAATACTTTATCATGCAAGGTCCTGAGCAATTCAAAAACAATTTCATCAAGGCGATGCAAGGTGTTGAAGAGGACCTGGACGAGGCAATTAAAGCCGTTGAGCGCCATTATAAGAAGATTACCAGTCCTTTCAGCAAATTTTGGAATAGCTTGCTGAGCTGGTTTAAACAGCTTTTTGATTGAACAGTTTTTTATCACAACGCTTTCTACAAACCGCATTTTTAAATCAAAGGAGTGTTTTATTATGGCAAGAACACAACGTTATTTTCTCAGCGATATTCATCTCAGTTCGCAAAATCTGTACGATGGCGGGCACGCGTGGTTTAAAAAAAACAAACACCTGGATCGCTTGGTAAATTTTATCGATCGATATATTCTGGGTAACAGCAAGGTCAAGGATGTAATTTTACTGGGCGATATTTTTGATCCCTGGGTTTGTCCGGCTGATATCAAACCTCCGACCTACAATGAGATATTTGACGCCAATCCGGAAATTCTGGCAAAATTCAATGAAATCACCGCTGACGGCATCGATTTGTTTTATGTGAACGGCAACCATGATTATGATCTGACCGAACCGGACCTAAAGAAAGTTCTTCCCAAAGCACATCTGATAAAGAAATACAGTACCAGTTTGTTAAAGGCTGAACACGGGCACAGGTTTGATGAGATTTTTAACAAACCGGACTATTTTTGTGATCCCGCTTTTGGTTTACCCATAGGTTACATTATGTGTCGTCTTGTATCCTCAATCACGACAACTGGTTACAGTTTATTAGATCTACCGACCTATTTGGATGACATCGTGGAGGCTGCAGGACCAGATCAGAATATATATGAATCGATTATTGAAGGTCTGGCAGAAAGAGCCAAAGAGGGAGAAATCAAAGAGATAGTAATGCCAAATGCTTCAGTGTTGACCATAGAAAAAGCGAAAGCGCGCTATAAAAAACTGGAACAGAAATACAGCTTTTCCGACTTCGTCAGGGAATTATGGGATCGCTCCTCCCTGGGGTGGCAGGCGGATCGAATGTGTATTAAAGAGGATCTGAAGATTGTTGTTTTCGGTCACTCCCATAAGGCTACGATTGATAAGGATTTCTTTCTCACCAAAGACAGAATTTATGCCAATACCGGTTCCTGGTGCGTGGAAAATGCCTATAGCGTGATGGTGGAAAAAGGCAAGTCCTTTAAGGTTACCTTGATGAAGGTTGATTCTGAAGGTAAGGTTGTCAGGAAAACCAGTGAAACGGTTTAAACGGATTGACACCTAAACAATCAATGGATATAACCTTTTATTACAGTCGTGGTTCCAACTGTAGCGAGCGAGTGAAATGGGTTCTTGACCATAAACGGATCTCCTATCACCAAATTGATGCCGATGAGCTCTACGGTTCTGAAAAGTACCTTGAAATCAATCCCTTCGGGCGTGTACCGTCGATGATTGTTAATGGTGTCACGATCAATGAATCCATGGTGATGGTGGAGTTGCTGGAAGAAAACTTCGGAACAAACCCGCTATTACCGGAAGACCCCTTGCCAAAAGCAGAAATCAGACAGATTTGCGAGATTGTTAATTCTACAATTCATCCGATGCAGAACTCCAAAGTGGTGGAGTTTTTTAAACCCGGGTTGGATAATAAGGCAAAACGGGAATTAAGAAGGCAATGGATTGAAAAGGGCCTCAAAACTCTGACATCTTATTTATGGAAACAAAGTGATTTCGTGGCGGGAACTCAATTTTCTCTTGCTGATATTTTTGTCGCTGTCATTTACAATAAAGGAATCAGCTTGGGTTTGAACAGAACTGATCACCCGGGGTTTGAATGCCATTGGAATTGCTTACTGAATGATCCGTCGATAAGTAAATATTGTCCAATCAAATGATAGGTCTGCCAACAAACCCATGGATGTTGAAAAAGAGCACTAATAAACCGGGTTTTTTAGTGTTTTCCTTTAATCTCCATTTCAAGTATCAGCAGAGACCAAAATCCTTCCAAGCGCTCTGGAAATCACTCTCTGAACTTTAAATCCATCACCAGAACCATTGTTAAGGAGGCTTCCGTGGAAATTATTGATATTCTGGAAGAAAAAGAAGACAAGATCATAATGGAATGCTTAAGCGATATAATTGCGCAAAATAAGGTGAATTCAATTTGTGATTACGGATGCGGAGACGGTCGACTTCTTGGCAAGTTGCATACGATGTTTCCGGATGTGCAAAGTTTTGCAGGCATCGATAGCTGGTCCGATGAAACCTGCATTCGGGAAAAACCCGATGAAGGGGCAATTGAATATATGGACAACACATCAGTGGAGTTTGTCAGTTACCTGCATAAAAACAGTTATGACCTTGTATTTTCAACATTTGCCCTGCATCATTTTCCGTTGCCGATGCAGGAATTGAAACGTATGGAAGGGCTGCTGGCTCCCGGCGGTGAGTTGATAATTATCGATATGTACCGGGATTATCGTGATATAGAGAGCATTTTTGATAACGTTTGTTTTTTCAATAACCAGATGTTAATCAGCTCACTCAAAGGGCTCTTTCACAGAATCCCATACACAAGAGAAGAGATAGCCGACCTTTTGCTGGCATTGGACGTT
>JANQLH010000050.1 GCA_028280735.1 SAR324 cluster bacterium | reverse complement strand
AATCGGAACGGGCAGATTTTTCAATGTCCAGCTGGGCCTGGTAGTCGGTTTCCCTGTTTTGATATTCCCTGCTGATTTTAGTGGCTTCTGAACAACGATTCAGTCTTTGTCGAGCCAGGTCCAGTTCTTCATTCTTTTTTTCAAGGCTTTCTTCAATTGCGGATTGCTGTTGATGTAAGTCCCCGATTTTATTTAGGCAAGTATCCCATTTACCTTTTAGCTCGCGTTTTTCAGAGCGGAGCTGTAACGCCTTTTTCAGTTTCTGTTCCGCTTCCAGCCTGGTGGCAAAAAATGCTGAGGAATACATGCTCAACCCGGTGTCATAAACCTGGCGAATAATCTCACGGACCGACTGATATCTTTGAATGGCTGAACGAGTACGCCGACAGGTCTTGAGGTTGTGCTCCATCTCATGAATACCCTGCACCAGTTTGTCGTTTTCCGGGAGCAGGTAGTCCCTCAAACTGGTCTGAAGAGATCGTGACAAACCACCATACAGGCTGGTATGCAGCAACTGGTTGAATTTTTTACGCTCTTCATTTTCGATCAATCTGATGGGAGAAATCTCCTTTTCAAACATGAACTGGAAATAATCCTTGGCGTGTCTGAAGTTGATCAGCTCTCCCCCAATCTCGTTGCAGGCTTCACTAATTTCATGCAGCTCGGGAATTTCCTGTTGATTGGTTTCCGGGTTATGTCTCAGTAACAGTTTTTCTATATCTGCATCCAACCCCAGGTTAGTGATCGCAAAGTGCTTCAGACTGACCTGGGGATAGGTTTTTTTGATCAATTGGACCCCTACCAGATGCCTCTCGTTGGCGGTCGTTACTATATCCAGCACACTGAAGATCGGCTCGTCGCGGTTATGTTCATCCTGACCAATCCTGCCGTAAAGCCCCTTATCTTCATTCTTGCGGGAACTGACGGTGGTTACATTCTGAAAATTAAGGAAATTCAGATCGGGAATCAAACAAGTATAGATAGCAATCATGATGGTGGTTTTACCGGTACCATTAGCTCCCTCGAGGATGGTCATGCCCGGATCGATATCAAAAGGCTGAAAGAACATACCTTTCCAGTTGATCAACACAGCCTTCTGAATCCTGGTATTATTACTCATCACCTTCCTCCCTTTCTTCCTCCGACTCAAACGGATTTTCACCTTTCACAATGCTTTCCATGGCCTGTTGAGGATTATCCAGATTGCGAATGGGGTCCATAAACCGGAAAATGGGTTTTCGCGGGTAGATTCTGCTGAATTCCGGATTAACGCTTACAAAACCATACCGGGAAAGTTCTCTCAAGGAGCGTTTCACAGCTTGTTGTACGTTAAGGTAATCCTGCTCACTGACCGATTCCTTGCTCTTTTTTCTTTTTAAAAAAGTGCGGACTACCTGCTGCTTTCCCAACATCAGCTCAATTCTATCCAATAACTCTCCCAGGCTGAAAAATCCCGAGGATTCCAGGTATTGCGGGTCCATTTTCATTAACGCCAAAAATTGACTGATAATCATCGATTCGATTCCCAGCTTGTAGGTCTTAATACTGCTAGAAACAGGGTGCAGGTAATAGTAGCCTTCCGTCGCATAAAGAAGCTCGTATCCGTACAATTCGTAAAACATCTCTATTTTGTCCTGAACCCGGCTGATGAATTCAAATGATTCGATCTCTTCTTCATCACAGTGCCACCCTGTTCTAAGTTTCATATCCAATTCGGGAAACAGGGGGTCCATCAACAAATCGTGAAGGTCGTTAATTTCTTTTTCCATTATTTTTTGCGATTAAATGACGGTCTTAAGGTGCCCAATCCTTTCATTGAAAGCAAACACAAATTATGGAATGGGCGAAAACGAACAATCAATACTTACAAACAACCTGACCTGGTCAAGTCTGCCGGTCTTCCATATCTATTTCCAGATTCTGTAACTCAAACTGAAGATCGGCCAGGGGTTTTTCCCAGGCAGAATTGATTTTTGGTTTTTGTTTCAGTTCCTTGAGCATAAGATCAATCAGGGTGCCGATATGGGGATACACATGATCCAGGGTATGACTCTCCAGAAAGGGACGGATGATGTCCGTGAGATTCAAGGGAATATTGTTTTTCAATCTGTTTTTGATCTCCTCGATCATCAAATCCAGCACCAGGTTGCCATCATCATCCAGCAAATCATTGTTTGCAGGTTGAGGAACTGCCCTTGATATCCTCTTTTTGGATTGTGTGTAGACCACCTCTTGCAAGCCTCTATAAACAGGTGGATCGATCAGGTCTGCAAACCACGGATTTTGTGGAAACTGCTGAATATTCTCTTTCAAAGCCTGGGAAAGCTCACGGTTAGGATCAAAACGAACGATGGATTGAAGAAAATCATTAACCCTTCGGTAATACTGAGACCAGGAGGCGACTCTTTCCTTGCCCCATTGTTCCAGCTGATCCAGGCGAAGATAAATCGTGTCGATAAGATTTAGGACAGGCAACTTGCCAAGAGATTCAGCGGCTTCGTATATCTCATTCAAACCCTGCTTAATGGCAGTGTTTTCGGAAAGCAAGGTTCGGTAAAGCTCCTGTAGTGTCTGCCCGGTAGTTTCCAGCAATGATTCACAAGCTTCCAGGGCTTCCAGCCAACTTTTTTCCAGAAGGTCGCTGATTTCGGTTCTAACTTCCTCCTGCTCCAAATCCAATCCTCTTTGGCGTTTCTCGATAGCATTCAACAATTCAACCACGACATGTTTCAAAGGCTGGATAACAGACTCTTCCCAAAAACGTGCTGACCCGCTGGTATCAAGCGACATTCGTATGTCAGACAACAAAGAAAGGATTCTGGAAGTAATAATGGTCAGGTTTTGTTTGGTTAACTTATCGTCCGCTGAAAGATAGGAAAGAATCGATTCCCCCAACGGTGAAACATCAAACAAAGGTTGCTGGCTCAAACCTCCACTATCAACCCGAATCAGCAGACTGTTTTTTATGAGACGGTCGATAGCCCGATGAGTCCGCTGTTTAAGTGATTCCGGATTTCCCTCCGCCAGTTCGTCAACAATACTGTAAACCTGCTCCAACTCTGAAAATTTCAGGGAAAACGTTTGCCTGATTTCCGCAAAGGTATGAACACCGGCTAAAAAAGCCGTATCCAGTCGGTTAATATTTAGCTTGAAATCGATTTGGAAAGCCCTGGTAACTGCAATCGGAACTGACTGGTCTTCGACAAAAGGATTGGTGTCTGACTCGCTCATATTATAAGGGCCTTATTAAACAATATGCCCGGGATACCTAATTAGTGCCTGAATGAAAAATCGCCAAACCCTTATCCGTCCATGTGCCGGCTGCCGTCATTCAGCTTAAGGCATCACAAAGACAAGCAAAAGCCGGCTGAGAGCTGATCGCTGAAAACCCTAAACGTCGAGGCATCAGACTGTATTTAAAACCTTTATTGGTAGGGGTTAAATTGGTTTTTGTCCGGACACTAATTAAAGCTATTTGTGTGACATAGATTTTGATGACTACAAATGATCGAAAATACCTGTGGCATTAAATCGATGTCAACGGCTTTTTTTAATCGAAGATATCATCATGAATTTAATAGAGATCACAATGTTAGGACCTCTCAACGCACAAAAACGACCCGGGCCCGGGTTTCCGAACGTGTGCTCACAAACATGGTGAGAAAACCCGTCCACGCGTCTTGAAAAAGCTAAGGACTGTTGTTAAGCTCTTGCCTGAGATATTAAGATGAAACAGAGATAATGATGCAGTTCCCCTGTTTATACAGGTCAAGAGACCAAGTTTCGATTTTAAGGGATATTAATCTTAGCGATGGAGCGAATACGATGAATCGAAAGTTAGTTGTCGGACTGATGATGCTAATATTATTGCCGTTTCAAGCCAAGGCCAGGGAGATTTCCGGTGCAGTGATACCTGAAAAACTGGAACGGGCCGGTGTTGCTTTTGTTTTAAACGGTGCGGGGATTCGATCCCGGTTTTTCATGGATATCTATGTCAGCGCGCTATACCTCGAAGATCGCTCACAGGATTCGGAAAAAATCCTAAGGGATGATATGAATAAGGGTATTCGCCTGCACATTGTTTCCAGCTTTGTGGATGAAGACAGCCTGAAAAGCGCCATTAAAGAAGGATTTGAAAACGCAACCGGTGGAAACACCCAGCCAATCAGACCCCAAATCGAACGTTTAATGGAGTTGATGAACGAAGAAGTCACCAAAGGTGATTTTTTCGATTTTGTCTACCTGCCTGACTCCGGATTAAAAATATATAAAAACGACACCTTTCTCGAAGATATCAAAGGACTCAACTTTAAAAGAGCATTTTTTGGTATTTGGCTCGGAGATGACCCCGTTGACGACGATTTGAAAGAAGAAATGCTGGGGTTGTAACTCTCACCTCACACGTTGATGGGTAAACGAGTTACCCATCCTGCAAACTTTAATAATCACCCCCTCCGTAGACCCTTATCTGGCAGCACCTTAGAAAATTGTTAAATTTTTTGTTGACAAGGGTGTATTTACGACTTAGTGTTATAGCTAACTAGTACACTAAAAAATTAAAACGAAATTGTCAGGAGCTCAGATGATTGAGATCGGCAACTTATCATTCGCTTACGGGAATTCAAGACTTTTCCAGGATCTAAACGTGGATTTCACGGCAGGCAGGATTTACGGTTTGCTGGGTAAGAACGGGGCAGGTAAAACCAGTCTCTATAAATTAATTTGCGGTATGTTAAAACCGACTACCGGCTATTGCAGTGTGTTGGATTATGACAGCAGCAAAAAACATCCGGCCATGTTGAAGGATCTTTTTTTAATACCCGAGTCTTATTATTTACCCCCGATCTCCATTGGACGATATGAAAAACTGCATGCTCCATTTTACGACAAATTTGATTTTGACTCTTTCCAAGATTATCTCCGGGAAATGGAGCTGGAAAAGAGTCACATGTTGACCAACCTGTCATATGGCTTGTCCAAAAGATTTCTATTGGCATTCGGACTGGCAACCAAATCCAGGATTTTACTTTTGGACGAGCCGACAAACGGATTGGATATTCCCTCAAAGGGGATATTGAGAAAATTACTGGCAGGTTCTATTGATGATGACAGGCTGTTTATAATCGCCACTCACCAGATTAAAGAGGTAGAGAATATTTTTGACAACCTTGTGTTTATCGACCAGGGGCGCATCATGTTGGACAGTTCCATTGCAGCAATAAGCTCACAACTCACCATACGCACAGCAAGCTCATCCGAATCACTGGATCAGGTGATCTATAAGGAAGATATTCCGGGTGGATACACTGTACTCGAACGTAACCAAGGAGAAGACGAAGGTACCATGGATCTTGAGTTTCTTTTTAAGGCGGTAATGGACTCATCGGAAGATTTTCTTTCTCTTTTACCTAGATATTCGGAGGAACAAAGTGAATAGATCAGGATTCGGTTTCAATCCCAGGCGCTTGATACAGCTTTTACGGATAGCGATTGCAGATGATTGGCGGTCTTTTTTATTGACTGGTCTGGTTATGGCCGGTTTGGTGTTTATTACGGGATTTATCTTCAGGCCTCAAGGGGTCGGGTTTTTGTTTGGTGTGATGTTGCTGGTGGGAATTGTTCTTGTTAGCAGGCTTTTCGCCGGAATGCATCATAAGGAAAGAGGAGTTTACCTCCATATGCTCCCCGCATCCGTGCAGGAGAAGTTTGTTCTTCAAATGGCAGCCAGCCTGGTTGGTTATTTTTTCTACTCTGTCCTTGCCATTGCGGCCGGGGCTGTGCTTATCAACCTGTTTAGAAACGTT
>JANQLH010000013.1 GCA_028280735.1 SAR324 cluster bacterium | reverse complement strand
GGACAAACGCAAAGTCGGCGTCGGATTGGAGCGTCTGTAGGTTCGTGAAGCCCTCGGTGACGGCTTCTTGATAGGTATATTCATACCTTTGGAGAAAGGTATGAAACCCTATTCCTACTATATAGGGGAAAAAATCAAAGAGTTGGCGGATACCTACCTGGGTGAAGAAGAAATCTATTATCTTGCAGGCTTACCTATTGCGGAAACCACTTTTGGAACCGAAATGTTTGTGCAGATGGGCATTTATGCACCATTGGCGGGACTGGTCATTTTTCTCCTGATGTACCTGTTTTTCGGCAACGTCAAACTGGTCTTAGGACCGATGTTTTTGGCGATGATGACCGTGATTTGGGCAATGGGCGGTCTGATTTATACAGGCAATACGGTTCATATCATGAGTTCGATGATTCCAATCTTCCTGATGCCGGTTGCCCTGTTAGACAGTATCCACATTATCAGTCACCTTCATGATAAAATTGACTCTGCGGGGCCAAAAAAAGAAGTAATCTGGCAGGTACTGCAGGCATTGTTCAATCCCATGCTGTTTACAACCCTCACAACTATGGTGGGATTCACTTCTCTCGCGGTAACCGGTATCCAACCGGTCGAGGTGTTCGGCATCACGATCGCCTGTGGGGTTTTTGTGGCTTGGTTCCTCTCTATGACATTCATGCCCGCGTTTATCATGCTGTTGGATTTTGAAACCTTGAAAGCGGGACAACGGCAGCTTAAAACAACGGGAAGTGTGGTTGGTTTTTTTCGTAATCTGGCAATCAATTCGCCCGGGAGAGTTATCATCATTTGTTTGATGGTTGGAATCGTTTCGCTGGTAGGTGTTAAGCGGATTGTCGTGAACGATAACCCGGTCAGATGGTTCAAAGCAGATCACCCGTTAAGGGAAGCAGACTCGATCATGAATAATGAGTTGGCCGGTACTTATATGACAAATCTCATCATAGAACTCCCGGGTTTGAACGAAGAGAACTCTGAGCCTTCCGGCAGCTTTGAAGAAGAGGCGTTTGAAGATGATCTATTTACAATTGATGATGAGCAGCAGACAACACCGGATTTGCGAAATGGAGGCATTATCCGCTATCTTGAATCGGTACAGAGCTTTTTGCTTTCAGTCGAAGATTCCGATGGTCAGCAAATTGTCGGTGCCGTCACCTCTATTGTGGATATTCTGAGCAAGGTCGGAAACGTGGCATTTAATGATCCCTCTATCCCCCTTGAAAGGGACAAAATTGCACAATACATGTTTCTTTATGAAAGTGGAGATATTAAAAGAGGTAAGGACCTGTGGAAATTCATCACCCATGATTATCAAAAAGCACAGATCTGGCTGCAGTTGAAAAATGGCGATAACAAAACCATGGACCTTTTAATGAATCAATTGGATGCGTTTATTGCAACAAAAGGAAACACTCTACCGGGTGTTACCTTGTCGGATGGAAGTTTTCAAGAGATCAAGCTGAGTTGGACAGGTCTGACTCATATAAACAATGTCTGGCAGGATGAAATGGTTCGAGGTATGGGATACGCCTTGCTCGGCTCGTTTGTTTTCGTCTTTATTATGATGTCCTTTCTCTTTCGATCCCCGTTGTGGGGAGCCATATCCATGTTACCGTTATCCATGAGTATCATATTTATTTACGGACTGATCGGCTGGGGAGGTAAATTTTATGACATGCCGATTGCGGTGCTTTCGAGTCTGGCGTTAGGGCTTTCCATCGATTTTGCCATTCATTTTAACCAAACTTTTAAAGAGAGCATCAACAAAACGGGAGACATCAGGGCAGCATTCCGACAGGTCTTTGCAGAACCAGCGAGAGCTATCTGGAGAAATGTTTTGGTATTGACCGTAGGTTTCACTCCATTGTTTTTTGCCAGTCTGGTACCCTACGTGACAGTCGGTGCCTTTTTCTTTTTGATAATGATTATTAGCGGCGCTGCCAGTCTGATTCTTTTACCCTCCCTCATATATACTTTACGCAGATGGTTACCGGGAGTGAGGGAGTTTAGTGTTTGAGGATTTCATTCCATATGGTAGACTGAGATAAACATTTGAATATAACTCTAAATATGCCCCATAATTTCCACTTGATTTCATCATCACAATGAAAAGATTTATCCTCACATCGATGGTCATTCTCTCCCAAATCACTCCTGCATGGGCAATGGAACCTGAAAAGATCATGAAAAAATCCAGCTTGAGTTCCCATTATGCAGGTAAAGACAGAAAATCAAGAATGGCTTTGCTGATTTACCATAATTCAGTTCCGAAACCCTCCAAGAAAATCTTCACTTTGTTGCGTAAGGATATCAATGACGGAGGGAAACAGAAATATCTACTCTACTTTACCTATCCACGGGAAATAAAAAAGGCGTCATTCCTGGTCCACAAATACATTGTTGAGGACGACTACCGCAGATTGTTTTTACCCGCCAGCAATACCGTTCTTATGATTTCCGGACATCAGAAGCAATGTGCCTTCATGGGTTCCGATTTTTCCTCGGAAGATATTACCGGCAGGCATCATCAAAAAGACGATCATATTCTCTTAGGCAATGAAACCATCACAATTTCCACTCAAAAAGCTGAGAAAAAGTATGAAACCTACCTGGTAGAAAGTATTCCCACGACCAGGGAAGACAAAACAAGTAAAACCAAATCCTGGATTGATCGGGATACCTATCTTCCTGTTAAAATTGAATTCTACAATCATGAAAACCAATTGTACAAGTTTTATGAAGTCATGCAGATAGAGTCGATCGACGGCTATCCGACTGCGGTGAAACACCGGATGACCTCACCTTTGGAAGGCACCCATACCATTCTGATTCTTGATTTGAAAAACACCCGCTATAACCTGGGTGTGGATGAAGACATTTTCGTCGAAGCATCTCTTTTCGAGCCGCCGGAAATCGTTTTGAATTGAATTCCGGTATGATCTGCAAAAACATTTCTTACACCCTGCATATTCAATTTAAACCAATGGCGTTTCGTCTGTTGTTGATACTATTAATCGGGTTGATGCTGACCGGGAACATAACACCTGCGTTGCATGCCCAGGACGAAGTGGATTTTGATATTATTTTTGAGGATGAGGAAGAGGATGAAAACGCAGAGCCTATAGCAGCCTACCCAATGCCTGAAAAAAGGGAGGCCCTCACTCCGGAACAATTCATTGCCATCCAAAAAGCCAATTCAGCTATCTTGCTGGACGTCAGAGGAAAAGCCGAGATGAAATTCGGTTTCATCGAGAATTCGCTCAATATCCCACTCTATGTTCTTGAAAGTGAACACGAAAAACTTCCACGAGACGAACCGATCGTCATATTTTGTGATAATGGCATGCGTGCATTATTTGCCTATGATCTGCTCTGGTCAAAAGGATTTAAGAATATAAAGTTTTTGAATTACAGCGTTACTTTTGAAGCGTCCGGTGAATACAAAATTATCGGTTATCATACAAAATAACTTCTCCCTTCCAACCAGTTCATCAAATTATTGTTCCTCCCCCAAACATTCTCATAACAGGAATTGCCATTTGATTGAATACCTTTCATAATCTTGGGACCGGATACCACAAGCTTTTCATCACTTTAGAAATCTAAACAAAACATACAGCTGCCAATGAAACAAGACCAAAGCTGTGATATACTTCGTCAATTAATTCCGCTGATACCGGCATTATTACTGTCACTGGTAATAGCTGCAAAAGCTTATGGCCAGGACTTGGTCGTCAGGTTTGATCATCAGGTTCACAACGAAGAATACGACATTTCCTGCGAATATTGTCACTATTATGCGGAGAGATCCGAACAAGCCGGGGTACCTTCGTTGTATGACTGCCTTGGATGTCATCAGGTGGTGAAAGGAACCACGGACGAAAGGCGATTTGAAATCAGAAAACTGGAACACCATCGCTTGTTTAAGCAAAACGTCATTTGGACAAGAGTGAACGATTTGCCCGATTTTGTTTACTTTTCTCACCAAAGTCACACCCTTAAAGAAATGGAGTGCGAGGAGTGTCATGGTGAGGTAGCCAACATAAAGGCACCGAACCCTGCCGGCAAAATAAAGGATCTCACCATGCAATGGTGTATGGATTGTCATGTCCGTGGACATGAGGTGAAAAGCCAGGCTGAAATAATAAAGGGATCAACCGAGTGTCATTCGTGCCACAAATAAATTTTAGATTGATGATGTTAGATTTCAGATTTACAGTCCGTGAAAGCTTCGCTTTCAATTTAAAATATCAAAAACGTTTACACGTATAAAGCTAATTGCTAACCGCTGATCGCCGAAAGCACTGAACTCCGAAGCGCCAAACTGCTTTTAAAGCTTTTATTGGTATGGGTTAAGTTGGTTGTCGTTCAGGCATTAACTATAGAAAACGTTTACACCTTTTAAGCTAACCGCCAATCGCTAATAGCCAAAAGCTATCTAAAATGAAACGGAGAGATTTTTTAAAACTATCTGCAATGACAGGTGCAACAGCAACATTCACCGGATGTGGGAAAGAACCCGTTGAATCGCTGGTTCCGATGTTGATACCACCGCCACACTTCTCTCCCGGAAAATCCCTTCAATATGCCACAACCTGCAGGGAGTGCACTGCCGGCTGCGGACTGATGGTTACCACAAGGGAAGGAAGAGCTATCAAGATTGAGGGTAATCCGCTCCATCCCATTAACAAAGGCAAAGTGTGCGCCATTGGACAAGCAGCTCTCCAGGGACTATACAGTCCTGCCAGAATCCCGGGTCCTTTACTGAGAAAAGGCCAGACTACAAAGGCAGTTGGCTGGCTGAAAGCAATCGATCTCTTTGTGAACAAAATCAAGGAAAGCCAATCCGACCCGAATGGAAGAATCCTGTTTATTGGACCGCCGGAAACCGGAACCATGCGCAAGCTGATTCAAAACTGTTTGCGTTCCTGGGGAGGGGGAGATTATATCAATTTTGACCTGAGCCCGGTCCATAGTTACAAGAAAGCCAATCTTCTTGCCTTTGGCACGGGGGAAATCCCACAAATCGATTTATCGCAGGTTGATACCCTGGTTAACTTTGGCAGCGATTTTTTGGAGACATGGCTAAGTCCGTTAAAATTCAGTCGGGAATATACCGATTTCCACGCACACCAGGGAACAAAAAAGGGTCGTTTTGTTCAGGTATCTCCCTATCTTTCATTAACCGGCGTGAATGCTGACCAATGGTTCAGCTGCAGTCCCGGCAGTGAATGGATTATAGCTTGTCAGGTGGCCCGGCAATTGTCGGATAAAAGTTTATTTTTAACAGACCGGGAAAAATCCAAGATTAACAAAATGCTTGACGCATTGCTTCAGCACGTTGATTTCAATAATAAACAAGAATCACAAAAAAGCGTCAACGCCCTGGTTGAAGAATTCAAATCCAAGCGTTGCCTCTGCCTGGCAGGAGGGAACAGTTCCGCAGACCAACATGCCACTTTGCTTCATACGGCGGTTAATCTGATCAATTATATTACTGGAGAAGTTAATCGCTCTGTTGCTTTTGGAGCCGATGTAAAAGCAGGAGGAGACTCATTAAAGGATATCAAATCAGCTTTCTCGGCGCTAGGCAGGAAAAAGTATTCCCTTGTCATCATTAACAATGTAAATCCCGTTTTTGCTCTTCCCCAACTCAAGGATTTGGCTTCAACCTTGGCTGATGGGCCGTTTATTGTATCCTTGTCTACTAGTGCGGATGAAACCTCCAAGTTGGCTTCCCTGCATTTACCCACGCATCATTACCTGGAAAGCTGGGGGGATGCAAAACCGATGAAACACGCAACAAACCTGCAACAGCCTGTGATGAGGCCGATACCCGGATACGACACCAAAGAGCTGGGGGATCTTTTGTTGCAGGTGTCCCAATTGATAAACCCCGTTGGATTTGAGTTCAAGAACTTTTACGAATACTTGCTCAGCAACTGGCAATCTTTGCACAAACAAAACAAACCGGCATCCTCTTTTGAAGCGTTTTGGAAAAACAGTTTGGCCAGAGGTGGGGTTTACCGGGAAACATCTGTTAAAAACGTGAGCCTTGCCGCTTCGCCTTTTAACACTGAATTGATTCACCCCGAAAAACAGCCTGTCGGAATGTCATTGTTGGTCGTAAATTCACCTTTTCATCATGCCAATGGACATACCGGTGATCGTTACTGGCTCCTGGAAGTTCCGCATCCTGTTAGCCAGGTGGCCTGGGATTCATGGGTGGAGATCAACCCGGAAACTGCCCGAAAATTGGGAATCGTGGATAACGATCTGCTTAAGCTTACGTCATCCCACGGAAGTGTTGACGTTGCCGTCAGACTTTATCATGGTGTTGCTCCCAATACGCTGGTCATGCCGGCTGGTCTGGGCAGGATAGTGTCGTTTCCTGACTACCCGGAAAGAAAGGGACGACTGCCTTTGTTAGATCTTTTTAAAACTAAAAAGCAGGTCGGTCTAACAACACAAACAATAGGTGAGAATGCCCTGTCACTGTTTTCAGATAGGCATGATGCACTTTCCGGTGATTTTATATTCTCTCAATCCGGTATTCAGATTCACAAGACCGGTAAAAAACAGATTCTGGCAATCGCCGATGGTCAGGATCGATTCACCGTTTCCGATCATGGGATTAATCAAGGGAATCGGAAGGCAAGAGGGCTTTACAGAACGGTCCACCGCGATTCAGAAGGTAACCTGGAACCGGAACATGTTTCGCATCATTCCGCACACGGAAGTTCGAAAGGATTTTATCAGTCCATTGATAAAAATGTGGCAAAACATAAAAACTCGACGGTGAAAACTCCTCCCGATTTTTTCACGGAATACAAGTGGGAAATGGTTATTGACCTGGATCGATGTACGGGATGCTCAGCATGTGTCATTGCCTGCTATGCGGAAAACAATATTGCCGTTGTCGGGAAAACAAGGGTGATCCAAGGTCGGGAAATGAGCTGGCTGAGAATTGAACGTTTTTTCGAACATAACCCGAAAACCGACAGTGTCCAAACCTACCTGTTTCCACAGATGTGCGCCCAATGTGATAATGCAGGCTGTGAGCCGGTTTGTCCGGTCTCGGCTACCTACAAAACCTCAGATGGTCTAAATGCCATGATTTATGCCCGCTGTGTGGGCAGTCGTTATTGTTCCAATAACTGCATTTATAGCCAAAGAAGGTTCAGCTGGAGGGACTACGAGTTTCCGTCGCCCTTGCACTACCAGCTGAATCCCGATGTTTCGGTCAGGGGAAAAGGTCTCATGGAAAAGTGTACTTTCTGCTTTCAAAGGATTCGGAGCAAAACACTTCAAGCGAAAAAAGAAAACAGGAGCTTGGATGAATCTGAAGTGCAAACTGCCTGTCAACAAACCTGCCCGACAAATGCAATTCGCTTTGGAAACATCAAGCAAGCGAACAGTGAGATTAACAAGCTCAAATCTGATTCATTACGAAGTTATACCCAATTTGAATCGATGAATTTTCAACCGGCTATCACCTATTTAAAAAAGGTGATAGCAAACGATCAATAAGGCTGAGGTGGAACCATTATCCAAAAACCCTAACCTGGGAACATATAATGAGATCGCTCTTCACACCATGCAAAGTTATGGAGTGCGCTGGAAATTGTCCTTCATATTATGTCTGATCATATTTGTGATGGGTCTTTCAGCCTGGATTTACCAACTTGAATACGGAATGGAGTGGGGCGGGATCAGTCATCCGATCAGTTGGGGGATTTACATAACCAATTTCGTATTTTGGGTTGGTATAGCCCACGCTGGAACCTTGATTTCGGCAATTTTATTTCTAACCAGGGCAAGATTTAGAACGTCTATTAATCGGTTAGCAGAGGCGATGACCGTAATCGCCGTTACAACGGCAGCCATATTTCCTATCATTCACCTGGGAAGAGCCTGGTATGCATTCTGGGTGATTCCCTATCCCAATCAACGTGATTTATGGGTTAATTTTAAATCCCCGTTAATTTGGGATGCATTTGCTATTAGCGTTTATCTCTTTGTTTCGGTCACATTCCTGATATTAGGTATGATTCCTGATTTTGCCGGCATCCGGGATGAGTCGAAAGGATTGAGAAAAAAGCTTTTCGGACTTCTCTCTTTCGGATTCAGGGGAACCAGCCAACAATGGTATCAACATTCCAGGGCTTATTTGTTGTTGGCAGCGCTGGCAACACCATTGGTCATCTCTGTTCACACCATTGTTTCCTGGGATTTCGCGGTAGCTTCCATTCCCGGTTGGCATTCCACGATTTTTGCACCGTATTTTGTCGTAGGAGCGATCTATTCCGGCTGTGCCATGGTAATGATCATTATTATTCCCTTTCGGGCAGGCTCCAGCGGGTTAAAAACGGTAATATCCATTGATCATTTAGGTTCCTTGGCAAAAATCATGATTTTGACCAGCGCTTTGATTGCTTTGTCATACTTAATTGAATTTTTTGCAGCCTTTTACAATACATCGCCTGTTGAACGATCTGTGTACTGGCTTAGGGCCTTTGGAGACAAGAAACTGCTTTTTTGGATGATGGTACTGCTAAACTGCCTTCTTCCCCAGTTATTCTGGATAAACAAAATAAGAAAAAATACTTATGCAATTTTTCTGATATCACTTGGAATTTGTATCGGCATGTGGATCGAACGCTTTGTCATTGTTATCGGTTCCTTAAGCCAGGGATTTGACCCATTCACCTGGGATAAATATCAGCTGCAATGGATCGAATCCTGGATCACACTGGGCAGTTTTGCCTGGTTTTTTGGACTGGTGTTAATCTTTATTCGCTTTTTCCCTTCAGTTGCCATTTCGGAACTAAAGGAATCAGCTGCTGACCACCAAGGTAAATAATATGAAGTCGTTCACGGGAATTTGGGCAACATTCAGTACACTGGATCATCTGCTGGCATCAATCGATGCCTTGAAAGAAAAAGATTTGGAGCCTGAGACAGTTCATGCCCCTTTTAACATTTCCGAGAAACTGAACTCAGATCACTCCAAGGGTCTTGGACTCGGTCATTTTACCCTGACAGGCGCCATTTTAGGAGCATTTGGTTCTTTTTACTTAATCCTGATAATGAGCGTCGAATGGATTCAACCTCTTTCCGCCAAACCCATTTTTTCGCTATTAACAACGATACCGATTGCATTTGAGTTGACCATTCTTTTTGCCGTGATTTTCCTCCTTGTCGGTATTTTGGTGCTTGGAATTAAAGCGAACTGGAGAATGCCTTTGCCCGCAAGCGAAGCATATAAAACCTACAAAAGATTTAGCCGGGATCGCTTTGGCCTGGTGCTGGCTTGCAATGAAGCGGAAATCTCAGCACTAAAAAGTCTGCTGCAAAATCATCACGCTGAGGAGGTGTTCATTGAAAAGTAATGTTGTTATTTTCTTGCTCATGGTTTTGATTGTAGGCTTGAGTGTCTACGGAATCAGGCTAATGGCCGGCATGAGTACAGACCAGTTTGACCAAAAATTTGTCAAACCATATGAGAATAAAAGCCAGACGGAACTGCCTATCGGAAGTGTTACTGTCGATGGTTTGGAAAACAATCCTGTCCAAAGCTGGTTTGAGTGGGAAACAGAAAGCGAAGGCCTAGCTACGGAGCAGAAAGGTAGTCAACAAACCACCATCGATCTGCAGGTAGGACTAAAGCACTATCAGGATTTTTGCCAGGTATGCCACGGGTCAGGCGTTAAAAGGAATAACTGGGGCCTGGCAACATCCAAAATAAACGAAGTCGGCATGGTAGCTACAGATTTACCTTCATTAACACCATTTCGGGATGATCGTTTCCTGTACCTGAAAATAGTGAACGGAGGCACCGTGATGCCTAGGATGGGTCATATCGTGATTACCGAAAACCGTTGGCAGATCATTGCCTATTTAAGATCGGTAGAAATGGCTCCGTAGTGCCTGAACTGAAAACCCATTAAGCTTTACCATTCGGCCTTTTATGAAGAGTTTATTAATGTGAAGTATAGTGCTTTCAGCCTTCAGCGATCAGTAGTCTATCTAGCTGAGTTTACGGCATTTCTAAGCTGAATGCTGATAGCATTCTAATATTCGAGTCAAATCTATATCGGTAGGATGCGATTCAATATAAATTTAGGCTTTTTCGTTCAGGCACTAGGTAGGAAAAGAGTTAGGGAACAAGGAAAAGAAAAAGGCAGATGTATCACCACCTGCCTCGCTTTAGGAATTAATCCTTCTTCTTACCTTTTTCTTCAGGCTCCGGTTTAGGTTTAGGTGGCCTACCAGCCAGCAAATCATTGATAGATTCAGCAGCTTTGCGTCCTTCACCCATAGCCAGGATTACAGTAGCAGCGCCCAAAACGATATCACCGCCTGCGTAAACCCCGTCCATCGAAGTTTTCTGATTGTGATCAACAGTGATGTTACCCCAGCGGTTAACTTCCAATTCCTTAGTTGTTTGAGGAATCAATGGATTACTACCGTTTCCGATGGAAACAATCACTGTATCCACTTCCATAATGAATTCGCTACCTTCAATCGGCACTGGTCTTCGTCGCCCGGAATCATCCGGCTCACCTAATTCGTAGCGGAGACATTCCATGGCTTTAACTCGACCATTACCATCATCAATAATCTTGGTTGCGTTTTGCAGCATGTAGAAATTGATTCCCTCTTCCTTGGCATGAGCAACTTCCTCGATTCTGGCAGGCATTTCCACTTCTGTTCTTCGATAAACAACATTAACTTCTTCAGCACCCAGACGCTTAGCCATACGGGCAGCATCCATAGCAACATTACCACCACCAAGAACAGCAACTTTTTTGGATTCATAAATCGGTGTATCAGCATTGTCCTTGTCAAAGGCTCTCATCAGGTTAGCCCTGGTCAGGTATTCGTTTGCTGAGAAAACACCAATCAGGTTTTCACCTTCAATTCCCATAAACATGGGCAGTCCAGCACCAGTTCCTACGAAAACAGCGCCAAATCCGTCCTTATCGATCAAGTCTTTCAACTTTCTTGTTTTTCCAACTACAAAGTTCGTTTCAAACTTAACACCCATATCAAGCAGAGTATTTACTTCCTGGTCGATAATGGTATTAGGTAATCTGAACTCTGGAATTCCATAACGCATCACACCACCAAGCTTATGGAAAGCCTCAAAAATAGTAACTTCGTGACCTTCTCTACGAACATCAGCCGCTACAACCAAACCGGCCGGGCCTGCACCTACGATAGCTACTTTCTTGCCGGTTTCAGGTTTTACTGCAGGTGTTTTTACATTACCGGTTGCCTGTTCCCAATCCGCTACATAGCGTTCCAGCCGTCCGATTGAAACACCTTTTTCAACATCTTTGAGTGACTTACTGACGGTACAAGGTTGCTGACACTGAACCTCCTGTGGGCAAACACGACCACAGATAGCAGGTAACAGACTTGATTCTTTAATCACGTCGATAGATGCCTGCATATCACCGTTTGCAATATGTTCAATAAACAGAGGAATGTTAATTTTAACCGGGCATGCTTCAATACAAGGCCGTTTTTTACACTGGGTACAGCGAATGGCCTCTAATTTAGCCTGCTCTTCGGTATATCCTTGTGCTACTTCGTCCAAATTTCCTATTCGAACATCCGGAGCCTGAGAAGGCATAGCCTGAGGGGGAATAGCAATTCGTGCTTTTGCTTTTAATTCATCTTTTTGGGGCAAATACTCGTCTAATAACTTTTTTGCCTCATCCTGCAAATCTTTTGGATCTCGGTAAGTCATTATCTCCCCTCCTTTGCTTCAATTTGCTTGTCAAGTTTACATTGGTGCGCTTTTGATTCCTGATCCCTGTAAGCGCCCAGACGAGCCATCATGTTATCAAAGTCTACCAGATGGCCATCAAATTCAGGTCCATCAACACATACAAACTTAGGTCTTCCATCAATATTTACTCTGCAACCGCCGCACATTCCGGTTCCATCCACCATAATGGTATTGAGGGACACCTGGGTAAACACTTTGAAAGGACGGGTGGTTTCAGCACAGAACTTCATCATAATAGGAGGTCCGATAGCAATAGCCATATCGGGTTTGGGATCCTTCTCGCAAAGTTCTTTTAACGGTTCTGTCACAAGAGCTTTTCTGCCGTAGGAACCATCATCAGTACAAATAATGAGCTCGTCGCCGATGGCAGTCATCTCTTTTTCCATAATTAGGAGATCTTTGTTTCTGGCCCCCATGATAATGATAACCTTATTACCTGCTTCTTTAAGCGCCTTGGCAATGGGATGCATCGGTGCAACACCAATACCGCCGCCTACACAGACAACAGTACCAAAGTTCTCAATATGGGTTGGCTGGCCCAAAGGACCTACCAAATTATCTACATACTCTCCCTGTTTCAGATCAGATAAATCACTGGTTGTCTTACCGACTACCTGAAAAATAATGGTGATCGAACCTTCTTTTTCGTCCGCATCAGCTATGGTCAGAGGAATTCTTTCACCATACTCACTGTCCAGCTGAAGGATGATAAACTGCCCAGGTAGACGTTCTTCAGCAATTAGAGGTGCCTCTAATTTCATCATAAAAACATCATCTGAAAGCTGTTCCTTGAGAAGTATTTTATTCATACTGTTATGCCTCTCTCAAACATTCAAAAAAAATTGGAAAAATGATCAAAAATATCAAACAACGCGTACCATCTCAGGCGAGATAACCTTGAATATGCTTGGTTCCTAAATATAGCGTATTTAACCAAGTTAGGCAGCAACAATAACTAAATGTTTAGATCTTTTTTATGGCTTTTTATTACCCAGCGGTGACATAAATCAAAATCTAACCCCTCCTATCATGTCGCATTGTCACTATCACTGCCGTATTTAGGATAATCCGTAGAGGAAAGTCTTACATAGAACACCATCAAATTCAACTTACTCTTTTCAATGTGATGACAATAGACCCTGAATCGTTGTCAGAGGCGGAGATATAAGAAATCAGATCGATTCCTACAAAAAAACCGATATGCCTTGAACTTTCCTGTCGACTGGTGCAGCGCTACTGGCTAACGAGCATTAAGCCAACTATCAATATTACCGAATCCAGTCAATCCAAAAACAACCCGATCATATATCATAAGAAAAAAACTCGCTATTTCAAATAGCTAGAATCCAACTTGATAGACATCAAAAACACCTGGTTTTTATTAACTCTCTTTTCAAACTGTTGTAATCAATCCGGGACAAACAGGCTCAAAAAAGAGCTGGAAAGCGGTAAAATGCATGTCATAGAGAATATCAGCAAACAATTCCCATAAGAAATTAGTTAACCCGACCACGACAATTTACCTGTTTTGTAGCTCGTGCTGCCCAGTGAGGGCCGAAAAGACAGTTAAACTGTCTTTTTTATTGATTCTAATCGATCATTTTTTTTGAACAATTTATTCAACTTCCCCTCTAGTCAAGGCAGGAATGTTGATCTTTTTTTAAGGGATTAAACCTGATCTCACAGCTTTGATTGCAAAAATTTCGATAAAAAAATGACCCTTTACCCAGGTTTTCCAATTAATCTAATTTCACTTTTCACAAAAAAAGGGCCATTCAAACCGGCGAAACAACCTGGACTGGATCAGTGGGAATGAAATGAGGACAAAACACTTTTCAGGCAGCTTTTGCTGTCCTTGTTATAAGTCCAAAATCAAAGTATCGTTCGTGTATAAGCTCGAATGTGAAACTGGGCTGTAGAAGAAGCTCTTTGTTTCGGGTGGATGGACAGTCTGAAAAAAAGTAAGGAAAGTATTCTTTTGCTAAGTAACGAACAAAAACTGGGACTTAAATGAGAATTTTTTTTAAGGTGTCCCGAATGATTCGGCAACAGAAATAAAAAAAGGCGTTTTTCCTGTTAGTATGGAAAAAACGCCTTTTTCGATGAAAGGATTTCAGTTTGAAAGACTATTTCACAACCACATTTACCGCGCTAGGACCTTTCTGCCCCTCCTCAATCTCAAAGCTAACTCGGTCTCCTTCTTCCAAAGACCTGAATCCGTTGCCGTTAATCCCGGTATAGTGAACGAAGACATCAGCTCCTTTGTCCTGTTGAATGAAACCGTACCCTTTATTATCGTTAAACCATTTTACTACACCATCTGCCATAATCTAAACGCTCCTTTTCACACTGTCGGTCCCAAACTGAAGGATAAAATCACAAAAACATAAATCCCATTCAGTTCGAAACCAATTTGAAAAACAAACAGCTAAGCCTGTTTGATTTAAAGTTGCACCTATTGTTACAAAATTTTAAAAAAACTCAACAAAAAACGTAAAAAAAACCAACGGTGTCAAAGGTATATGTTCAACAGTCTGAATTAAAGAAAGCTATTACCAGCCGGATTTGACAAGATTTCACGGAGATGGAACCGATTGCGTTAAGACAGTTTTTTTTGGAGTCTCCAAGAAACAAGTCGGTTGCTGGATAGAGTCTGATTACAGATTAACACACAATTGTTCGCTTCAAGTGCCTTTTTATCGTTTCCCGGCGATAGTTTATTCCCGCTTTTTCCAAATCGAAGCGATCCTCGTTTAAGCATATCCTGACGAAGGTACTGATTGTTGTTCCCGGTGTTTTTGATTACATATGTTGTTATCGCAGTTCAAAAACAGCGAAGAGCGTTGTTCTCCTTACAGGTTGAATCGAATTCACCCGACTGTTCATCCGGTTTTATCTTTCCTAAAAAACTATTGTATTTTTATTCGGGTCTGTTAAAAACAGCAGCAGGCATTGTGGGAATGATTACGGAGACAGTGAATCAAAGATGCTGTTTTTAAGGAATTTTACTCAAAACCACTGATTATTAAAACGTAATGGAGAAGACATTATGACCATCGTAAACGGAAAAGATTATCCTCAGCTGCATACTTTAAGAATGACATCACAGCTTCGCACCCTGATGACCATTATTCGGGATAAAAACACGAAAAGAAACGATTTCATTTTTTATGCGGATAGAATTAACCGTTTACTGATAGAAGAAGGACTAAACTTCCTGCCGACAACCGAGAAGATCGTAACCACAAGAACCGGAGAACAATACAAGGGATCAGAATTTTTGGGAAAGATTTGCGCCGTCCCCATAATCCGGTCAGGTCTCAGCATGGAAAACAGTATCCGGGAAGTCGCAAAAAAAATCCGTATTGCTCATATCTTAATTCAAAGGGATGAAGAAACAGCAAAGCCGATTTTTTATAAATCCTGGTTGCCGGAAGACATCCAGGATCGTTTTGTTCTGATTCTGGACCCGATGCTGGCCACCGGGGGATCGGCCATTGCTACAATTAACACTTTAAAGGAGCATAACGTTCCGGAAAACAAGGTTATTTTCATTAACCTCGTTTCCGTACCCGAAGGGATTGATCAGGTCCTCTCGACTTTCCCGGAAATAAAAATCATCACTGCTGAAGTGGACCAGGGATTAAATGAACAGGCTTTTATTCTTCCGGGCCTGGGAGATTTTGGTGACATCTATTTCGGCACCGATTAAAGACCTGTTGCAGGTGAGCGCTTCAGACTCAAATCTTTTTTTGGCCCATCATTATAAAACAATAAAAATAGATAGTTATAAGGCTAAACCTACTAAAGTCAAAAGAAGATTTGACCCTTTTTCCCTTTTTTTTATTTCACCGTTTTTATACAGCGAAATTACCCACTTGACCGAGGAGTGACGGCGCGTTAAGTATTAGATGTATTTGAGATTTTGTTTCCTTTGGGGACGTTTGTTTCATTGGGCTTTGAGAATTCTGCTAGCACGGGATTCATTGGACAGCCAATCCACAAAACTGGTGGTGAAATGAGATGGGCCCAGGGGTTTGGCTACGGTGGGGTTGGCGCCTCACTTTATGGTGTGCACACACTGCCAGGCTTCTGGGCTTTTCTCATTTCTGGAGCCTGGGGTTTTTAGTCTGGCGGTGGCCATAATCTTCTTCTAAGGAGATTACACCATGAACCAAACGTTGTTATTCAGGCGCATCAAACGTCATTGCAATGAAACGCGTCCCCTTCATCTTTTCCTCAATGACCAGACATTAGTCTGTTTTCCTTCTCAAACCTTAGCATTTATCTCGGGTATTGATATAGCTCCGCTGTCCGGGCAGTCAACACCAAAAGCTTTTGCAGCCGATATTGCAAACATACCCGTATTATCTCCGGACAAGGTTGACGAAGGACTTGTCACACTAAATAACCATTCCACCATTCGCTATCCTTCCGTTTTTCTCCGCCTCATCATTGAAACCGGCAAACCTGCTTCGGTTTCCATGATTCGCTGGCTGACGCGAGAGATTCTTCCTAAAGCAGTCAGCTCAAAGACACCCTTTGCCGCGGTAACCGATGATCAGGAATTGCAAAACATGATCGGAAGGCATCATCACAGCAAGAACGGACAGATATTGATCGATCTGGCTGCCATCAGGATTACTGGCAACAAGGTATC
>JANQLH010000310.1 GCA_028280735.1 SAR324 cluster bacterium | reverse complement strand
AACGGAAGCATAGCGACAGTTGATATACAAGGATCAGTTAGTACAATCAGTTCAGGAGAAACAACCATCACGGCAACCAAGGGAGATGTTTCTGATGATAGCATGATAACCGTCACCAATGCTGAGTTACTCTCTATATCCGTAACTCCGCCTTCTGCCAATCTAGCCTCTGGAACAACTCAACAACTGACTGCAACCGGGTATTATAATAACCAAACCACCCAGGATTTGACCGACCAAGTGATCTGGTCCTCATCCAACGATAGCATAGCAGTGGTTGATACAGGAGGATCGGTTAGTGCAATGAGTCAGGGAGAAACAAGCATAAGAGCTACCCTGGGAGATGTTTCTGATGATAGTTCAATTATAGTGACTAGCGCATCGTTGATTTCCATCTCTGTCACACCTTCTTCGACCAGTCTAGCTACCGGGAAAGCTCAACAACTGACCGCAATTGGTTTTTATGATGATTTTAGCTTACAAGATTTGACTTCGCTAGTAACCTGGTCTTCATCAAATGGCAGTATAGCTACAGTTGATACAGGTGGTTTTGTCACTGCCAACAATCCTGGTGAATCAACCATCACTGCAACGATGGATAGTATAACTGATAACAGCTCAATCACGGTGACTGCGCCGAGCTTGACTTCTATCCACATCACACCGAGCCATCCTGTTGTTATAGTTGGATATAACCAGCAATTCACAGCTACAGGGCTTTATTCTGATCTTTCTTCTCAAGATATCACTTCTCAAGTTAACTGGTTTTCTTCAAATTCAACTATAGCTTCTGTCAGTCATTCTGGATTGGGAGAGGCCTTAAAGGAGGGAACTATAACCATATCTGCAACAGATCCTGTTTCTGGGGTTTCTTCCACTTCAACAAGTTTGGATGCTACATTTACGGTTATCAATAATCCTTTGGTATCTATCGAAATCCAAAATGATTCAACAAGTGATACAACAGTGGTTGTGCCTTCAGGAAAAACTTATCAATTAACCGCGATAGGAATTTATGGGGACGGAAGCAGAAGGAGCATCACCAATTCATTGATCTGGTCATCTTCTGACGAAAACATTGCAACTGTCGGTAGCGGAAGCGAAAGTGAAGGATTGGTACTTGGAATAAATAGTGGTTTGGTAACGATCACCGCTACAGATCCTTCAACGTCAATATCGTCTGCTGATTCTGACGGGAAAGCGACTTTCTATGTAGGTGAATTCCAGGCCCATTACCCCAATAACGGAGCTAACTGGAATGATTATATTAAAAATGACGGTGCGGATGATTTCAGCGCAACAGACTCTGCTTGCAGTGCTTACATAGATACAGATTGTTTTCATGGGGCAGTCATGCGCTTCGTAGAGGTACCGGACAAAACTTCCTGTGATGGATTAACTGCTGTTGACAAGCTGAATTACTTTGAATGGGTATGTGACGATAGTACCGCTCCAGTCAGGATGGTATCGACAGGATTAAAAAGTGGAGTATATCTTTCTGATCTCATCGATTTTGGAGAAGCAACGTGGAAAGAAAACGGTTTGATCATTTTGGAAAATGAAACTGAAATTCTTTCCTATAACGAGTTTGTCTGGTGGTCAAACCCCATAGTTGTAAATAATGAAGGCAGTGACGGTTCAGACATGAACGAAGGAGAAATCCATATTGTTACTGCGAATTCTAGCAAATTATATACGATAGGAAGTAATAAAATCGGCCTTGTGTTTGACCCAGAAGTAGAATTCAGCTTTTGGTCCGGTTCCGATGAGTATGCAATTTTTTCAGATTACAATTCATTCCTTTGGATCGAAGCGGCAAATATGAGGTGCTCATATAAAGCCCGAGGCATTCTCCTACTTTACTCCAATTATTCAACGATTAACCAAATCTCAATCACGGATTCGGCATCTTTTGGTATAGCAATCTCAAATTCTTCTTATAATGCTATTGAAAATATAAATATAACAGATTCAACATCAGGTTTACCCATCTATGATTCTTCTAATAATAATTTCCAAAACGTCACTATTACAAATTCAGGTACAGGATTACTGTTCAATTCTAATTCTTCTTATAACGACATCAACAATATAACCGTAACAGGGGGGGCAGGTGATGGATTAAGCATCAGCGGAAGCTACAACACCTTATCCAACGCGATGGTAAGCGGAAAGGATAATGGGATTTATCTTGGTGAACCTGCTTCCTACAACGATATTTCCTCCATAACAGTCAGCGATAGTAACGATAAAGGTCTTTACCTTGTCAGGTCTGATAACAACGTATTGAATGGTATAGCGGTCAGTGGAAGCCAAGGAGAGGGTGTTTATATATACGAAGTATTGAATAATACCTTCAGCGATATCACTTCAGGGAACAATGGAAGCGATGGTTTTGCGATTTTTTCTTCTAATGATAACAATTTCAATGATATCAGTTCTGATAACAATGAACGCAGAGGAATCCATCTCGAAAGCAGTGATAACAATACGTTTAATATTGTAAATGCAAGCAGCAATTCTTATCGTGGTGTTTATATTTATAGTGGCTCGAACGACAATGATTTTAGTAATCTTACCTCTACCTACAATACTGACGGTATTTATATACATAACTATCAAGATGACTATCATAATCCTTACGTGTACGAATCAACAAACACTTTCAATGCAACAACGGCAAGCAATAACAGCGGCTCCGGTATTCTTGGATTTGGATCTTACAAAGTAAATCTTAACAGCTTTACGGCTAATGAAAATGGGTCCACTGGAATTTCTATTAGTTGTGACGAAGAGATAGAAGGTAACACATTTAGCGATATCACAGCTGATGGTAATTTAGGCAACGGTATTACTATCAGAGAGTGCGAAAGGATAACAGCCAATAATATAAACGCCAGTAACAACGGAAGTAGTGGAATACATATAACCGATTCTAATTTCAGCACATTCAGTAATTTTTTTGCTAGCGGCAACAATTTCGCTGGTATATGGATTGGCAATAGTTCAAGCAAATACAGCAATTTAACGTCTGTTGGTAACGGTTATTATGGTATTTATAATAGCGCCGGTTACTGTTCATTTACGGATTTAGTGGTTAGTGAGAATGTTCAAGAAGGTATTTACTTTGCTAATTCTAGTAATGGTTCCCTAAGTAATGTACTTGTATCGGACAATGGTGAAACGGGGATATATTTTTCCTCATCAGCGAGCAATTATCTAAGAAATATTACAGCTATTAACAATGGTGAGCATGGAGATTTTTTTCTTAACAACTCTTCTGGTAATTATTTCATAAATGTGGCTACGAATAATACTGTGAGAGGACTTTATCTTGGTTCGCCGGGCAACAATTTTTACAATATCGCAGCGAGCAACCATAATATTGGCATTTATATGCCAAGTTATACCAATGATTTCCATGGTCAACTGAAACTCGGGAATAATGCAATAAATTGTCAGATAGATAGTGGAGGGGGCGATGAGTGTGGTATCGATGGAAGTTTCTCCAATGCAGTTTTAACAACAGGGATCAATCTGGATAATTCTTTTGTTACCGATAGTTGGGAGCTTTTAGCTACCGATAATACGGTTCGAGAAGTTCTGCCACTTCCAGCCGGGAATGATACTCTTGCTTCAACTAATAGCTTAATAAATTCAGTTGAAATAAATAGTGACGAAATTGGTGATAATGATGGAAACTGCGAATCAGGTGAAACCTGTCTTTACACACCCAATATAGGAAGGTACCAAGGTCACGGAGGTCTGATCGAAGCAGGAACCATTGGCACCGGAGGTACCTTGGAAAACATCATCCTTATGCGATTTGAAATCAATGGGTATTAAAGATCCGAAGATAAGAACTGGTTATTGTCAAGTCTTAAGCTGTGGAGCTGATTTTAATGAAAACACAGCTCAATTTTGAACACAATTAATGAAAAAGATAAAAATCAAATGACAAGTTCTCGTGACTTTTTTTATCTGTGACGAGTTGAGCAGTGTTCACTTTTTCAGCAGTTATGAAAACAACGTTCATTTGAATGCACTTTAATCAAAAAGCCCAGCAAGACAGAGTGTCTGCTGGGCTTTTTGCGTTTTAGGATTTAGCTCATTTTTATTGTATCTATATCGCTAAATCAGACCATATAAGCTTGCCAGTTTAATTCTGAATAGATATGATAAAAAAATTTGGTGAAATATGATATTTCACTGTAGCTTTTCTTTAACTTTTTATTTTAATTAACTATTTTATCTAATTGCCACTAATCGGAGGATTTTCGAATGGCAACAATATCTGTTAAGCATTTGTTTGATGCTGGTGCTCATTTAGGCCATAGGACGCAAAAATGGCATCCTAATATGAAAGAATACATCTATGGCGCAAATTCGGGCATTTACATTATAGATTTAAGAAAAACCCTGGAAAAATTGAAAGATGCATACGAGTATGTTCTTAATCTTTCAGCTAACGGCGGCAAGGTTTTATTCGTCGGAACAAAATACCAGGCAAGGGATGTTGTACGGGAACAGGCAGAAAGAAGCGGCAATTTTCATGTTAACTACCGTTGGTTGGGTGGTATGTTGACCAATTTTGCGACCATCAAGCAATCGATTGCCAAACTCAAGAAACTCGAAGACGTTGCAGGACCCGATAGAGACTATGTAGGTATCCTGAAAAAAGAAGGTGTGCGTCTTGAAAGAGAAAGGAAGAAGCTGGAACTCGTCCTTGGCGGAATCACCGAGTTGAGAAAAAAGCCGGCAGCGGTATTTATTGTTGATATCAAAAAGGAATTCATCGCGGTAAACGAAGCAAAAAAACTGGGAATACCTATTATCGCCATCGTTGACACCAACTGTGATCCCAGGGGAATTGACTTCATTATTCCCGGTAACGATGACTCCATTCACTGCATAGAACTGTTTACAAGTGTAATCGCTTCAGCTTCCATCGAAGGTCGAAATATCTACGAATCAAAAATGGCCGAGATGAAAAAGGAAAAAGATAAGGCAAAAGCAGAAGCTGATAAAAAGAAAGATAAAACCAAAGCTAAAAAAACCACGACAAAAAAAGCTGAAGATGAAGAATTGGTTGAAGCCAAAGAATCTGAAGAGGTAGTGGAAGAAATCGAAGCAGTTGTTGACACTGAAGAATCAGTAGAAGAGGATACTGCTGCAGAATAGCAGTTTGGATGTTAACTATTACAAAAACCGGGTTACATGCCTGCCCGGTTTAACAAAAATCATTTCTACCAAAGGAAGACCGATGAGTAATATAACCGCAGCAATGGTAAAAGAGTTACGGGAAGTGACCGGTGCTGGAATGATGGACTGCAAAAAGGCTTTGACCGAATGTAGTGGAGATTTTGAAGCAGCCAAAGAGTTTCTGAGAAAAAAAGGACAAGCCATTGCTAATAAGAAATCAAGTAGAGAAACCAAAGAAGGATCTATTTGTATCTCTGAAAATGACAATAAAGCAGCCTTGGTTAAAATCGCCTGTGAAACCGACTTCGTGGCTAAAAACGACCAATTTAAAAGTTTTATCAAAGAAATGGCGGACCAGGCTTTGGAAGTTGGTACAGAAAATTTCGCCGAGAAAACAAGTTCAAAAGGTAGTATCAAGGAGCAATTCGTAGAAGTTATCAGCAAGCTGGGTGAAAACATCGTATATCTGGAAGGAGTTGATTGGGAAGCACCTGCCAACAGTGTAATCGGAAGCTATGCTCATACCAACGCAAAGATTGGTGTTCTTGTTGAAGTAGCGGCCGATCAGGCAGTCGATACTGATGCAGTAAAAGATATTGCCAGAAATATTTCCATGCATATTGCTGCATCCCAAGTTGAAGCAATTAAAGAAGAAGACTTGGATCCGGCCGTTGTAGATAAAGAAAGAAAGTTTCTGATTGAACAGGCAAGAGAGTCCGGAAAACCGGAAAACATCATTGAGAAGATGGTGGAAGGCAGAATGGTGAAGTACAAGAGAGAAATCTGCCTATTGTATCAAAACTTCGTAAAAGAACCGGACAAGACTATTGAACAATACCTTGAAGGTGCAGGGAAAGACTTGGGAGCAAAGCTAACAGTCAATCGCTTTTACAAGAATCAGTTTTAATATTTCAACCAAAAAGGGGGGATTTTTCAAATCCCCCCTTTTTTTTTGCTTAAAGTTTATGGAAAAAAAATACAAACGATTGTTACTCAAATTAAGTGGGGAATACCTGGGAGGAGAAAAAGGTGAAGGCTTTGATTATTATGTCATTAACAGCCTGATAAAACAGATCTGCAATATTCACGAACAAGGGTATGAAGTCACGATAGTATTGGGTGGAGGTAATTTCTTCAGAGGAGCTAGTAACATTCCAATTAAGATAGACAGGGTCGCTGCTGATCATATTGGCATGATGGCGACTATGATGAACGGTGTATTCCTTAAAGAAGCGCTTGTTAGTGCCGGGAAAAAGGCAACTGTCATGTCCGGATTGGAAGCACCCGGTGTAGCCGTTTCGTTTAAAAAAGAACAGGCTGTTTCTTTGATTTCCGATGACCATATCCTGGTTTTTGCCGGAGGGACCGGGAATCCGTTTTTCTCTACAGACACAGCAGCAGTACTCAGAGCGCTGGAAATAGAAGCAGATGTGGTAATTAAAGGAACAAAGGTTGATGGGGTTTATGATAAGGACCCGGTTAAAGAATCGTCTGCCGTCAAATTGAATGAACTGACTTACGATATGATTTTGGCCAACGATCTTAAAGTAATGGATGCTTCGGCAATAGCCCTTTGCAGAGATAATAGCTTGCCCTTGTGTGTGCTCTCCATTGTCAATCCTAATGATCTCCTTGATTTTTTAAGTGGTAAACAAGTCGGTACACTAGTGTCGTGTTAACGGAAGACTTTCGCCCGAATCTGACGAAACCAGGTTCGTGCTGCGAACCTCTCAATTCAGCGTAACAAAGTATATGTGCCCTGATTTCAGCTCAGTGCGACTTTACATTATTGTTGACTGGACACTGCCTTCAAATTGAAGATTTGTCTGTTTCTGCCAGTTTATGGTTTAGTTTAATCGATTGATTTTACAAAACAATTCGTATTGCTTATGGATTGCCAATTGAATGTTGAATCGATACAATAACTTCAGTGATAGCTATTAAACAGCTTTATTTATAACCCCCATGTCACAAGGAAGTTATGAGAACTCATATAGTGTTGTTAGGCATTCTATGTATAATTTCCTATCCAATTGTTGCAATCTCTGAAGTTGTTTATTCGATAGACTTCGCTAAAATGCCTAGTGGCGATGCAACAAATTGGTTTAAGGAAAACGACTATGCCTTTCGTTTGGATGCAGACGAGATGGACCTGAAATTTCAAGATGGCAAACTGCTTCTGTCCAATGATGGAGATGTCAACGGATTGCTTTTTAAAGAGGTTGAAATCAGGGGAGCAATACGAGTCAGGATTGAATGGGGTGTCAACAAGTATCCTCCAGGAATAGATTGGGAAAACGGGTTTTTCAGAGATGCAGTCATGTTACTTATAACATTCGGAAATGAAAACATCTCAAGTGGCAGCTTTATAATCCCTAATGTTCCATACTTCATAGCCCTGTTTTTAGCGGAAAAAGAAGAGGACGGGAAAGCTTATACAGGCAGGTTTTATAAGAAAGGGGGCCGTTATATCTGTACGCCATGCGGAGCGCCGGAGGGCAAGACCGTGGTAACCGAATTTGAATTTGATTCGAGCTTCAAAGAGTTATTCAATAAATCGGAGGTTCCGCATATTTCAGCCATAGGAATTGAAATGGATAGCAGGGATATTGATTCTTACGCAGAGGCTTTTATAAAAAAAATAGAATTCCTTTCCGAATAGCATATTTTAAGTCATCCTGGCTTGCTCTTCATTGTAAAGGGATTCAATCTTCATTAGAATGTTCTCCAAAGCAGGCATTGTCGTGCTACCAAGACTTAACTTCGGATTTACAATATCCCGAAGATTTACTTCCTTTTCACCAATTGCCTTTCCTATGTCTGACAAGCTGATACCTTCATTTCTTGATCTCAATAATCTAGCAATTTTTACTCTCAGGTCGTAAATCTTATCTTGATCTCTATCTTTTATAAAGATTTGTTTTTTCTCGGGTTTGTTTTGACCAGCGGAAGAACTACTTGAATTTGGTTTGTTCTTTGTAGCCTCGGAATTGACCTTGTTTGATTTCTCCTTTTTTGTTTGTTTTGAAGAAGGGATTGATCTGGATTCCTCCATTTCTAATGCTGTTTCAGAAGGTGATTCCAGGGCAACTTGCAATCTTGTGTTAGGTGAGATCTCTGTATTTTCTTGCTCTGTCTGATTCTGTTCAGATTCGATGTTTTTTCTTTTTGAGGGTTGCCGATAAACCCATCCTGCCAGCCAGATACAACTTAAATTTGCCAATTGAACTCCGAATCTAATCAGAATAACGATTGATATTTCCAGCCACAAGCCGAAGGTGGATTTCTGATTTGCCAGCTTTTCTTTCAATTCTTCCTTAATCTTAAGTTGATTGCGCACACTCAGAGCAGCATTAGTCCTTTGGTTTTGCTGAATGAAAGCATTTAAGGACTTGTTATTATCATCTACTTGACTGAGCAAGACTTTGATCACTTCCTTTTGATTATTCTGTTTCTGTAAAGTAGCATACAATGGATAGGCAGTTTTAAGACTCGATCCACAGACTGTGGTGATGAACAGGAAAACCAATAGAAGTTTGAACAATACGTTTACAGGGTGCAGGCTTTCTCCGAATTTGTCTTTCCGACCGGGAATCCAAACTGCTGCCATGATTCCCATGAATACTTCATTCAGGAAGGCTGCCCAGTATCCCATAAAGGAGAGTGATGATTCTGTATCATACAGTCCCTGAAAAAAAGAACCTGATTCGATGATCATAAACACCGAGGCCGATATGCTAATCGATAGTAAAAGAAAAATAAATATTGGTTTAGTCAATCGTTCCATGATTCGCTGTTGATCGGTAATAGAGCTAAGGAGGACAAAAAGAGAACATATGTACACAGTAAATAGGTAATATGATTCTTGCAAGACTTTTTTATGAAAAAAAGTCTTAATGTTTTGCCTTCAAAAACAGTGATGTTTGCGCACTTTAAAAGTCATAATGCGGGAGAGAAAAAACTCAGAGTTTTTGTTTTTTATTGATATTTCCTTGATCATTTCGTAAAATAATATCTAGCTAGTTGTTTCATAATGTACATAAAAATGCATCAATAGAGAGAAAAGAGATGGCAGATAAACCCACATTGAAAGTAGGGCACCTAAAAATCACTGATCATTTGATTTTGGGAATCACCAAAGAACATGGTTCAAACAATACTACGCCATTTGAGACGTTTAATCTGGAAACAATTCCTTATTTGGGGTGGAATCAAGTATCTGCAGCGATGATGGCTGGTGACATTGATGTTTCCTTTGTTTTAGCGCCCACAGCAATGGATCTATACAAAGCTGGTGTCAATATTAAACTGGTTCTTTTCGCTCATAAAACAGGCAGTGTTCTCATTAAAAACAAAGCCGCCAACATAAACAGTTTAGAGGACTTTAAAGGCAAACTGATAGCAATTCCTTACCAGTTATCGGTCCATCACATGTTGCTTCATCAATTGTTAACAGAAAAAGGTTTAGAGCCTGGTGCCGGGAAAGATGTTGGTTTGGAAGTTATGGCTCCTTCACAAATGCCAGACGCCGTTCAATATGACGAGGAAGGAGAAATTGGCGGGTTTATTGTGGCAGAACCATTTGGCGCGAAAGCAATAACTGAAGGGTATGGCGAGCAGTTTTACCTTTCCAAGGATTTGTGGCCTAAGCATCCTTGCTGTGTGGTTGTTGCTAAGGACGAAATCATTGAAAAGTACCCGGACGCAGTTCAGGAATTTACAAACAGTCTTGTTAGATCAGGTAACTTTGTTCAGCAAAATATCGATGAAGCGACTAAAATAGGTTCAGCATTTTTGGGACAGAATGAATCGGTAGTTAAAAAAGTCCTGACGGAACCTGCTGATCGTGTGATGACTAACGAGCTGATGCCGGTAGTAGACGATCTTGCCAGAATTCAGGATTATATGTGTGATAAGATGAATGTTTTAAAGGGTAAGATCGATCTGGATAAATTTGTTGATACAAGATTTGCAAAAGAGGCCGGCGCTGTTTAAATCAATTGCTTGTCAGATAAGGCTTTTCTTGACGAAACGAATTTATTTATTTATTTTTCAAATTACGAGATACAGTTGACTGTTATGTCAATAATATTAATTTTCAGGTAAGAAACCCAGTGGGAGTGATTCATGGCAGCGAATAAAGATATGCGCATTTTAGTTGTTGACGACTTTTCTACCATGAGACGTATTGTTAAGAACATTTTAAGGCAATTAGGTTACAATAATGTAATCGAAGCAGATGACGGTACAACGGCGTTGGCAAAAATGAAAACTGAAAAGGTGGATTTTTGTATTACAGATTGGAACATGCCAAAGATGTCAGGGCTTGAGCTGCTGAAAGAGATCAGAGGAGATGATTCCTTAAAAGACATTCCGGTGCTGATGGTAACCGCAGAAGCATTGCAGGAAAACATTATCGCCGCAATTAAGGCAGGAGTCAGTAATTACGTGGTAAAACCGTTTGATGCAGCGACTATGGCTGAAAAAATCGACAAGATTTTTAGTTAGCAATCCCTTTGCATTCTTACCTTCATTAGCAGGGCATCTATTGTATCCTTGATCAGCGAGGATTCTGATATGTTCAGTCGTTCTTCGCTGGTTTATCTTTGAACGGTTTGTAAAGTTCAATGTCGGTCGCAATTTCTGATCAGTTCCATCCAATCGGAAGGGACACATAAACTAGCTTTTCATCTGCAGTTCCACATATTTTCCTGCATTCTGTTCCCCAAGGCTAACGGATAAATGTTCCCAAGAGCCCAGTGTTCGTGCTTTCAAAGAGTTATTGCCCGAGTCGGTCAGCTCGAAAGACAGTCAAACAGCTGTGTAAGGGAGGCAACGATAACTCGTGAAGTGGGCTCAAGTTGGTCTATCCAAGTCACACAATCCGAAGACAATAAAAATCAGAGACATAGTTGTTTAAACCCTGCTTCAAAGTCCTTTCTTACCCAGAATTGCTTGAGTACCGGGTCCACATGCAGCTTTTTACAAACTTCGAATTTTTCAGTCTCTGTGAAACCATCTTTCAGGGATGAAAAAAAGTTTTCGGTTAAAGCAAGTGATGCATATATTCTCAGCTTTTCATATCTCAACTGAAAATGATCCGGTTTCAACCAGAAGCCAAAGTTTATCAGTCTCAATGCTTCAGCGTGTTGTTTTTGACTAATTAAGTTTTGCACATTTTTTACGACTGACTCTGCCGCTTTTTTATTCGATTTTGCTCTAATAAGCTCTATACGAATTTGTTTATTGGGACGTAATTTCCACATCAGGCTGATTCGATTTCCCAATTTGGAATTTAACGTGAAACTGCCGTTAGACAAGTTTGTTTTTGTTACCAGATTGTCTCGCGGAGCATTTAGCTGCATGAATTCCTGGGTTGTAAATTTTGGAGTGCTGCTTTTAAAACGATAATCCCCTGATATTGTGTTTAGGAGGATCAAACGAAATTCTTTGGGTTCGGTTTGTATCCATAAGTTAACATTGGTATCGTCGATCCAGTACATTTCGCTGCACCAAGCAAATTGACATGCATTGGCCAATAAGAAAGGGAAGCTTTGTCTTTCTCTGGTTGACCTATCCACAAGTTCAATCTGCTGCCAACATGATACTGTTTTATCTGTACTGACAGATTTTCCGGATGCCAGGGTTTGCAGCGAAACGTTTAAGGTTGAGGCAATCTGTTGCAAACTGTTCTGCAAGTCTTTTGTGTCATCGTGCCCTATGGAGACTTTTGTAAGCAGTTTGGAGGTAATAATTTTGGTGTAGTTACCGTTGATTTTTAGGTTTCCTCCTGCAATTTCAAAATAGTCCTCAAGTTTGTAATCATAAAAAATATAACGATTTGCATGACAATCAAACGGGAGTTTGTTTTTTTGGGTAATTGCAATGATAACTGTATGATATTTAAAAGAGTTGAATATTCCCAGATTTGTGGTATTCGGGTCAAAATCCTCAAGCAGAAGCACTTGGTCAGCCTTGACAGATGCTTGGAGGGTAAAAGTAAATAGTAAAAATATCAATAGCTTGGGTAGATTTGCTCTTCCGGTTGCTTGCATGTTTTCCTTAGAAATGAAATCGGTAACTTTTGGTTGAAAGGTAAATCAATTTATTTCTTTTGGTATAACTCATTGAAATCAATTGAGTTTGCCATTGAATGGTGAAAACCTCTCAATGAGCGTACCTGTTTGATGCTGATTGTAGAAAATCCGCTTCTAAAAAACAAGCAAAGCAAAAAGGATAGTTTTGGAAAGAAAGAAAGAGGTACTAACTTGAGGAACGATTGGTCAGGAGTCCTCAACGGTCAAAGGGCTGATTATATTATCAGTGTCATCCGTATCTTTGGATTTTTCATTTACATCCTGATCAACTGCATTTTTTGGTGGGGAAATACTTGTCGAAAAATCAATTGTCTCCAGCATATCTGCTGACATGACTGTTCTTGAAAAGTCTACATTAGATAAATTGCAGTTTTCAAACTGACATTTGACAAATTTTACCAAGTTTAATTGCGCGTCCTGGAGGTCGGCGAACTCAAAGTTGCAATTATAAAAGGCTACATATTGAAGCTGCGAAGAATTAAATTTTGCACCGGAAAAATCACAGCTTAATACTCGATGGGGGTTCTCCGATTTATCCCATTTGCTGTATGAAAAGTCTGTGCCTTGAAAACTGCAGTTTTTATATTGATGACGGTTTTTAAATGTGACGGAAACAAAATATGTTTTATCGAAATTTGCATCCTGCACAACGGACTGTTCAAGCTCTTCCATGGAGAACTGTTCGTCGATGAAAGTTAATCCATTGTAATCCGGATATTTTTCTGCAAAATCCTCCTGACCAAAGTGATTGTTTTTGGATGGATTTATACCGGTCGGGGCATTGGCTGAAAGGTGCTCGGCTAAGTTGCTGTTCTTCTCCTCTTCGCTCTCAGGAGGAGTTGTCAATGTAGTTTCCGTAGCAACTGAATGGGGTTCATTTGTTTCATGATGGTCAAGTTCGTCGTCTGACACTGTTGCTTCAGTATTGTTTTGGTCATCTTGAGACATCTTTTTGAGCGTGTTCTGTTCAATTTCAGCTTCTCTTTGCCTTTTAACATTTTCCTCGTGGTGGCGAACCCTGGTTCTCGCGCTGAACTTGTTTATTTCCTTTTCTACTTTCTGCTCAGATTCTAAATACAAGTTTCTTAATACAACTAATTCTTTAACTTTTCCGGGAACGATGAATTTTTCGATCAATGAAAGGTTATTAAAGTAGTCCTGATAATCATTCCAGCTTATTTCTCTTTCTTTACACGCCAGGTAATAGCTTTTTTGTTCTGCTTCTGTTTCCTGTTGAACCTGGTATAATCGCCTTTCCAGATAAAACTGTTCAGAATTGTGTTCAACCAGGGCTTTTTTTGATTTTGGTTTGGGAAGCTTTTTAAACTCATTTAATTCACGAAGCGCGAGTTCGTGTTTGGATCGAGGGAGTTTTTGTGTCTGGGGAGGGGATTTTAGTAGATCATAATCTTTCTTACGGGCAAGAAAGAGCATATATGCGACAAGCAGGATGATTGAGAATGAGAGAAGTATGATGTTCATTTGGTCCAAACAATTACATCCTGCCTGTGAAAGTGATTGATTCTAAAGCTCCATTATGGTGCTAAAACTGCACCTCCAATTCCGCTTGAAAGAGAAATGTATCCGTCCCATTTTATATTGCGCTTAACCATCAGCTCGGCGATTTTTTTGGCTTTTTCTTTATCTTCCGGTCCTAAAGATCCTCTACAATATTCTATTTTGGAATAGATACGCTGTTTTTCTTTTTCCTGCCTTTCTTTTTCTTCCTCCAGTCTTTTTTGTTCAGCTTCCTTTTCGAGTCTGATTCTTTCCTCTTCCTGCCTCTTTTCTTCAGCTTCACGTTCAAGTCTTAGTTTTTCTTCTTCGGCTTCCTTTTCTTTTCTAATTCTTTCTTCTTCAGCCCGCTTTTCTGCAAGTTCTTTTTCGGATAGCTCTTGTTCCAATCTTAACTTTTCTTCCTCTTCCGGTGTCATCTGTTTCTTATTGACGACCTTTTTTTTCATTACCATTTTCTTTTTTACTACTCGACCGTCGGGAAGTGTCTTGGTGACGATCTTTACTTTAGGCTTGTCGCCCGCTGTTCCTGAAGCTTCATCTCTTGAAATCCTTTTGACTCCGCCTCGTGCAGGTGGCGCAGTCCTTACTCCTCTTTTAAGTGGTCCGCCAGCTGGTCGGGCAGAACTTGAACTCTCCTTACGAATAAGTCCTCTGGCCGGAGGTGCTTCTGATGAAGAAACTCGCTTTATTGGTGCCCTTCCCCCCGATGTGCGAGTGGTTCGGCGCTTTTTCAAATAGTCGTTCACTTGATTTGATCCTATTGGGGATTGTTCAGCCATAATCAATAAACCTCCGATCTGGTATTAGCGGCTTTTAGTAAGACACTATGGTAAATGTTCGGATATTATACACTCTAATAACGAATTTGCCATCCAGATGATCAATGATCGGTAAAGTCATTTAAAACCTGGATTTTTAAGTTTTTGAGCCGCATTTTTTTAGTGTTCGTTTATAGGCCCGTCTTTTACTTATCGTGATCGAAATAAAAATTCAAAGGAAAAATGGGACCAGCTTATTAGGTTGATATCAATTTTTTATTTCAATTATAAAAGGGTCAATCCAAAACGGATTCTGTTCATGGGATGGAGCACAATTCTGCCAATATCGACATTTTAGAATGGGGAATCCGGTGAACAGATCCGTTGTTCCTGTTATTGGATGAAACCGGCGTTAATTTGATGAGTTCCCGGTCTAATATTTTTTCAAAGCTTTCTTCGGAATGGCTGTTATTTGAAGATATTAAGGATGGTTTTGAATATGGATTCTCCTTTTTTACTATTCGCCGGTTAGAGATCATGACAGTCCTTATTGATTTGCCGATTAAAAAAGTCTTTTTTTCTTTTTCGGTCAATCAATAAAGAACTTTAATCAATAGCTGAAGACGGGAGGAAAACTTTTAAAGATGGGTTCCTAAAATGTGAATCCTTCCTGGAACAATTCTTTACAAACTTCAACGGCATCAGCATCATAATGAACGCCCTGGTTGCTGATTACCTCATCAAGAGCATGTTCATAGCCTAATGCTGCCCTGTAAGGGCGGTGTGAACTCATAGCTTCAACCACATCTGCTACGGATAGGATTTTGGCTTCTTTAAGAATCATTTCTTCCGTGATCCCTCTTGGATAACCTGAGCCATCCAGTTTTTCGTGATGCTGGTAAACTATTTGAGCGATTGGCTGCTCAAAAGGAATTCCGCTGAGTAGTTCGAAACCAATTTGGGGATGAATTTTTAAGAGGTCATATTCAGCTCCCAGTATACCGCCAGGTCTGTTTAAAATATCGATAGGAATTCGTATCTTACCAATATCATGGAGAATACCGGCGATTCTTATGGTCTCAATTTCAGAAAACGTCATTCCCAGCTTTTCCGCCATAACACAAGCCAGCCCCGCAACTCTTAGCTGATGCCCGGCAATATACGGATCTCTGGTTTCCACCATTTGAGCCATTACTTGTATTGTAGATTTAAATACATTGTTGATTTGTTTGGTTTTTTCTTCGACTTTTGATTGGAGGATCAGGTTTTGGTCAGCCAGCTCTTCTCCCATTTTTTTAACGGATAGATGTGTCTGAACCCTGGCTTTGACTTCGATGGTATTAAACGGTTTGGTGATGTAATCCACTGCTCCTAATTCAAAACCCTTGCGGACGCTTGTGGTATCCTGCAATGCAGTTAAAAAAATAATTGCTATATCATTTGTTTCTTTCGAAGATTTTAGTCTTTGACAAACCTGGAATCCGTCTAATTCAGGCATCATCACATCCAATAAAATTAAATCAGGTTTGTTGTTTTTAATATACTCGATAGCCTTCAATCCGTTCTTGGCTATACCTATGCGGTAGTTATCCTGCAGCAACTCAACCAGAATATCGATGTTGATCGTGTCATCATCTACGATTAAGACCAAAGGCTGTTTGTTTGGACCTTTTTCCATTCTTTGTTTACTTTAATAAATCAAACACACTTTTTGGGTTTGTCTTGGGGTGCTTTGCCTACAAGTATTACTTTTATTCCGATTTCCCTTAAGTTATCAGTTATCGGGTCTCAGCTATCAGTTTGTAGAACAATTACTCAAGCCAAGCAAGGAGTTGAAAAACAATCGAGCTATCCAAGAGCAACATGTATCCTCTTAATTTGTTGCTAAAACCGAAAGCCAAGCTTCCACCAACGACCGATGTCGGATAACCGAGAACTGACTACCATGCTATGCGAGCTTTGATATATGCAGCAATTACCGTGAAGTCGCACATGTCAAGAAAACCCCACAATGTGTGTTCAAAGGCATTCTAATTATTTAAAGCTTTTTTATGATTTCCGAAGCTTCATCGTAATCATAACTGCCGATGCATTTTTCTAAAACGGAAACCTGGTACGGATCAAGATAGTGTTTAAGTTCTTGAAGTGTTGAGTTAATTAGCAACGGATCCATCTTATCGATGGCGATTAATAAAGCTGATTTTAATGTTTGAAGGTCGAGTGCAGGATCATGTGACAATTCAGGTAGTGAATCTTGTCCCTTACCCTGATCCGCCTGAAGAATATCTATTGAATGTAATAGCAGCTGTAATTCTTTTATCAGGCTGTTGACAAACGGTTTGATTGATTCGTTGTCAATTCCCGATGATTTTTTTTCTTCAATTACTTTTTCCAAAATCAATGCAGATTTTTGAGTCTGAACTCCCCCAATATTAGCTGCGCTACCTTGAACATTATGAGCGAGTTTTTTAAGGTCCATCCATTGCCTTGACTGAAAAGCGGTTTCCAAATCTTGGATATACAAAGAATGAAATGCTTGAAATCGTTTAACGATTTTTATGTAGTTTTCAGGCTTCACTGAGAGGGTTTGTATAGCATGCTGAATGTTTAAGCCAGGCAAAGATTTGGGAATATTAAACTCATTATTTTCAGACTCACTCGGCAGTCCGGGTTGTTGGTATTCATCCAGTGAACCCTGACGTCCTGTCTGGATCGCAATCGTTCTGAAAAGGAGGTTCTGGTTTAGTGGCTTTGCTATATATTCATTCATTTCAGCCTGGTAGCATTTTTCTTCATCACCTTTCATGGCGTGTGCTGTCATTGCAATTATTGGCAGAGAGGTCAATCCAAGTTCTGTTCGGATGATTTTGGATGCCGTCAAACCGTCAACCACAGGCATTTGGACATCCATTAAAACAGCATCGAATTGATACTGCTTTAACATGTCAATTGCAATCCTTCCATTATCTGCAGTTTGGACCTTTATTCCTACTTTTTCCAAAATTGCAACAGTGATGTCCTGGTTTACTGGATTGTCTTCTACAACAAGAATTTTTAATCCCTGTAAACTATTCCGGTAAGTTTGAGCGGATTCTTTTGAGGAAATCCTGCCATCAAAGTACGTTGCATCAGGCAAACCCAGCGCGTGCGCTATGCAATCCTTGACAGCATTAATATCAAACGGTTTGTAAAGGTAGCAGGAAAAGCTTTGATTTTGCCTGTTTCGCAGTTGAGCATATCGCGCAATAGTATTCATTAATATGATTGGAGGACTGTTTTGGCCTAACTCGCTAATCAATTGATACTGGTCTACACCGTTAGTGCCTGGAATTGAATCATCAATGAGACACAAATCATAGCTTTGACCGGATGCTATTTTCTTTTTGGCGGCACCGGATGCTTCCTCATCAGTTTGAAACGCATACACTTTGCAACCGAGTTTAAAAAGGATCTTTTCAAGGAGGGAAATGCAGTACTGATTATCGTCCAACACAAGAATTTCAAGTTCTTTAAACCTCTCCGATTGGTTCGTATCTTCTTTCAACGGATGTGGGGTCGTGCCATTTAGCTTAAGCGAAAAATAAAATGTTG
>JANQLH010000440.1 GCA_028280735.1 SAR324 cluster bacterium | reverse complement strand
GATTCTGGAACCATGCATATCATGGCAGCCTTGCATAGACCGCAGGTTGCCATTTTTGGTTCAACCTCCACAGTATGGACCGGACCTGTTAACGACCTTGCGGAAATCATCAAACTGGATATTGATTGTTCACCCTGTTTTAAACGCGTCTGCCCGTTTGGGCACACCAATTGTTTGCATGAAGTTTCACCGGGGCTCGTCTGGAAAAAGCTTCAGCCCATTATTCGATAGTGCCTGAACGGAAAAGCATAAAACCCGTATTCAGCCTTGTGTCAAATGCCGGAGTTCAGTTCGAAGTTTGACCTGCATTCAAGCGTTGGCTTTCAGCGTAAAACATTACAATGACAAGCAAAAGCCTGTTGGTCCCTGAATGCTGAAAGCACTACGTTTCGAAGTTCCAAATCGCTTTCAAAGCTTTTCTTAGTATGGGCCGAGTTGGTTTTTGTTCAAGCACTGGTTAGGATTGTATTAGCACTTTGTCTCTTTTATGCCTGAATTAACGTCTTTTAAAAATGTTTTACTCGCAATCAATGTCCGCTGGTGGAATGCGGAGGCAGCGTATGCCATTAACCTGGCAAGAGGGCTTGTAAACCAGGGGTTAAACGTCCGGATTATTGTTAATCCCGGGTCACCGGTACATCAGAAGGCTGAAAATTACGGACTAAAGACGGTTACATCTATCCTCCTGGATTCGCATTCACCGATCACACAAGTTTCCAATCTCAGAAAGCTACTGCGCATCATAGATCAACAAAAAATTGAAGTGATCAACTCCTTCAAATCCAATGGAGCCATATTGTTCAGTATCGCCAGAAGGTTCCGACCAGGTTTGACCTATATAAAAACAAGAGGAATAGCCACTCCTCCCAAGAGTCATTTCATTAACAGGTTTCTTTACGATTTACGCTCTTGTGATGGGATTATTACCGTAGGTTCACCTGTTTACCGTTGGATAAGGGCTTTGTTGGGCAGTAACTCCCAACAACACGTTAAAACCATTTACTATGGAGATTCGGCTGTCAGGCGGCGTGATTCCAAAAATGACTTGAACCAGGTGCCGGGGTATCACCCTCCGAATAGCGATAAGGTTTTTGCCCTGCTGGGGCGAACTCAACAGGTCAAGGGACATTTGCCGCTGTTACAGGCTTTTATTCAACTTGAAACATCATCGGCTCATATTCTTTTCCTGGTTAAAGACCTGGAAGAATTTCCGGATGTGTTAACTGAAATTGAAACATTTATTGAGATCAACCAGTTAAAAAACAAGGTAACTATTCTAGGATTTCAAAAGCAGCTTGGAAGCATTTTGGAAACGGTGCACTGCGGGGTTATTCCATCTCTTGAAAGTGAGGTGAATTGCCGGGTCTGCGTAGAGTTTTTTTCGATGGGAATCCCTGTTATCGCTTTTCCAACCGGGACATTACCGGATATTGTCTCTCATCGCAAAAACGGTTATCTATGTGAGGAGAAAAGTGTTTTTGAACTGGTAAAAGCCATGAACTGGGCTTTGGAGGACAATGTAGAGTTTGATAAGGCAAAACAAAATGCCTTGAACGATTATCAAGAAAAATACACCCTGGAGAGCCTTGCGACGGAAACACTGGCGTTTTATCAACATTGCAAAAATGCTTGAATCAACCATAACGGCATGGATGATGAATTGACTTTTTATCAACAAAATCCTATTGACTAGTTCAGACATTATCAACTTGTGGAAAACAAACGAATGAATAGAAATTTCAGGTGTTTCAGCATAATCGCATTAATCAGCCTGTTTATTTTCATCCAATCAACCTCAACCTACGCACAAGATACGGGAAAAGCAGCAACAAGATCGGTGGCTTATTACACTATTGGAGGCGGTGTGTTGGGAGCGGGTATTGGTATTGCGTATTGGATGCTGGATCCATTGGCACCCAGCGCGGATCTTAGAGGAAGCATCGCGCAAGGTTATGGAGTTGGCGTTTTTCTTGGATTTATTTTTGGTGTGATCCAGTTGAACAAGCAGGCAGTGTTTCCTTATAGCGAACCACCGTTACCAAGTGAGTTTGAGGGAGGCGTGCAAAACTTGCCTTTGCAAGGCAGTTCCTACCATTTTGCAGAGAACCCGACTAAACCGATAAAACCGCAAATTCCTCTACTCAACTACCAGTATAAGTTTTGATACCCGACTATTTTACTTTTCCGTTTTCCACTTTTTGGGTTGTTATAGGTTGATCGCCAATCAAAAGCTGTCGATCACCAACTTTCATTGAAAAACCTTCTATCTTCAATCCAGCCCGTGTAAACTGATCAATGGTAATTTCGTCATAGGCAGAAGCTTTGTTTTCTCCTTCCATCAATACTTCAGTTCCCGGTTTTGCGTTCTCTATTTCAATGACCTCCAGCTTTTTCTTTTTCTCTGCTGTCAGCAGCATACCTTCCGAGGTTACACCCCTGAGATCTGCAGGAGCCAGGTTGGTTACGATTAACACTTTTTTACCCAAAAGGTCTTCAACAGTACAGTGTTTCACTAAACCGGATACAATGGTTCTTGGCCTTTCTTCACCACAATCAATTTCTTCCACGTAAAGCAGATCTGCAGAAGGATGTTGTGAAACGGTTTTGATTTCGCCAACTTTCAATTGAATGGCAGACCAGGCGGCTGTCGGGTCGGGCTTTTCTGCTCTTTTACCGGAAAACTGTTCCCGGTACTGATCGATCTTCTTTTTTTGCAGCTTGGAAAACAGCAATTCCGATTTGGCCAGCTGTCTCCCGGCAAAGTTACTCCAGTCACCGAGCTTGTTGAATTCCGGATCATCTTCACCCAGCATGCCCAGTATTTTAGCCGACGTATCGGGCATATAGGGAGAGAGCATAATTCCCAGGTCTCGCACCAGGTAAATCAACACGGTCAGGCTGGCTTTTGTGATCTCTTTATCTGTTTTAACGGTTGCCCATGGTTCCTCGTCCTGGAAGAACTTGTTCCCGGCTTTTCCAAGACCGAGGATCGCCTTCAGCGCTTCTTTCAATTTTACCTCATCCAGCATGGAGGTAATCTTCTGCCCTTCTCTTTTAACTTGATTTAAAAAGGCTTGTTGGTGTTCGGAAAAGCTGACGTCATCGACTTTTCCATTAAAGTGTTTTTGAAAGAAGACCAGTACCCTGTTTAGCAGGTTGCCAATGTTATCAATGAAATTGCTGTTAATGTCTTCGAGAAAAGTATCCCAGGCGAAATTTGAATCTGATTTTTCCGGTCGATTGAACAGCAAATAAAAGCGCCAAAGGTCGATCGGAACATCCGATTCCATTACATCGCTGCCAAAGACACCGATGTTTCTGGATTTAGAGAATTTATCCTTTTCATAATTGAGATATTCCGTGGCATTGATATGGTGAAGAAGCGTCCAGTTTTGTTCTGTGCCAATGAGACAAGCCGGAAAAACCACCGTGTGGAAAGGGATGTTATCTTTTGCCATGAATTGGTACAACTGGGTTTCATCGGGATTGCACCACCAATCTTGCCAGGTATCGGGCCGAGCTCTCTTGGTGGTGGAAATGTATCCAATGGGAGCATCAAACCAAACATAAAACACTTTGTTTTCATACCCGGCCTTGGGAACGGGAATTCCCCATTTTAAATCCCTGGTGATAGGCCGTGCGATCAAACCTGTTTCCAGCCAGCCTTTGGTCAGCGTGATTGCGTTATTGCTCCACTTTCCTTCCTCAATCGATTTGTCATGAAACTTCTCCAGTCTCTCTTGCAGCTCAGGCAACTTAATATATAAATGTTTCGTCAGCCGTCTGGAAGGAGCATTACCGCATATCTGGCATTTCGGATTTATGACCTCAGTCGGTTGAAGCAACTTTCCACAGTTGTCACATTGATCACCCCGGGCATCATCAAATCCGCAGTTAGGGCAAGTTCCAACAACATACCTGTCTGCGAGAAACATTTCATCATGTTCGCAATAGGTCTGTTCGGTTTCCTGCTCTTCGATCATTCCTTTGGTTTCCAGATCTTTGAAGATTTGTTGTGTAATTTCCGTCTGCTCGGGATAAGAGGTTCGACCGAAATAATCGAAGGAAATGTTAAAATATTCGTAGATTCTTTTGTGGATTTCATGAAACTTATCGCAAATCTCCTGTGGAGTCATACCCTCTTCACGTGCTTTGTTTTCAGTTGCTGTTCCATACTCATCAGTCGCACAGATGTAAAGTGTTTCATACCCTTTAGCCCTGCAATACCTGGCATAGGCATCTGCTGATAAGACACAGCCAATGATATTGCCCAGGTGAGGTGCATTGTTCACATAGGGTAGTGCAGATGTGATTAGTTTTTTAGGTTTCATTGTGATCCGGTAAAAAAAATGTTGAGGAACAGAAGGAACTAAAAACAATCCATTATGATAGACGGTGGACAGGCGATTGTCTATGATTGAAGTCATAGCGTATCGCCCAGGACAGGTAGGTCGTTTATACTGAGGCTAAATCGATCAGTTCTGCAGGGTCAAGAATCAGGATGATTTCTCCGTTACCCAAAATTGTTGACCCACTGATTCCCGGAATGTTTGCCAGGTATTTTTGCAAAGGTTTTACTACAATTTCTTGTTGGTTCGAAAGATCATCCACCACGATTCCAATAACCCTTGCCCCTGCCTGCAAAAACACAACACTTAGCACATTATCCGGGTGTTTTGGTTTTTCCTGCATTTCCAACAATGCCGACAGTCTGGAAATACCTATAATATCTCCTCTCAAATTGATTGCCTCTTTCTTTTTGAGCATTTGTAAATCCCGCTCTTTGATTTCGACGGTTTCTTTTACCGCTTCCAGGGGGATAGCATATTGTTGATCATTGTTTATGATCAACAGGGCATCAACGACTGCAAGAGTTAATGGCAATAACAAGCGAACCTGGGTACCGTGGCCGGTATCCGATTCAACCTCCACCGTTCCATGGATTTTTTTAATGTTGGTAATGACAACATCCATCCCAACTCCACGACCACTGATATCTGTCACTTTGGAAGCAGTGGAAAATCCGGGATGAAAAATGAAGTTGTTGATTGCCTTTTTATCAAGAGTCTCTGCTTTTTCTCTTGAAATCATCCCTTTTTCTATTGCCAACTGTTTAACCCTTTCGGTGTTGATTCCTTTACCATCATCGAGAATATCTATTGCTATGGCACTTCCGAGATGACTTGCCCGGAGGATAATGTTTCCGGTTTCCGGTTTCCCGGCGCTTTTACGTTCAGTTACGGATTCAATACCATGATCGCAGCAATTACGGACGATGTGGACGAGCGGATCACCAATCATTTCAATGATCGATTTATCAATTTCTACATGTTCACCGATCATCTGGAACTGGATCTTTTTGTTTTCTTTTCTGGCAATATCGCGAATAATTCTTGGAATCTTCTGAAATACCGATTTAACGGGCAACAGTCTGATTTCCATGAGGGTGGCCTGGAGATCTTCAGAGATGCGATTGAAGTTAGCCTCCATCGATTTTAATTCGGCCAGCAAATCCAAAGGTACTCTTTGTTCGGTTAGTTCGCTGATCGTATGGGTGTAGCTGTTTCTCGTAATGATCAGTTCCCCAATCAGATTCATAAATGTATCCAAGCGGTTGGAATCAACACGCATGGTTTTAATAGTACTTTCTTTGAAAAGCTGGGGAAGACCAGATGCGTCTTTAATTGACTTCAATGCATCCGGGTCCGATTCGGTATCGACTACTTCGAACTTACTTTTTTGTTTTTCCTCTGTTTCCGGTTCAAACGATTTTCCTGACCGCAGTTCAACGGCGATCTTTTCAATGTTTTCGGCATCTGCCTCATTGAATCGTGTTAGATCAGCAACAAGCCTGTCATTTACACTTGTGTAGGTTTTAGCCACATCACTCAGCTCCGCTTTTTCGGAGATGACTGCCGCGATGATGCTTTCAAGCTGGTTTGCGTATGAAACGATCAGTTCAAAGTTAAATTTGGTTGCGCTGTCTCTTAATGTTTTAACCGAACGCAAAAGAACCATGAGTTCTTCAGGCTCCAGATTCTCTTCCAAAAAAGTTGTTCCCAGGTGTTGAATAACCAGCAGTTGTTGTGATGATACATTTTTAAATGCTGCGTAGAATTCCGGCGTTGATGCAGCTCGGGTTGCTTCAATGGTTCGACTCTTAGGTTTTTTCTTTTTTGTTACGATCAGTTTTTCCAGCTGTTCCAGAATCTCACCGACTCTAATTTCTGCTGTCGTGTCATCATTCTTTAACATGAAAACCAAGGTCCTTAGGATGTCAGTACCGCGCAGAACAACATCAGCCAATTCGTTGTCATATTTTTGAACTCCCTTTCGGATTTGGTCAAAAATCGTCTCCAGTTTATGGGAAATTCGAGTGATGGTTCCCAGGCTCACATAATCGGACGTTCCCTTGATGGAATGGATTGCTCTAAACACCTCGTTGATCGAGTTTTCATCGTCTGGTGATTGTTCAAGTATCAACAGGTTTTCTTCGATAGTTTCCAGATGTTCTTCTGCCTCCACAACAAAATCTGATTTTAACTGTGGAGTTACCGAGCTGATACTCTTGCGAAAATCCAACAGATCTTCATCCGGTTCCGTTTGCGCCTTTACGGGACGTTTCGTGACCGGTCCCGGTTTTCTGATTTCCGGTATTGGAGGCTCGGATGGAGGACTTTTGGGTCTTACTACTTCCACAGGTTTGTCTTTTGTAAGCTCCAGCAAAGCGGTAAGCGTATCGTTTAGATTGTATTCGGACTTTTTCGGTTCCAGCAGTTCGAACACCATCAATTTTAACAGATCAATGGACGGCAGTAAGGTATCCATGATATCAGAGGTAATTTTTATTTCCTCTCTTCTGATCATGTCAAAGATCGATTCAATCCTGTGGGCAAGCTTGCCAATGTCGTCCAGGTTTAAAAAACCGGCAGTCCCCTTAATCGTATGCATCACACGAAAAATTCCGTTAACGATGCTGAGGTCGTCAGGGTTGCTTTCAATTGTTAACAGATCGTTTTCAATATCATCAAAAGCCTCGTGGGATTCCTCCACAAAACCTTGAATCATATCGCTTAGATCATCTGCCATCGTAAAATCCTGGTTACTGTTGTCAGTTTAATACTCGTAAGTTGGGTATCTGGTTTATTTTCCGTCTAATAGCAGGTTGACGTTCTCGACAAGAACTTCCGGCTTTACCGGCTTGATCAAATAAAGGTTGGCTCCCGCCTTAAACCCTTTCATCTTGTCTTCAGCCTCGGATTCCGTGGAAACTATCAGGAGAGGGATATCTTTATATTTATCTGTTCCGCGAATTTCCTTGCAGAATTCGTAGCCATCCATTTTGGGCATATTGATATCCACAATCATCAGGTCAAAATCCGAATTCATTGCCTTTTCCAGCGCATCGAATCCGTTTTCCGCATCGACGGTAAAAAAGCCTGCGGACTTAAGCATGACCGAGTGTAGATTTCGAACAATAGGGGAGTCATCAATTATCAAAATTCGCTTCGACATTCATTTCCTTACATTCTTTATTCTAGATAATCTATTGCTTCTTCCACGACTTCAACCAGTTCCTCATCTTCCGAATTCAGTAGTTGTTCCAGGTGTTTGACAACCGAACTGTCACCCTGCTGTTTCAGAAACTCGACAGTTTCCAGACGTACCCATGAAGATTCGTCTTCCAATAGCGGTATCACGGAGCCTACAACATTGAACTCTTCCAGTCCAGATAAGACTTGAATGAGTTCCACCTTTAATCGTTCGGAGGTCGAAGCTTCCAGAAGCTCTTTAATTAATGAAAGAGTGGATTCGTCTTTCGGCAAAGATCGAATAGTGCGAACTGCTTGCACTTGGACAGTATCCACGGGATCCGCAATCCCTTTGCGGATCAGATCTAACGTTGCCAGTTTCTGATTTGCAATCACCTTAAATGAAATAACCCGAATCTCCACACTGGGATCCTGCAAGCCGTCAACAAACTTGTCACTTATCTTGTCCGGATGGTGAATTCCGAAATACTGAAAAGCCGTCTTTCGTTCCGACTTGCTGAAAGAGTCCAAATAAGGAGCAAGCAATGGAATTTCATGGATTTCACCAATTTTGATTAATGCATCATCAACAGCTTCCTGCACTTCCGGAACATCATCCGCCAACTGATTTACCAGATTGTTAATAAACTCTTTGTTTTTCAAGCGCCCCATGGCATCAGCAGCACTGACACGTATTTCAGGAATATTGGAAGTCAGCAGAGACGATATCTCTTTAATGGGTGCCGGTTTAAAATCATTATGGATGGCATCCAGGGTGATTCTGGGTAAAGTCTCATCCTTGGAGCTCAGGAAAGTTTTGATAATTTCAAATCGTTCCTTTCCGGAGGATCGGCCAATGCAGTCCAAAGCTGTGCATTTCTGTTCAAAGGTCGCATTGTTGTCTTCCAGGTACTGTTTTAAAGATGAAAGGTCTTGGGGATCAATTTTTACAATCGAATTAACAATAGATTTGCGAGTGTCGATACCATCCGCTTTAATCAAATCGATTAGGGCGGGTACTATTTCCTCGTTATCCGAAAACCCCAGAATTTCGATTGCCTTCAAACGGCAACCAATGTCACCCATTGTCGTGAGCCTCATCATCGCTTCTATCAGTTTATCATCAAACAGATAGGAATAGTCTACTTCCGGGTAGGAAGCAATGATCTCGTAAATTACATTGAGTGTTTCGGTGCCGAACAACTCCAGGGATTCCTCTTTTAGAAGATTCACCAGTTCCGGAAGGATGGTATTGTCAGCCAGTTTGGATAACGCCTGAATAGCTGACATCTTTATCATCAAATCATCTTCCTGTATCAACGGTAAAATGCTTTCAATCGCTTTTTTATTTCCTAAACTCCCCATACCGCTTAGTACAGCGCATTTCATCCAGTTTTCCGAATCCAGGTATCTTTCCAGTATTTCCAGATGTTCATCGTCGCCAACCTTCCCCAATCCATTTGCCGCTGCCGCCGCAACATTCAGATTAACATCGTCAAGTGCCTTGATAAGAATATTCACACTTGTTTTACTGGATATGTATACCAGGTTATCGATGGCAAACATGCGGACGTCATGATCTTCCGATTCCATTAATTTTGCCAGAACGGGAACTGCCGGTTCTCCAAGGAGATTCATTATTTCCGATGCGTGATTGCGTAATCGAACATTTTCTGTTGCCAACGCAGGAGCTATCTGCTCAGCCACCTGCTCGCCACCAATTTTAACCAAAGCATCGGCGCAGGCTTCCGAAACAGATATTGCCCCGTCCTCCAACCCTTTAACCAAGTGAGGTATGGCTTCAGTTACTTTATCATAACCGAGGTCTTCAGCTGCATACCTACGAACTTTTTCATCCTCATGCTGCAGGTCGTTAATCAATTTTTGAACGGCACTGTTAATTCTTAGATTTCGGTGCTTATCCATGCTGCATCAGAGCTAAATTTCAGAGAATATCCCGCTGATAATTATCACGGTTTTGGTTTTTTTATGTCTCACCTGCTAAGCAACAAAAAGACCAAATCAATTAAATCGGTTTAATCCATCTATTTTTGATATGACAGAGATTTTTTTAATTTGACCAGTTTAAAGGTTGCGCTGATTTTACCTACCGATTCCGAGTGTCCCAGGAAAATAAATCCACCAGGAGTCAGGCAATCGTAGATTGAATTGATTACCTGTTTTCTGGCTTTGTCATCAAAGTAAATAAGTACATTTCGACAAAATACAAAGTCCATATCACTGAATGAGCGAATAGCCTTACGATTCATCAGGTTCAAATAGTCGAAATGTACACTGTTCTTTATGTCCTCGTTGATATGAAATCTCGATTCGTTGTAGGAAAAGTATTTATCAAGAATTTTTGGAGAAACATCCTTAACGGCACGCTTTTCATACAAACCACGCTTTGCCTTTTCCAATATTCGGTGGTCGATATCGGTGGCAAAGAGATTAATGCTCCATTTTGAAAAATCTTTAAGATACTCTTTAAGGAGAATATAGATGGTGTATGGTTCTTCACCCGAAGAACAACCCGCACTCCAAATATTTAACGTGTAATCATTTTTGGCTCTTTTTGCGTTACACACCATGGGGAGTGCTTCTTCAGCAAAAGATTCCAATTGGGGAAGATAACGAAAAAAATAGGTCTCGTTTGTGGTTAGAGAAGAGATCAGTTCATTCATTTCATTACTGTTCCCACCCAGTTTTAAAAGCCTGAAATAGTTCCGCGGAGATTGTGTATTTGTTGCCTTAATCCTTTTGGCAATACGTTTTTCGATGAAATAAAACTTCTTTTCATCAAAAAACAGTCCACTCGCTTCAGCAACCAAATCCCTGATCGGGACAAGTTCATCAAATGTTAAATCTTGAGCTATTTCTAATGACATACAGCGTTCCCAATCAACTCAACAATTTTGTTTGCAATCTTATCCTGATGCAATGTGAATTCAGCTCCCTCCAATTCAATCACTTTCCTGGGCATCCCAAATACTACACAGCTGTCTTCTGATTCCGCAATGGTATGTCCACCCATATGCCTCAAGTCTGTCAGAGCCTGGGCACCGTCACTTCCCATACCAGTCAGCATGATACCTAACCATTGATTACCGGCGCTTTCCAATAAAGATCGGAATAGAACCTCAACGGACGGCATGTAAAAAGAGTTCGTCATTTGATTATCGACTTCAATTCCGTGATGCCTGTCCGAATGTTGCAACACCCTAAGATGCCTTCCTCCCGGTGCAATGTAAATGACACCATTTTGCAGGGGTTCCCCGTTTTCAGCCTCCTTTACTCGTAAAGCACAAATTCCATCCAGCCTTTTGGCAAAAGAATAAGTGAATTTCTCAGGCATGTGTTGAGCAATGACTATGCTGCCTTTAAAACTGGAAGGCAAGGCAGGCAGAATAGACATTAATGCCCTGGGACCGCCGGTTGAAACCCCAATTGCCACTATTGAAGAAGCGCTGGCAAGCCTTTCGTTTCTTGAACGGTTTAAGGATTGCCTGACCCTTTCGATGACTTTGGCTTTCCTGTCAATTTTTTTCCAGCTCTCGCTTGCGGATCGGATTTTCCGTTTGCTGCGTGCCGCAACACGGACTTTTTTCCGGATAATATCGCCTTGCAGGGCAATATCCAGCGAAATTGATCCGGACGGCTTTTGAAAAAAATCAAAGGCACCGACCGCCAAAGCTTCTATTGTTTCGTCTGCTGATTCGCTGGTTAGAGCACTGACCATCACTACCGGGCAAGGATTTTCCTGCATAATATGTTTCAGAGATTCCAATCCGTTCATTTCCGGCATATTGATATCCATGGTGACCACGTCCGGTTGGCACTCTTTGACCAATTGAAGCGCTTCCTCACCATTTTGAGCAGTTGCAATAACTTCAAGATCGGGATCCAGTTCAAGGATCTTTTTTATTTCGCTCCGCATGAGGGCGGAATCATCAACGACTAGTGCCTTGAATCTCATTAATCCATGCTGATTTGCGCATGGGCTTTTTGTTCATAAGCCAGCTGCGCTTTTTCATCTTCCTCTTCCAGAAATTCCAATTCCCGGCGAATTTCTTCGAGTTCCTCTTCGTCTTCTTCCAGTGTTTGTGCTTGCAATAGTGTGGTTTCAATATCCATCAGGACAACAATGTCGTCTGAATCATCAATCTTGCCAATGCCTTCTATAAAAATGTTGCCTTTGTGTTTGATCAAATCGGAAGGTTGTTCGAAGCCGGACAGCAGTACTTTTCTTATTCCAAGTACCTTTGTAACCAACAAGCCCGCTGTTTCCTTGCCGGACTTGACAATGAGTATTCTTGCATCCTTGGTGAGTTTCCTTCTCTTTCTATCCACCAAAAGCCCGACTTCTACAATTGAGATAACGTCTCCGCGCAGATTTATAATACCTTTGATGTAAGGTGGTGCTTTTGGTACAGGCACGGTTTTAATCACCTTGATAACTTCGTTTGTATCAGCCACCTTAATCGCGTACCGTTCGTCCGCTACTATGAACTCCAAAATACCGATCGCCGATTCTCGTTCCGTTTGCTCCGTTTCTTCCAGATCGGTGGAGTATTCCAACTCCCTAAGTTGGTTAAGTTCAATCTCATTAAACAGTTTTTCCAATTCCAGCAGCATGATAATGAGACTTTCATCATTTCTTTTGAACTTAAATACCCCTTTTAGCTGCTCGCTTTGGGCTTTGTTAATATTTATCGGTGATCCGACAATGTCATCTTCCAGTACAAAAAAGATCTCGCTGATATCATCCACTATCAATCCCAACTTGATACCATAAAGCTCTCTTTTAAGGATAATAACCTGACTATCCGGGGTCACCGTCATTTTACCGCTTCCCAGCCTTTCTCCTAACCTGACAACGGGCACTACCGAGTTTCTGAGATAAAAAATTCCGTCGACCAGATCCTCCATGTCGGGTACTTCCGTAAGCTCGGGTATAAAAATAATTTCCTCAACATATTTACTTTCCAGGGTATAATGTTCTTTACCAATTTTGAAACTAACCAATGGGATTTCCTTCACCCAGTTATCTCTGGACTTTGATCCGGTTTCAACGATTTCCTGGCTAAACTTAATCTCTCCTTCGATGATAAAGTCTTTATCATCTATCAATTTTTCATGATGCAGAGTGAGAAGAATTTTTTCGTTGGGAAGCTTGAAGGAACTGGAAATGAACTTTTTTTGTTCCAGCTTGGCCATTGATGGAGCTTTCTGTAGTTTACCGGCCACCATGCTTTCTATGGAAGCAATTCTGTCAACCAGCATTCCTACTAGAATACCATTAGTGAGTATAACTACAATCCGGGTATCAGGAGTTTCTTCAGCCGGCTCCAAACCAAAACGTTTACGCATGTCTACAATGGAGATGACATCACCTCTCAAATTGATAATCCCCAGAAAATAATCCGGTGTCCGGGGAACCTCCGTAATGGTTTGCGGGGGTATAATGCTTTCAACACACATTATGTCCACACCAAACAGTTCTTCACCAATACTGAAGGTAACGTATCGAAGAGTATTTTCCAGGCCTGAATCTACGACTGTGGGTAAATGTTCCATTTGGTCGGTTGCTCCTTTAGAAATTCTTGTATTCTCTTAATCTAACCGGGTTTTACGAATTCTATTACTCCACATGACGATGCTCATTATGATAAAAGCAAATCGAGCTTATATGATGCATGTTGAACTATGGCACTGTTGATGACTATGAATATTGGCGATAGTCGATTCTTACCTAAGCTTCGTGTATCCCTGTTTATAGAACATCAATCCTTTTAATTAAGGGATTATTGCAGCAGTATGCGTTTTTACCTATCATACAAGAGTGTATAAAACAATGGTGAACTTATAAAGTATAAATTCTTTGGCACCTCATTTGCTGAAGGATAAATCCGAAAGTCATCCATATCTCCAAGCATCAAGGAATAAAGTACTCAATTTCAGAATTTTGCGACTTTTGTTGCAATGAAATTTACAATACTTCTTAACGATCATTGTTATTGTTCCGAGCTTGAAAAAATCTGCACAGCCGGCAGATTAACTCTTGGGGTATCGATAAGAAAAAAATAATTAGATCAGTATGCTGAGGTCAACATGTTTTCAAATCCTTTTCCCGATATATGCCATTTTCATTCTGAAAAAGTTTCGGACAAACCTTTGGAAATTCACCCTAAAGAGCGTGAAATTGCCGGCCGGTTTAAGGCTTCAAAACGCAGGGAAGAATTTATCACCGCCAGACGATGTGCTCAACTGGCCATGCGAAAAGCAAATCTGACCGGCTTGCCTGTCTTAAGAGCAAATAACAGGTCTCCTCAATGGCCGTTTTCAATGATAGGAAGCATCACCCATGGTGCCGGATATGCAGCCGCAATTCTTTGCAGGCAGGGCAGCGGACTGCTGGGCATAGGAATGGATATGGAGGATTTGAGCCGGGAGATCAAATCAAATATCTGCCGACAAATATTAACTGAGCTTGAGATACAAAAATGGCTGAAAGGCAGAGAAACTGTGAACTCGGAAGTAAAAACGATCTTTTCTATTAAAGAAGCAATTTATAAATGCTTTTTCCCTATTTCAGAGCTTTATTTGGGATTTAAGGATGCCGAAGTGGATGAGATAAGTGACACAGGATTTATAGCCAGACTGCTGAAATCCCCAATTAATAATGACATACCGCTTCCCTTAAAACTCAAGGGCACTTTGGCGGTAAAAAATTCAGTGGTGCTGTCTGCTGTAAGAGTATTTTATCATGATCTCACAACAGACGCGCGATAAACGGCATCGCCTTTTTCTTGATACTAACCAAAGGTATTTTTAAGGTTTTGTCGGTAAGGTGGCGATATGATTCCCTTTTCGGTTATAAAGCCTCTTACCAGGTGATGCGGAGTAACATCAAACGCCGGATTTCCTACCGAAATATTATCCGGTGCGGTAGGTTTTTCTCCAAAATGGGTTACTTCTTGAGGATCACGCTCCTCAATTGGAATTTCATCTCCTGTCGGTGTAAAAAGATCAATGGTCGAAAAAGGGCACGCCACATAAAACGGGATGTTATAGTAATTTGCCAGAATTGCCACACCCAGGGTTCCAATTTTATTAGCAACGTCGCCATTAGCGGCAACTCTGTCCGTGCCAACGATGACCAGTTGTATCTTTTTTTTGGACATGAAATGAGCGGCCATGTTGTCACAAATTAGTGTTACATCCACACCGCCCCGTTGCAGTTCCCAGGAGGTCAATCGAGCTCCTTGGAGCAAAGGCCTGGTTTCATCTGCAAACACCTTAAAGCTTTTTCCTTGGTCATGTGCCACATACATGGGTGATAAGGCTGTTCCCAGTTCAGAAACAGCCAGACTGCCGGCATTGCAATGGG
>JANQLH010000409.1 GCA_028280735.1 SAR324 cluster bacterium | reverse complement strand
TGGCCTTCAGGCTCTTATTGACCTCCTACTTTTTATATAGCTAAAGATGCATACTCACAGGTGCTCACAGATCAGGTCAGTGACGAAAACGGAAATGCGACCTTTGACCTTGAACTGGAAAAATATGAGAAAGCCACCTATCTCTTAAGATTCTTCAGCCGGGGTTTTGAAGCGGAAGGCGGACGTTCGGTATCCGCTTCTACTTCAGTATTGGTATCTCCGCTAAAATACCTGGTTGGATATAAGCCGGAAGGTGAACTGGGATATATTTCCAAAAACGCCACGTTAGGGATCGATTTTGTCAGCATTAATGCCGATATTAATAAGGTGGAAACAAAAGACTTGTTTCTGGAGCTGATCGAGCTAAAAAGGGTTTCGACTCTGGTAAAACAGGACAACGGAACCTACAAATATGAAAGTATCGAAAAGGAATATCCCGTTAGCCGATCAGCGTTCACTATAGAAGCAGAAGGTACGAAATATTCGCTGCCGACCGAGAAACCCGGCGATTTCCTGATCAAGCTGAAAGATGATAATGATCTTGAGTTGAACAAGGTTCGGTTTTCAGTGATGGGATCAACCAATATTGCCCATGATATGGAAAAGAATGCTGAGTTGCAGATTAAGCTCAATAAGGCAGACTATAACCCGTACGAACGGATTCAGGTTAGTATTCGGGCGCCTTATACTGGGTCCGGCCTGATTACAATAGAACGTGATAAAGTCTATGCTCATAAGTGGTTCAAAACCAACAGCACCAATACCGTTCAAAGCATCGGTATTCCGAGAGGATTGGAAGGAAATGCCTATGTGAACGTGACCTTTGTCCGCGCTGCCGATTCATCCGAAATATTCATGAGCCCACTGTCAACCGGGGTAGCACCTTTTTCAATCAGTAAAGCGAACCGGATTAATGATATTTCCTTGAAAGTCCCCGGGTTGGTTGAACCGGGCCAGACACTGCCGATTAAGTACAAAACCCGTCACAAAGGAAAAATCTTACTTTTCGGTGTGGATGAAGGTATTCTGCAGGTTGCCAGGTATCAAGACCCTGATCCGCTGAATCATTTCTTCAAGAAAAGAGCCCTGGAAGTATCAACAAGGCAGATCCTGGATCTCATTCTGCCTGAATACTCCATTGTCAAACGAAAACTTATGGAACCGGGCGGTGGGGCTTCCGCATTGCTTGGTAAAAACCTCAACCCATTCAAAAGGAAACGGGACAAGGCTGTTGTCTTCTGGTCCGGGATTTTGGATTCCAGTTCCCGGGAACAAACACTTGACTTCACTGTGCCGGACTATTTCAACGGCAAAATGCGTATTCTGGCTGTTTCTGTATCAGCGAGTGCTATGGATGCAGTTTCGGACAGTGTGTTTGTAAGAGGTCCTTTTGTGTTAAGTCCCAATGTACCGACTTTTGTATCTCCTTCCGATACCTTTAAAGTATCTGTTGGGGTATCAAACAACGTGAAAGGCTCCGGGAAAGATGCGGATGTTCGGGTAAGCCTGGAGACCACTGCGAATGTCTCCGTCATCGGAACAGCGGAACAGCAGGTGAAAATCAATGAAAATGACGAAAAATCGGTGACCTTTGAGCTAAAGGCAAATGAAAAGCTGGGTAACGCAGACTTTCGTTTTATCGCCAGTCATAAGGATAAACGCATCAAACGCACTGTTTCTGCCAGCGTACGCCCGGCAGCGCCTTACATAACAGCAGTTAAAGCCGGTTATTTGAAGGCGGGTACCGACGGCGAGATTGACGTGAAACGCCCGATGTTCAAGGAATTCCGTAGCAATGAAGTTGGTGTCTCCTTTGTTCCGCTTGGTTTGTCCGGCGGACTGTTAAAATATCTAAAGTCCTATCCTTATGGCTGTACGGAGCAGGTCGTTTCCAAAAGCATGCCTTTACTAGTCTTGCGAGACAGACCTGAATTCGGCATCACTTCGCTTGATACAAAAGAACAATTGGATATTACCATTCAATTGATGAGGAATCGTCAGAATAACCGGGGCGGTATTTCTGTTTGGGATAACACGGGATCTGTCTCCGTATTTCATACCGTCTATTCCATGCATTTTCTTACAGAAGCCAGAGACAGGAACATAGGTGTTCCGCCTGATCTATTCCAAAAAGGACTACGTTACCTGGATAACTACAGCAAAAGAGAGCCGGAAAACCTCCACGATGCCCGCGTGAAGGCTTATGCTATCTACATTCTGACTCGTAATTCAAAAATAACAACCAAAGCGCTGGCATCACTGAAAAAGTGGTTGGATACTTACTACGAGAAAAGACAAAGTAGCGAGTTAACCACGCTATTCCTGGCCGCTTCTTACAAAATGCTGAAAATGGACGACAAAGCCGAGGAATTGGCTGAATCTTTTGAAAGAAGCGCTGAGGTGAGCAGCAACTATCGTGAAAACCTGTATGATCGATTGATCAGGGATGCAACCTATCTTTATTTGCTATCAAAGCATTTTCCAACGTTGGTTAAAGAGCTGGATGAGGCGGTCATTTTAGATTTGGTGAATCCGCTATTAAAAGGAAGGTTTAATTCAATTTCGTCCGCCTATTCAATTCTTGCTTTTGATGCTTATGCACAAATCGCGGGTGCACCAAATCCGGTAAATGTAATCCTGACGGAAAGCAATACTGCCGGATTAAATAATCCTTTGGAGCTGACCGGCGGTTTGTTCTCCAATAGCAATTTCAGTGAGCTTGCCGAGACACTTACCATTAATAACAAAAGTGAGCAATTACTCTTTTACTCCGCTGTTCAATCCGGATTTGACAAGCTTGCAGCCTTAAAACCGGAAAAGCGGAATATTGAAGTTACCAGAGAATTTACCGATCTGGATGGAGAGGTGGTCAAAGAAGTGAAACAAGGTGATGAAGTAAATGTCACATTGAAGTTCAGATCTCTTTCCAGCAAAAAGTATTACAATATCGTCATTGTTGATCTGTTACCCGGAGGATTTGAGGTGGTACTCGATTCGCTGGATCGGGATTCGGGTCTTGATCATCTCGATGCCAGGGAAGACAGGGTACTGGCGTTCACGACCCTGGATTCGGATCTTGATACGATCAGCTATCGTATTAAAGCTACCAACATTGGGAAATATCTTGTTCCGCCGGTTTTGGCGAAATCGATGTATGATCCTGATGTTCATGCGAGATCCGTTAGTTCGGCCATTGAAGTGAAGTAGGATAATAAGGTCACCAGTTACCGGAGCACGGTTATCGGTTTTGTTTCATATCACTGAAAGTGAGGTTTTCACAACAAAGTGATAACCGATAACCGGTATCTGATAACCAGTGTCTGCACTAAAACCAGTTTTAAACCCTCCAATGCGCAATAAAATAGTTTTTTGTCTCATCCTGTCACTGGCGCTAGTCGGACAATTCACTTTCAGTTGGATACCCTGTTCTCCCATTCTTGAGGACAGGGCGTTTTCCACAGATGTCTACGACACTAATGGAACATTGCTGCGACTAACACTGGCCGAGGACGATGCTTATCGTATCAGGATTCCGTTAAGCCAAATTTCTCCTTTGTTGGTTGAATCCACTTTGCTTTATGAAGACGAGTATTTTTACCGGCATCCGGGGATCAACCCGTTTTCGCTGGGTAAAGCGGTCTACCATTCGTTTATTGCCCGAGACCAGGCTCGTGGCGCCTCAACTATCACGATGCAACTCGCACGGATGATCTATCGCATCAATTCCAAGCATCCCCTTGGAAAAATACATCAAATGCTAAGAGCTCTGCAGATCGAGTTTCTGTATTCAAAGGATGAGATCCTGGAGGCTTATCTCAACCTGGTTCCGTACGGTTTCAATATTGAAGGCGCCGGGGCTGCCGCTTTGATCTATTTTAACAAGTCTCCGGCGCAACTGAGCTTGCTTGAGGCCTTAACATTAGCAGTAATCCCGCAGAGCCCGACAAAAAGAACAAAAAACCTTCACCAGGTGTCCACCGTTGGTAACGAGTTAAAATCGTACAGACAATTCCTGCTGGGCAAATGGATTCAAAAATACCCGCAAAATATTGACGAGTCTGTCGATTTTGATTTGGAGATGACATTCCGCCGGCCCTGGGAGCTGCCCTTCCATGCTCCGCATCTGGTTACGCAGGTTCTGCAACACTCGAACACCCCGGAAAAAATAGAAACAACTCTGGATCTTCGCTATCAGCAACTTTTCGAACGTATTGTTTCCAACTATGTTCAAAGACAGAAATCCCTGGGTGTGTACAATGCCATGGCGGTACTGCTCAATTACAAAACAATGGATGTAGTGGCTCACCTGGGTTCCGCCGATTTCTTTAATGATGATATTTTCGGCCAGGTCAACGGACCTCTTGCCAGAAGATCTCCCGGATCATCCCTAAAACCTTTTGTTTACGGCCTGGGGCTCGACCAGGGGATTTTTCACCCTGCAACAGTCCTTAAAGATACACCCTACGCTTTTGGTACTTATAAACCACAAAATTTTGACAAGAGTTTTGCCGGTCCCATTCCGGCAACGGAAGCTTTGTATAAAAGCCGTAACATACCGGCGCTGACCTTATCCTCCAAATTGAACGATCCGAGCTTGTACGAGTTTTTAAAAGGCTTAGGGATTCCTTTAAACGACGACCCAAAGCATTACGGGCTTTCCATTGTACTCGGGAGCGCCGAGGTTACGATGTTTGAGTTGGTAACATTATATGCAGCCTTGGGAAACGGGGGATTGTTTCAACCTTTGTCCGTCTTTAAAAACAAGAGATCCGAAGTTCAGAATCGAATCCTCTCTCCGGAGGCCAGTTTTCTGGTCTTGGATATGCTTTCTCAAAATCCTTTTCCGGTTCATGCCTTTAGTTCAAAATGGCTGTTGCGAAGAAAAAATATTGCCTGGAAAACGGGAACCTCCTGGGGTTTTCGAGATGCCTGGGCAACAGGGGTTTTCGGGGATTATGTGATTTCGGTCTGGTTGGGAAACTTTTCGGGTAAATCAAATCCTGCCTTTGTGGGTCGATCCCTGGCCGGACCACTTTTGTTTGAATTGGTCGACGGTGTTTTGTTGGAATCGGGTTCTCAAGCGTTACCAATTGTGGCTGATCCCTCTCTCAATGTAGCCGAAGTCGAAGTTTGTTCCATTTCCGGTCTTCTCCCCGGCCCGAATTGTCAGCACAAGAAAAAATCCCTGTTTATTCCCGGTAAAAGCCCAATCCACACCTGTGAGATCCATCGTGAAATTGAGATTGATATCAAATCCGGGCTTCGCTCCTGTTTGAGTCTAAACCGGGAAAGCAGAAAGGAAACTTACGAAATTTGGCCCAGTGATATGCAGGCATTGTTTAAACTCGCCGGAATGCCGAGAAAACTGCCTCCAAAATTTCATCAACTCTGTTCTGAAGAGGACGCCCCCGGAAATCCTCCAAAAATTACCTCTCCCAAACAGGAAGTTGTTTACAACGTGAGATACAGAAATAAAAACGCAGAAACGATACCATTCTCGGCCATTGTCGATGGTGATGCCAAACAACTCCTGTGGTTTGTCGATGAGCAATTCATGGGAAAAACCCTTCCTGATGAATCGTTCCTTTGGAAAGCAAAACCGGGAACATACAATATCCGGGTCACTGATGACCTGGGAAGAACCTCATCGACCCGGTTATTGGTGAAACTTATCGAATAATTAGTGCCTGTACGAACTCTTCGCTAGCTGCGGATGTTAACAGATAGTGTTCAATTTGCACTTGCAACAAAATTAACTGTGAGTTAAATTTGAGGTATTGAACACTATTTCGAGTATTAATATGAATTATAGACAATACAATGCTGAAACCGATTTTGAAGCGATCAAGCAGATCTATAAGGAAATCGGCTGGGTAAAATCAGAATTGGGAGACAGGATCGAGTTTTTCTTTAGTGAAAGCAGGACGATCGTCGCCGACTTGAACAATTCTCCGGAATCCGCTGTGGTGAGTTCTCTAGGGCACATGCGATATCTGGAGGAGGAGCTGGAATTTTCCAGTGTTGACGCTGTAACGACGAGTCTGATTGCCCGCAGACAAAAACTGGCAGCAAACCTAACCGCAGCCAAAATTGCACTCGATGCACAGGATGGGGCGGAAATTTGCGGATTAGGCATGTTTGAACAGGGATTTTACAACCAGTTAGGATTCGGAACCGGTCCCTATGAACATAAGCTGTTTATCAGTCCCTCCTCGATCAATGTGGACCTGGACCCGAATCCTCCGATTCGGTTAAAGGGAAGCGACTATGAAATCATACACAAATCCCTTGTTAACAGGAGAAGGCAACACGGTTCCCTTAACCTGCCGATCTCATCCACCAGGTTGGAGTTGATGATAGAAGAAGATACCATGGGATTTGGTTATATGGACGGATCCAATGATCTGACTCACCATGTCATGCTGTTTGGCACCTCAACCGAAAACGGACCCTACCAAATCATGTGGACCTGTTTTCGAGATAAGACACAGTTTTTGGAGTTGATGGCATTGGTTAAATCCTTTGGCGACCAGGTACACCTGGTTACCATGCTGGAACCTCCCAACGTGAACATGCAGGATTTGCTGATCAAGCCGTTTGCGCATCAGTTAATGACGTCAAAATCGGAATTTCAAAATTGCAATCAAGCCAATGCTTTTTGGCAGCTTCGTATCCTTGATTTGGAAAAGTGTTTATCAAAAACACATATTCCTAATCCAGGAATCAAGTTTAATGTAGAAATCCATGATCCGATATCAAAACACCTTGATGATGATCACTGGAGCTGGAAGGGTATCAATGGGCAATTTATAGTGAGTGTCGGTGAAGAATCAAACGTGAAGAAAGGCTATCAGCAAAACCTGCCTGTTTTGAAATGCTCAATTGGCGCTTTTACCAGGTTGTGGATGGGAATTTTACCGGCAACTTCCTTATGTATGACAGACGATTTTTCCGGAGATCATCAACTGATTCGTGATTTGGATGATGTATTCAGGCTGCCCACTCCCCGAATCGATTGGGTTCTCTAATCAAAGTCGGACAAGGAATTAAACCTATGGAAAACATCCCGATGCAAAACCTGGAAGGACTATCCCTTAACGAGTTGTTTTTCCTTTGGTAACCAAATGATAAACCTGGTGCCTTTTCCCGGTTCCGACTCCACTTCAAAAGCACCGGAATGATTGTTGGTAATGATCATGTAAGATACCGAAAGGCCCAGTCCGGTGCCTTTCCCCACCGGCTTGGTGGTGAAAAACGGTTCAAAAATCCGTCTGCGCGTTGCTTCATCCATTCCCGGACCGTTATCCTCGACTTCAATCCTGGCAAATTCACCTTCTTCCTTGATCCGAATAATAATCTTCGGATGTTCGGGAATTCTGTCCAGAAACAGTGCCTGGGCGGCGTTGATGAGCAGATTTAGTATTACCTGCCTGATTTCCGTCTCGGAACAATAAGCCCTGTGAATACTATCATCGAATTCTTTTATCGTATTAATCCGCTTGAAGTCGATCTCTTTTTCCAGGTCATAACTGTTGTTGGCTAATTCAATTGTCTTATCGATCAACTGTTCCAAGTCGATCATTTTCTTTCCGGAATCGCTTTTTCGGCTGAAATGCAACATATTGCCGATGATATTGGCAGCCCTGTTGCCTGCATCCAGGATTCCATCCAGGAAATGTAAGACCTTTTGTTTCCTGAGGTATCTGGACAACTGGGCAAGATTGATCGAAAACTCCTCGGCCTTCTCTTTATTCGCTTTCTGATCAGTAAACAAGCGCCGTTTAACGATCTGGGCAGCCTGCATCATGGCGCTCAACGGATTGTTCAGCTCATGCGCCATTCCTGCAGCCAACCCGCCAACAGACATCATTTTTTCCGTCTGCACCATTAATTCACGTGTTTTCTTGTGTTCCGTGATATCCGTTACCAGTCCTTGCAGACCTTTAACCTTGTCGTCCTCTATTAGCGGCCGAAGGTTGAAGCGCACCCAACGGGTGCTGTCCCATTTTGTCACCATTCTGCAGGTCAAATGCTGCTCAAAGCCTTCCACGGTCTTCCGGAAACATTGCAGGGCTTCCAGTTGATCCTCATGATAAATCAGTTCACTCCCCATTAGCTTATAAAGGTTTTCCGGTGTAAAACCCGTTATGCTCTCAATTGAAGGACTGCTATAGCTAATTCTCCCTTTTAGATCCAGAGTAAAAAGCACTTCATCGATATTCTCAACCAGCTCACGATACTTCTTCTCACTTTCCGTCAATGCTGAAACCAGCTGATCCTTGGCTTTGTAAGACTCCTCCAAATCTTCATGCACTTGTTCCACATCGGAAAAAGACTTTGTTAACTTCAGACTCAGCATGATTGACTGCAGGAAAATGAATAAGAAAAATCCGAGCGGTGACAACTGAATATTTTCGATCACATCATTTGCCGTGAGAATGTCATGGAACACGGCGCTTAACAGTATAATTACCCCTCCAAAAACCCAGTATGCGGCCTCTCTTTTTGTCATGACAATGCGTACAAGGGTTATCA
>JANQLH010000394.1 GCA_028280735.1 SAR324 cluster bacterium | reverse complement strand
CATTGAAGCACTCCCGGGGATAACCGGTTCTTTTTGATTCGGTGCCTTTATGGGTTTCTGTTTTGCTCCGTCTGCTTCAACCAGGATATAGTCATACTTGCCTTCCTTCACCGTTTCATTAATGTCATTAGCCGCAAATCCTATCAGTTTCTTGTGATCCGATTCAACTTCCAGGGCAGCAATATCGATATGACGGTTTTTGTTTGGCAAGTGTATCTCCTGCCCGTGAAGCGGTCCCAGGAACAAATTCCAATGATCCCTGTTTTCATATTGGGGATGAAACATTTTAGTGGTTGTGGTGACAAGCGCTTTTTTGTCGGCTGCTATCAGGTTTTTTGCAAGCTGGTAGACACAGGTAGTTTTACCGCCGGCACCCACAAAAGCAACCACTGCTTTTGGTGATGGCAGAATTGCCGCAATTTGCTTGATCAGACTTCGTTCCACTGGGTTCTCTGCCGCTTTAACAATCTTTGATAATCTTCCGGTGTATCAATATCCGTCAAAATCGCATCTGCCTGTATGTCAAGGTATTCGATTGCCTCATGGTGACACCGAAAAAGCTCTCTTCCCCCGGTATCACCGCTGAGTTGTTCCAGTTCCTTAAAAAGCGATTGGTCTATTAACACAGGATTTCCTCTTGTTCCTTCATACCTTGGAATTACCAGGGTCGAACCTGTTTTGTCGTATTGCTGAATGATGCGGTCAATAACCTCACTGTTGATCAGCGGTTGATCGCCCAATAAAAACATCGCGGCTTCACAGGTTTCAGAGACAGCCGCTAAACCAACTTTTAAGGAACCGCTTTGTCCCGATCGATAATAAGGGTTTTGAATGACCTCAACAATGTCATTTAATACGATTCTTTTCCTAATTACCTCGGCCTCGTGGCCGAGAACCAAAATGACTTTTGCCAGCATCGAACCTGTGGCAGCGTCAATAATGTGTTGCAGCAACGGTTTTCCACGATAGGAGAGCAGCTGTTTGGTCTGCTTCATCCGGCTACCCGTGCCTGCCGCTAGAATAATTCCTACAATTTCTTTTTTCTGCTGAGAAAATTGACTCATTCAATTAATATAGTGTGAAATACCACCAAAACTCATAGCATCGGATACAATCATCAATGACATCTGCTAACCTTTTTATAAACTGACCAAATTATGCCATGAAAGACGTTATCAAAGCTACCGTCAAGAATCTGAAATCGGGACAGCACCTGGTGATGGCCACTGTTATCAAACATAAGGGCTCCACTCCCAGGGAAAGCGGAGCCAGGTTAATCATTCTTCAAGACGGCGCAATTCAAGGGACAATAGGGGGAGGCTTGGTCGAAGCCAAATCAATAGAAGTCGGCAAAACCTTATTTAAGTCAAAAACCTCACTACTGCAAAGATTTGATATGACCCAGCAAACCTTCGATTCCAATTCGATGATCTGCGGTGGTAACATGACTATAGTCCTTGAATATATCGAAGCTGACGATAAGAATGTCCTTTTTTATGAAGCAGTAGAAAATGTTTATGAAAAAAGGGAGAAAGCCACGTTTATTTTCAAATTGAATGAAAATTCCAATGGCACCTGCACTTTATCCAAGGGACTGACGGCAGGCAGCACAGTGACACATGGCGACCTGGATTGCTCTGAAGCCTTGTTACATCAAATTCATTCCACCATTCCCGAATCAAAAAAGCCGGTATTGATCACAATAGAACAAGACAAATACTGGGCGGAATCGCTTTTGTTTCCCAACCGGCTATTCCTGTTTGGAGCCGGACATGTTTCCCGCACAACCGCTTCATTGGGCATAACCACGCATTTTGACGTAATTGTTGTTGACGATCGCCCCGAATTATTGACGAGAGAGTTTTTCCCGGAACCCATAAAACTAGTACCTGTCAAAAGCCTGGACTCCTGTTGCGAAGATCTGCAAATCGATGAAGACAGCTTTTTGGTCGTTCTGACCCGCAGTCATATGTTCGATAAATCGGTATTGCAGCAATCCTTGAGGCTTCCTTTTGGCTACCTTGGTATGATCGGCAGCAGGCGTAAAAGAAACACCATTTATGAGACATTGCAAAAAGAAGGATTTTCAAAAGAAGAACTGGAAAAAGTGCACAGTCCCATTGGATTGGACATCGGAGCCAATACCCCTGCAGAGATTGCAGTGAGCATCATCGCTCAATTGATAGAAGTGCGGGCCGGTTTAAAGCAAAAAACATCGATAACAGTCAACCAGCCGGTTGCCACTTAAATACTGATATGCTTCTTCGGATAATGCCGCCCCCTGCAACCTTATTAAGCCTGATTCGAGATATTATTTCGATTTGCGGAGTTCCACCCTGAAGGCGTCCTCCACTCGTTTAATCATCTGATCCACCATGTCATGGGTATATTCGGCGACCTGCCTGGCTTCGTTTTCGCTGAGGCGCAGTTTTTGATCGACAGTGTCCCTGGTCATGGCGGCAAAGCATTTGATCAAGACATCCAGCAAGGCCTGCATCTGGTGAAGATCGTTCATCAGCTCGATTAATGATTCGGACATGGCTCATCTCCTTTTTTGTAGTTCCCAATATCAAAAACGTTGCGAAGCAACACAAGCTGTATATCTAAGATCTAAAATCTACAATCTAAAATGTCCCTATATCCCCCTCGTCATCGATGCCTGATATCCGATCGGCAATTCTGGCTTCAATCCCTCCCGGTGCCACCAGGACCTGCCGGATATGTTGATGCCGCTTCTTATCCTCTAATCCCATCAGTTGCAGTCCGTTTCGCGTGAAGTGTTGCGTCTTTTTCTGTTTGTCAACCTGGGGGATTACCTCCCGAAAGGCCCAGCGGGCGAATGCCACTATCTCCGGATTATTTAATTGTATATAACAGCGCAACAACCGGGAACGATGGAGGTGTGAAGGGGCATTGTGGAGAAAAGCCAACAACTCGTTGCTTTGGTTTGAGGAAATCACCGGCAGGGAGGTCTGTTTGTTGAATGATTTAGACGCTGAATGACGGAATGGCCAGGCGGGGTCGGAAATATCAAGGACTTCTCCCGCCTCTTTGCCGATGTAGATAAGTTTTTGCTGGTGCAGAATCACAAAAGGAGGATGATCTTTTGAAAGAAGTTTCCTAAAAGCCTTGAAATTCACAAC